>JBLHON010000388.1:0-3017 GCA_047621865.1 Crocinitomicaceae bacterium | reverse complement strand
ATGGGTGAACTCAAGTACTCATCTCCTTCGAGGATCATTGTGTCTGCCTCGTCTGTGAGCTTGACCATACAATCA
The DNA here is from genome assembly GCA_047621865.1 of Crocinitomicaceae bacterium. Classification (GTDB taxonomy): domain Bacteria; phylum Bacteroidota; class Bacteroidia; order Flavobacteriales_D; family Crocinitomicaceae; genus UBA4466. The sequence goes on along the minus strand of JBLHON010000388.1, from coordinate 2,942 downwards.
TACCCCTCGAGTTGAGCGCCCACCATATAATCGACATCAAGTCCCAATTCGTTGATCGCGTGCAGCAACATTGAAGTAATTGTAGTCTTCCCGTGAGATCCACCAATAACTACTCTGCGTTTGTTCTTACTTTGTTCATACAAGTATTCTGGGTAGGAATAAATGGGAAGTTTCAACGCTTCTGCTCGCGCCAATTCAGGATTATCTTTTCGTGCGTGCATCCCAAGAATTACAGCGTCCAATTCTGTAGAGATTCTAGCTGCGTCCCAACCAAGTTCATCAGGAAGGATTCCTTGCAGATCGAGTCGCGAACGAGAAGGTTCAAAAATCTCATCGTCTGAACCTGTTACGACATCTCCTTTTCTTGAGAGAGCGATTGCTAAATTGTGCATTGCACTTCCTCCAATTGCAATAAAGTGTACTCTCATTCTACCTCCTCTTCTTTAGCGATCAACAATCGAATATCTATCAGTGCTGGAATGATGAAAAAGAAAGTTCCATAATCAGTCAGGACACCAAAAATCGAACTGTTCTCTTCGCTTCCAAAGAAAATGGGCAATAACATAGAGGTCAAACCAATGTAATAAAGCCAATCCCACCAATTTTGGCCTTTAAAAAGATAACGTTTCATTACTTGGAGAAGGATATACCCTAAGGCTACAATCATTAAATACATTGGAACAAATTTTATCCCATTTGCATCATTGGTTTTCCAATAATAGAGTATGATCCATGTTCCGAGTGCAATTGAAGCAATCATAAGAACAATTCGAAGTATTTTTTTCTGATTCATGTCAGGTGCTTTCTGTGAAAGTACACTAAACGCATCCATCTTTGACCAAGGTTAAAATGAATTTCCCACAAAAAGATGAGGATAACCTATTCTTCAAGATACTTTTGAAAATCCTTGGACACGACACGTTTTATTCCTCCATTGTCTCCAGCCTCCAATAAATACACCTTGAGATTAAGTTCTGGATGGTTTTCAACAAATTCAATAGTCGTTTGAGTGCCCATGACCATAAATGCAGTTGCATAGGCGTCTGCTTGCGTACAATTGTCAGCAATTACAGTAACGCTCAGCAATGAATGTTCTACGGGATATCCTGTTTTAGGGTTGAGTGTGTGTGCGAATTTCTTGCCATCCTTTTCATAAAACTTTCGATAGTTTCCGCTGGTGGCAATACTTTCGTTGGAAACATAAATAATATTGTCCAGTTCATGAGTATCGTTATGTTCTTTTGGAGCATCAATACCAATTCGCCATTTTACTCCTTCGCGATTCACACCTCTTACGATCAGCTCTCCACCAATTTCGATGTAATAATTTTTCTGCCCACGTGAACTCAAGAAATCATCTAGAACATCCACGGAATATCCTTGAGCGATTGCATTAAAATCTAATTTAAAACGGGAATCTTCCTTGTCAATTGTAACAGACGTGTTCTTAAAACTCATGGTATGGAATTGATCAAATCCAATGTAGTTCATGACAGTTGCTACATCTTGATCAGACATAGGCTCATCCACATTTTTCATAAATCCCCAGCCTTCAACGAGCGGGAAAACGGATGGATCAAAAGCGCCATCTGTCAGCTCGAAAACTTTTCCGCTTGCTGCATAGCATTCCTTGAAATAACCTGATGGATCCTCAACTGTGAGAATTGTTTCTGCATTATTGAGTTTCGTGATTGCAGATTCCTCAATATACGTTGACAAAGAAAGATCAAAATCGTGTAAAATGGAATCGATCTCGTTTTGAGAGAAGTTTACCTTTTCGTTTGCGACAATAATATTGTAAGTCGTTCCTTGCGTAGCGCCAACAAATTCCCCACCAAATTCTGTGTCGTTTTCACTATCAACAATTGGTGATGCACACGAAAGTAGCAGTACTACACACGCACTAATAATGACGCTCCAATTTCGGGTCTTGTGTTTCTTGATTCCAAACATTCGAGAGACTTGGTGAGCCATTTTTACTATAAGTAATTCCATTCAATGATTGCGTTCTAATATATACGTCAGCATGCCCATCAATTACAACAACTCTTCGTGTTATGATTGTTTTTACCAGACCAACCTCGTCAGATTGCTTAAATGATTCCTCACTAACTCCTTCTGGATACTCATCTCCAAGTGCATTGCGCACCTTAACTTTTTTAGGAGGCGTGTCTGTAATATTGTCCAATTTCCCCTGAGCATCAAGTGCTTTTTTACGTTGAGCTTCTTCTTCAAGCTGAGTTTGTTTCGATCTGGTTTTACTGAGGTCAGCTAACTCTTGCGTATTTTTCTTTCTTTGAGCTTTGTCCTGCTCAGCTTTTTCCTGAACACTTAATTCAGCTAAGCCTACTCTTTGGTGCATATTCAACCGTTCATCTTCGTCGCTCATTTGGCCTTGAGAAGTTACCGCATATGCCTTTTGTTCCGATCGTTCTAAAGCTGCAACTTTATCTACCATTGCGGCATCAGCCTTAATACTGATACTATTTCTCTTCGCTGATTCAGCATTAAGAATTGCTTGAGATTCAAGAACCTTCTCTGTTTCACCATTAAAAGCCAATCTATCCATTTCAAGTTTATCTCGTTGGATGTCCTTGAGCTGAATTGTCGCCTCCTTTCTAATTTTGGCAAAGTCAGTATCATCATCTAAGACTTTGCGTCTAACCGCGGCAATCTCGCCATCCGTTTTAAAGGCATGAACAGTATTCAAGTCAGAAATTTCTTTTTCATGGCTTATCGTGGAACGTTGTACCTCAATGAGTTCCTCATTATTCGCTCGAGCTGCTAACGCGTCCTCCTCAGACTTAGTACGATAAGCTAACTCCACATCATTCACCTGTCTTTTTTGTTCTTGAATCACATCATAACGTCCCCCTTGCAGATCAGTGATCTTAAGAGCAGTATAATCTTCAGCTGCATCAACTTTACGTTCAATTTCCAAT
>JBLHON010000387.1:0-3024 GCA_047621865.1 Crocinitomicaceae bacterium | reverse complement strand
ATCTTTGGGTGCGCCTTTTTTGTATGGGGTGAATTTATTGATTAGTTTTTTACAAAAATGGGCTTGAATTGCTCGTTTTTATGAACTTTGTCACTTGAAGTATGCAATCATAGATATTGAAACAACAGGTGGAACGCCTAAGAGCTCTAAAATCACAGAGATCGCGATCTATATCCATGATGGAAAGGAAGTCATTGATGAATATGAAACACTGATTAATCCTGAAATTCCAATCCCTCCTTTCATTACTAACCTTACGGGAATTAGTGATCACATGGTTTCGACAGCACCAAAGTTTTTCGAGGTTGCTAAAACGATCGTAGAATTCACCAAAGATTGCATTTTTGTAGCGCACAATGTTGGTTTTGATTATGGCATTGTTCGAATCGAATTTAAGGCACTAGGCTTTGATTATCGTCGTCCACATCTCTGCACAGTGAGGGCTTCTCGCTACGTAATTCCCGGTCACGATTCCTATAGTCTAGGCAAATTAACACGTGCTTTAGGCATTGAATTATCGGGAAGACACAGAGCTGGTGGGGATGCACTTGCGACTGCAAAGTTGTTTACACTTTTGATGGAGACGGATTCAAAACAGCTGTCCACCTTTATTCAAGAAGAAGTAAATCCAAAGCGGCTACATCCAAATTTAGATTTAGAAGTATTAGAAGATATCCCTAACAAGCCTGGAGTTTATCGCTTTTTCAACGACACGAACGAGCTTATTTACATTGGGAAAAGTATTCACATCCTTAAGCGAATTGAACAGCACTTAAGGAACGCAACCACGCAGAAGTCCATTCAAATGCAGAAGGAAATTTCTCGAATTGAGTACGATCTCACTGGATCTGAATTAATTGCCTTGCTCCAGGAATCTCTGTTGATTAAGGAGCATCAACCGATTTACAATAGAGCATTGAAGCGACATAAATTCCCTTATGGTTTATATGATTATGTTGACGAAAAGGGCTACTTGCGTTTAATGATCTCATCAGTCGCGAAGATGAATGAGTCACCATTGCTCAGTTATAATTCGAAACGTGAAGCTACTGCTTCCTTAGAACGTCTTGTAGAGGAGCATCAATTGTGCAAGAAGTTGTGTAACATCTATAAAACGTCGAGTGCCTGCTTCCAGTATACCATCAAAGAATGTAAGGGTGCTTGTGTGAATGAAGAATCCACAGAGGATTACAATGCGCGTTGCCAAGGATTAGTGGACGAATTGAACTTGAATGAAGCCACCTTTTACATTGTCGATAAAGGCAGACAGCGCAATGAGAAAAGCCTCATTTACGTAGAAAAAGGAACACTTCGAGGAATTGGTTATGCCCCATTCCATTTCAATCGTAAGAAACCAAAAAATTGGGATTCGTTCATCGATTTCGTCCCTGAAGATCGAGACGCTCGAACAATTTTGAAATTATTTTTAAGAAAGAACGAAGGACACGAGCTCGTTCACATTTAGATTCTCCACTTAGGTATTATAGATTTGAAACAAATCCAACTACCCAATTCCCCACTATCATCACCATCACTAATCCAACAAACACAATCATAATCCATTCCATTAAAAGTAAGTGCCTACCTCGCCTTCTATATATAGAACGCAGAAAAAGCCGGGAAGGTTGGCTTTTTTTGGATTGTTGGAACGCTTGCGCTGAAGCTTCAGCGAAGGAGCATTGTTGGATTATTAGATTTTTGGATCGATTTTTCGGTTTTCTGTAGTTCGAAATGCCGAGGTTAGACTCGTTCTTGCTTCGGGATCGCTTGGTCTAGCATAGGTAATATGAGCAGAGCGTTTCTGGATAGCTATCGGGACGAACATCAATTATTCGAGTGTGACCCTAATGTCAGTTCGAGTATTTCTCTGGAAGAGAAATTTACCGAGAACGACATGAATGATTTATTGACTTATAAGTTTAATCAGTGTTGCTAATTGCAACTCATCTGACAGCTCTTTTTCTATTAAAATGTCCGGAATCACTCCATGGTTTTGATTGCTTATTTGATCAACTGCATATGTGTTTTTTACCAAGGGAAGCCAGATTTCAATTCCTGAATGCGGTAAAAAATAGGAGCCATAAACACTTCCATTGCATCCTGATGCGCGACCTCCAGTTTCCGTTCCAACAATTTTGCCCAATTTATTTTCCTTGACCAGAGATGCAAAATGACTTGCCGCAGAAGCTGTACGACCATTCGTTAACACGTATAAGTTCACGTCAAGATATAATTTTCCTTGATTGTCAACCCAGCCAGATGGTTCAGAAGTTGATTGCTGGTGAAGAACTTGATCGTAGGTTAAATTCTGAAAGACAACTTTATCGCGATACTTCGAAAGGTTTGTGGTGTCAAGTACTGATGACGCCATCATGGCAAACGATTTTGGCGCAAAAAATCGCAGGAGAAGATCCAACCTATCCCCGCCTCCATTATTCCTCAGATCAATAATTACGTGTTCAATTTTTTTGCACTTGATCTTATTTCTCGTTTTCAAACAGAACTTTTCAAATGCGCGTATTGATGAAACGTCAGATGGGAAACTATGTACAGTGATTAAACCAATGTTCTTAGTAGGACCAGTAATGGAGAATTCAAATCTTGGAGAGAGTCGTTGATCAATTGATTCAGAACTTGCTTTCAAACGCAGGGATAGGGTATCATTAGTTGATCTTACAACCATTAAATCATAATGAGATTGATTCCCTACAATTACGGGGATATCGTTCGCTAAACTCTTCTGGAAGGCCTCATTATTCAGTGGTGAATATCCATCTGATGAATGTAAGTGCATCCCCTGGTTCATGATCGTTTTCCATGAAACACCATTTATTGAGATGACTTGATCTCCAAATTGAAGGTTAAATGTAGGATGATTTTCTGCTATAAATCCTTGCTCAACTGTGTGCACTTGAAGAGGAAACTGATTGATGGTACTATCTAACTCCCTCGACTTATAAGCCCCAGAATGAGCACATTTTATTGAACTAACAAGGTTCGCATAACATTGATATGCTTTCAGTA
>JBLHON010000386.1:0-3038 GCA_047621865.1 Crocinitomicaceae bacterium | reverse complement strand
ATAACTTGTCAAATATTTTACCAACGTGCTCTTTTTTAATTCCTATGCCCTCGTCAATAACGCGTAAAATGGTCTTATTATTTTCATGCACCATGGCAACAGTAATTTTTGGTTTTCCAGAACTATACTTAATTGCATTGTCAATTAAGTTGGAGATCAAATTGGTGACATGCAATTTATCGGCCTGAACTGACACAAGTTCTGAGGGAAGATCTAGAGTGATGGTGCCTCCAGTATCTGCGAGTCTCAGTTTGGCACTGTACACAACATCATTGATGATTTCATTCAAGAGAAGCTCTTCCTTTCTGATGTTAAGCTCGCCACGATCAAGAATTGCACTCTGCAAAATTCGCTCTACAAGAATCCCAAGGCGTTTGTTTTCATCCCCAATCATTTTGACATAAGGCGCCGTGGACTCATTTTGAGTTCCTACCATATCTGAGTCATTCATTGCTTGACATGCAAGAGAAATAGTTGAGATTGGCGTTTTGAATTCATGTGTCATATTCGAGATGAAGTCACTTTTCAACTCTGAGAGTTTTTTCTGCGTTAGAATCGTTTTGAACATAAACACTAAAGCAGTGATAATGAAAATAAACAACATAATATTGACCATAAGTGGCCCCCACATTTCTTTTAGAACAAATGATTTTTGTTTGGGGAAAGAAAGATGCAAGTATAAATCATTATCGAGGGCATTGCCGGGAAAGAGCAATGTTCGATGCGTGGATGTCGTATCTAAGTTTGCGGAATAGCGTTTTGGAGTGTATTTGAATGATGCAGGCTGATTGTATTCATCTGTAATCATGAATTCGAAATGCTCGGGAAGGTCTTCGTCCGCCAATTCTGTACTCAAGACTGAATCAAGGAAGGTTAAATCAATGCGCTCACTTGGGTCTTCATATTTATTGTTTCGATAAGCGTCCAACATCATCTCATTGAAAAAATGCGTCTTCTTAAATATTTGCTGAACCATTCGTTGGTCAATCTGAAAGGTGAGATTGAGCGAATCCTGGTCAACTGCTGCATTGCCATTATTGATGAGGTCATGAAATTTTCGAACGTCGCGCGCCAATACTCTTTGCTCTGCTGTCAATCCTGTAATGGAATCGTAGGTTTTTCCTTTAATAATCAGATAGTCCTCAAATTCACCATCCTTGAAGATCACAGTATCTTGGATGGAAATCTCTTCACGGGTCGAAAGAATATTTCCAAATTCTTCTTTGAGAATGTCCTTGTACTTTCCGCTAAAATTCTTGTCCATGACATGCATGTAACGCTTAATATCGTCCGCTCTCTCATGGCGAAGTGAGATTCTGTCTAGTGTGGTTGAAAAGCGCTTGGCGAATTCATCTGATTTACGATCATACAATTGGGCAGTTTGAAACGCTTGAATAATGAGCAAGGCCAACATAGCGACAATGACTAGGACTAGAATGAAATGGACTCTTATGCGTTTCATGATTATGAACGAATGTAGCCGAAACAACCATACGTGGTAGCTGCTTAACGTTTTTTAACGAGAAAAGAGTGTGAGATTTACTGTTTAAAATAACCTTCTTGCTTGAAGAAATCGCTTTGGATAACCCGAAGAGTAATAATCTGTAATCACAACTCCAAAGTGCGCTTTTGAACTTGAACAATGAATGAATTTCAATCCATTTTCGTCGTTCTCTACCACAATCCCAATGTGTCCTATTGTTTTACTTCCAGGTGTTGTGCCTCTGAAAAGAATGCAATCTCCTTTGCGCGTATTTTTCAGATCAATCTTCTCTCCAATGTTCCCATATCCTTTAGAACTTCTACATTTCGTAATGTCGAATGTTCCATAAACGTAGGAAGTGAATCCAGAACAATCAAAACTCTTATTCGGCGTGGATGTAGCCCAGATGTATGGAACTCCAAGTTGTGTTTTTGCACAACTGATAAGTGAATCTGCGCGCGGCTCCCAATTTTCCTGTGAGAAGGAATTAAGAGCGAAAAGACAAATGGATACCAGAAGAATAAATTTCATTGGGCAAAACTACTGCATTTTCTACTGTTCTTGAGGAATTTAACCTTCTTTTAGAACATCATGCCCATTCTACACATGTTTCTGCTTGCTTTAAACACGATTTTTCTGCTTTGAACGTTGTACATTCGTGTTAATGCGTGTATTCTCCCATCTAATTCTACTCTGCTTCGCGGTATTTTTACCGTTGATGGGATGGTCGCAATATTCAAGTTTGCGTCAGAAAACAGTGGCAAGTGCCGATACGATAAAGCTCGATTCGCTTTCGATTTATCCAAATTCATTCAGTATTCAATGTGGAGATGAATTGCTTTCAAGTGAATTTTATGTCTTGGATTATGCGGGATCTAGTCTCATATTGAATAAGCAATGCAGTGACTCGCTCCAAGTTTCCTATAGAGTGCTTCCAATGGATTTATCCAAAACCTATTCTGTGCGAGATACAAACTTGATCTATACGCGGGAAAAAGGAATGCGCGAGAACTTTCTGATTACAACTCCTTCTATCACTACGGACGTTTTTGGAGGATCTGGATTGAGCAAAGAAGGCAGTATCTCTAGAGGAATTACCTTTGGAAATAATCAGAATTTGGGAGTCAACTCCACCTTGAATCTTGAGTTGTCTGGACAAATTGCGCCTAATTTGAAGTTATTGGCTTCTGTTTCAGATGACAATCTTCCCATCCAAGCTGATGGTAACACGAACAAATTGAGGGAATTTGATCAAGTGTTTATTCAGGTATATAATGATCGATTTAAAATGATTGCAGGAGATTTTTGGCTCTATAAACCCAAAGGCTATTTCCTGACTTATAGAAAACGTGCACAAGGATTGACAGTTAATTATCAATGGTCTGCTGATACGAGTCGCGTGTGGAAAACCCAAGTGAGTGGAGCACTATCAAAAGGAAAATTTCAACGACAAATTATCCAAGGTGTAGAAGGAAATCAAGGGCCTTATCGTTTGCGAGGGGCTCAAAACGAGCCATTCATTATTGTGCTATCTGGTACAGAAGGGGTTTTCATT
>JBLHON010000385.1:0-3067 GCA_047621865.1 Crocinitomicaceae bacterium | reverse complement strand
AAATTTCGTCTGAGGAGTGATTGTCGAGCAAGCTATGTCCTGCTACAATCTCGAGCAAAGATTCGTCCATGTCCACCCCAGAACGTCGTTTTTCTTTATCGAGAAAATTAAGCGTTTCGTTGCGCGCGATACGATACATCCATGTATAGAGCGCAGAATCTTGATTGAATTTCGTGAGATTTTGAAAAACCTTTATAAACACATTCTGAAGAACGTCGTTCGTTTGATCGTGATTTTTCGTAATTCCCCGAATTTGTGAGTAGAGAAGCTCACCATATTTGGCCACTATAGCCGTAAATGCCTTCTCAGCAGACGACCCGCCCTGAACGAATAAATCTATGATTTCTTTATCTTCAGGATGATCGGCCATAGTTTATTTTCGCTGAATAACCTTTTGTGCAGCATCCACTATATTAGCAGTATCGATTCCATATTTCGTCATCAATTCTTCTGGTTTTCCGCTCTCTCCAAAGGTATCATTCACACCAACATATTCTTGGGGTGAAGGATCGTTCTGACTCAATACTTGTGCCACAGAATCACCAAGTCCACCATTGATCATATGTTCTTCTGCCGTTACAACACATCTTGTTTTAGCAACTGATTTTAAGATTGCCTGAGCATCCAATGGCTTGATCGTATGCATATTAATCACCTCAGCAGAGATTCCTCGTATAGAAAGTGTATGAGCAGCCTCAATTGCTTTCCAAACTAAATGCCCACATGCGATAATCGTTACGTCTGTCCCTTCAATAAGTAGATCTGCTTTTCCAATTTGGAAATCAGCATCTGGCTTCGTGAAAATAGGAACTGATGGTCGACCAAATCTAAGGTAAACTGGACCTACAAAATCGGCAATTGCTATCGTGGCTTGTTTCGTTTGATTGAAATCACATGGCACGATAACGGTCATATTCGGCAGCATTTTCATCATGCCAATGTCTTCGAGAATCTGATGTGTTGCACCATCTTCACCAAGTGTTAATCCAGCATGTGAAGCACAGATTTTCACGTTTTTATTTGAATAGGCAATGGATTGACGAATTTGATCATAAACACGACCCGTAGAAAAGTTGGCGAATGTTCCAGTGAATGGAATTTTCCCTCCAATGGTCATTCCTGCAGCCATTCCCATCATATTAGCCTCAGCAATACCAACTTGGAAAAAACGATCAGGGAAGGCTTCTTTAAAGTCTCCCATTTTCAGTGATCCAGTTAAATCAGCACAGAGCGCTACGACATTTTCATTCTTCTTTCCAATCTCAAGGAGCCCTTCTCCAAAGCCCGAACGGGTGTCCTTTTTTCCGAGTACTTCGAAATCCGTTGTTTCTGTCATAACCTAATTGATGTTGTTTTGTTAGAGTTAATTCTAAAGTCTGTTTGCATGGTGTAGGTCGAGGATTTCAACGACATTGGCCGCTGCACCATTCGATATGCACCAGGCTGAAGTTGAATAGTTCCGTTACGTGATTTGTCTTCCAAATTACAAACCCAATCCCATCTGCCATTCTCATTCTCCATAAAGAGTTGTCCAGTGAGTGAATTGCTACTCACATACTTCATGAATCCAGGTGCTTTGATATTTATATCTGCAGTAATACCTTGGTCTACATTCAGTGTGATATAAGTTCTTGGTAGGGTAAGAATTTCAACGTCGTAAGTCCCGACCAAGTATTTATCTGTTGCCCCAACTTTTTGTACGTTCAATGTCCTGCCTTCACCAGCTTGCATAATTCGTGCATCTATCTGATATGGTTTGACGGCATTGAGGTATCGAATTCGAATGAATCCTTGAGCAGCATCAACTTTGATTGTATTGTGAATGTTTTTGAGCAAGACAATGTCTTTTTTCTCAATCCTAGGAATCGTATTAACGACCAGATCGTACTTCAATGATGGATCGATAATCAAGGTATCAGGATTTCCAAAACGATTCAGTGTATGTGTATACGTATACTTGAGATTTGTGGTTCCAGCCTCATATAAGAACATGGTTACATCCGTTTCAAGAGGAGCTCCATTAATATCGTTTAAATCAATTTGAGTGGTCGTATTCAAAAGTGCTTTCATGACCACATTTTCAAGCACAATCTTGAATGCTTCACGGGTCTCAGCATCTTCATAGGTACCTATACATCTGAATTTTTCCAAATAGGATAGATCCATGCCCAATCCAATCACGAATGGGGTGACTTTTACGCCTTTATCTTTTAACTTCTTTGCAATTACACAGGGATCATTATCACAAGCTTCTAAACCATCAGTGATTAAGATGATAATATTTCGAGCCTCATTGTCGGGGAAATCGCCAGCAGCAGCTTCCAATGAGCGTGCTATAGGAGTTGTTCCCTTTGCTTGAATAGACTTGATACGATACTGTACTTTTGTGAAATTATCTACCGCAAACGGAACTTCAAGCTTCGTGTCATTGCAGTCTTGATAGGTTGATGTAATTGGAGATTGATGACCGTAAACGCGAAGTCCAATCTCAAGATTTGGAACATCTCTTAAGCCATCCACAGTTTTTGCGAGAAGTTCTTTTGCTGCCTCAATTCGAGTTTGCTCCCCCCATCTGGCATTCATACTATTTGACGCATCCAAAATGAAAAGAATGCGCGTCAGTTCCTCCTGCCCATATGAAAATGAACTTAGAACTATAAATAATATGGGTAGAATCCGTTTCAATTAATAATCTCCTAATGTTTCTTCAAGTTGATCCAAGGCGGATGCGAGCTGTTCAGCATTTGGAGCTGATCCATGCCATTTATGTGTACCCATCATATAATCCACACCTTGTCCCATCTCTGTAGTCATAATAATTACGATTGGCTTGCCTTGACCTGTGAGCGACTTTGCTTTTGCAAGCGTAGTTCTCATATCATCCATGTTATGCCCATCCATCTCAAGTACTTCCCATCCAAAAGCTTGCCACTTTTGAGAAAGGTTCCCTAAAGAAATAATATCATCTACGTCACCATCAATCTGGCGACCATTGTAATCGATTGTGGCAATGACATTATCTACACCTTTAGCAGCAGCATACATAGCAGCTTCCCAAATTTGTCCT
>JBLHON010000384.1:0-3088 GCA_047621865.1 Crocinitomicaceae bacterium | reverse complement strand
TAAAGCCAACAGTTAATGACCCGAAACCAACAGTAAATGCTCCTGCTGGGAGTTATCAGTATCACAAGGTGAAAAGTGGGGAAACACTTGGAACGATTGCATCGCGATTTGGAACAACAGTTGGAGCTATTCAACGATTGAATGGATTGTCTTCCACACGAATTTATGTGGGACAGCGATTAAAGGTAAAGGCAGGAGCTGGTGCAACGACAACTCCCACACCAACCAATACAACTGCCAGGAAGTATTACAGTGTTAGATCTGGAGACACTTTCGGTAGAATCGCACAGCGGCATAACAAATCACAAACACAACTTAAGCGACTGAATCCTGGAATAAACATTGATCGATTAAAAATTGGCCAGAAGATCAGAGTTCGATAAAATTTGCCCGATTATTGCTAGTTGTCGTGAAAACTAATGGTTATGAAGACGTTACTAAGTATTATATTCAGCCTCGGGGCAATCGTCATTATTTGTACTTCCCCAGGTTGTGAATCCACATCATATTCTGCTCAAGGACTTCGGGTGACAGGAAAAGTAGGCGAAATTTTAGTTGTCTGTGAGGAGGGAATCTGGAATACAGAAATCAAAAATCAACTGGATACTGGATTGACCCAATTCATCATGCCTTACCTTCCTGATGTTGTTACGTTTGAACTCATTCATAGGACTCCAAACAAGTTTGAACACGGAATTAAACGCTACAGAAACGTATTATTTATCAATATTGATCCTGAGTTCAAAGGAGATCATGGTACGATTGAACTGCGCGAAGATGTTTGGGCAGAAACACAATTAGTGATTGATATTAATGGCAAGGATTTTAATCAGGTACTCACCACATGCAAAAAGGGACTCGACGAAATCCATGAGAAGTTTGAAGCCAAAGATTGGGGGAGAATCATGGGGCGCTTCGCAAGTCTCCCAAATCCAAGAGTAGATAAACTCATCAAGAAGACGTTTGGAATCAAAATTGATCTCCCTGATGGTGCTGTAATTGTCACGGAACGCAAGAATTTCTATCGAGTGGAATTCCCCGCTTCGTCAAGACCAATTGATTTTGGAGAAGGAGGTCAGGATGCTGGGACAATTTTCTCAGGTGTAATGCTCTATCAATACGATTACATTGACTCTTCCCAATTCGCATTCAAAAACTTATTGAACGCACGCGATACCATGCTTAAATATAATGTTCCATCCGAAATAGAAGGAATGTACATGGGCACGCAATATGTTGATTATGTATTCCCAGAAGGAAACGATGTCCAATCAGCAGATGGCAAGATTGACGGTTACGAAATGCGCGGGATGTTCAAATTCGTTGGAAACGGAAAGTTTGGTACTGGTGGTGCTTTCTGGGCCTATCATTTTGTGCACCCAAAGAAGAAAAAATTGATCTGTATTAGTGGATACGTGGATGCACCACCTACAACAAGTTGGACACATCCGCTTCGTGAAGTACAAGCTGTCCTCAGAAGCGTTGAACTGGCACCATGAAAATTACAGCCACGATAATCACACTTAACGAGGAAATAAATATTGCACGTTGCATTCACTCATTGAAAGATATCGTTGATGAAATCATTGTTCTCGATGCTTTTTCTGAAGATAAAACGGAAGAGATTTGTCGTGCAGAAGGCGTTCGATTTGTACAACGTGCATGGGAAGGTTATTCAGCAAGTAAAAATCACTTGAACAATCTTGCAACAGGCGATTATATTTTTTCCATTGATGCAGATGAGGCACTGGATGCTGAACTTCAACAATCATTATTAGCAATTAAAAACATAGAGTCTCCGCAAGTGTATAGCATAAACAGGCTGACAAATTATTGCGGGAAATGGATTAAACATTCTGGATGGTATCCTGATATAAAAGTGCGCATTTTCCCAAAAGAGAACAGTTACTGGGAAGGCGCTTTTGTGCATGAGGAACTTGTGTATCCATCTGAGCTAAGCGAAATTCAGCTGGAAGGTCACTTGGAACACTATTCGTATTATTCTTATAAAGGTCACCGGGAAAGAGCAGATAAATATTCGACCTTGACGGCACAAAAAATGTTTCATGCAGGGAAGAAGGCATCAGCACTAAAACCTTACCTTAGTGGCATGGCGCGATTTTTTTCTATGTACTTCTTGAAAGCAGGGTTTTTAGATGGAAAAATGGGCTTTAAGATTGCACAAATTAGCGGAAAATCAAATGTGTTTAAATACAGCGAGTTAAGAAGACTTCACCGTGAAAGCAATTGATCTCCATAATAAACGAATTGTAATCAGTAGAACTGATAGCATTGGAGATGTGATGTTGACGCTTCCACTATGCGCTTGGATCAAGAAGAATTTTCCTACAGCAACAATCGTTTTTCTTGGCAAAGGGTACACCCGAGCAGTTGTTGAATCGTATCAAACTGTGGATGATTTTGAGGATTGGGAAGATTATAGCAACCTCACATCAACAGAGCAGAGGATAAAATTCGCGTTTCTTCAAGCTGACGTTCTAATTCATGTATTTCCCAATAAGGAGATTGCGAAACTTGCCAAGAAAGTAGTGATTCCTGTTCGTATTGGAACGTCGCATAGGTCCTACCATCGTTTTACCTGTACACATAGACCGAATTTCACACGCAAACGCTCAGAGTTGCATGAAGCACAATTGAATCATGAGTTATTGCGTCCATTAGGACTTTCTGAAATCCCTTCGTTGGATGAACTAATAAGCACTGTAAACTACTTCAAAGCACCTAGAGTGGAATTGCCTGCAGATTTGGATAAAGCGATTCTAGGAGCATCTAAAAGCGTGATCCTGCATCCAAAATCGCAAGGAAGCGCGAAAGAATGGCCAATGACGAACTACTTGAAATTAACGGATGCCCTGATAGCTAAAGGATACACCGTTTATTTCACTGGAACAGCAGCAGAAGGAGCACTTTTTAGAGAACATCTTCCGGCGCATGAACGCATCATTGATACGACTGGAAAACTATCTCTCAAACAGCTCATTGCCTTCATTGGCAAAGTCGATTGTTTGGTGGCATGTTCTACTGGGCCCCTTCATCTCGCGGGCTTTTTGGGAATCGCAACCATTGG
>JBLHON010000383.1:0-3092 GCA_047621865.1 Crocinitomicaceae bacterium | reverse complement strand
ATTCATGGATGGTAGTGACGGTGGGGCAACAGCATTTGAGACCTTCTTAACAGCAAACATGACCGCGATGGAAAATTGGGTCGCCGCAGGCGGAAAAATATTTCTTAACTCAGCACCCAATCAAGACAATGGTATGAATTACGGCTTTGGTGGAACATCTTTAGTGTATACTGGCGCCACATATCCCACAGGTAATGCTGTAGTGCCCGCCCATGCAATTTTCACGGGCCCCTTCCTTCCAGTTGGGGTTACCTGGTCAGGTAACTGGTTCTGCCATGGAAATATTGGCTCCTTTGGAACATCATTAATTGATGGATCTGGCGTAGTAATTTGTTCCGAGAAATTCTGGGGGGCTGGAGTTGCTGTATTCGGTTCCATGACAACTGCCAACTGGCACACACCTGCTATAGAAGGTCAAAATTTACGTCAAAACATCCTCTGTTATATAAGTCCACCTATTATTTGTGGGGTTGTACTTGGAGTTGAATTGACGTCATTCACAGGCGAAAATTCTGAAGGCTCAAACATTTTGAGATGGACAACAGAATCAGAAGTGAGTAACAAGAACTTTACTGTAGAACGAAGTATCAATGGAACTCAATTTAATGAGATTGGACAGGTTGATGGAGCTGGAAACAGCAACGAGGAAATTAATTATACACTTCGCGATGAAGATCCATATGCAGGCGTAAATTATTACCGCTTGAAACAAACGGATTTCGATGGTGGGTATGAATACTCCAAGATCATTGCATTAGACAATATTGTACGTTCTGAGATTAGTGTTTTCCCAAGTCCAGCAGACGAGATGATTACCATCTCCCTGACTGAGAAGCCAGAGATGGCTGCATATGTAATTGTTAGAGATGCAGTGGGTCATGTGATGATCACAACTAAAATGAATAAAAGAGTTGAAAACTTTGATATCTCTGAACTTCCAACTGGGATTTACTTCGTAAGTATCACGATAGGAGGTGAAACTAACATGCATAAAATTTCAGTGAAATAATTCTAGATCACATTGAATAATTATTCGCAAAATCCTCTGGGCGCACGTTCAGGGGATTTTTTTTTGTGATGTAAACAATGCCAATTAATAGGAGAAAATTGAACAGCTTTCCCCGCTGAAATGAAACAATTGTAGACTCTACTGGAGTTAGAACCAAGTAATTTACTTTCCAACTGTTAATTTAAATAGCGAGAATAATAACTCTCGAACTGTCTCGTTAATAGCCTGATCAACGTACAACTACTTATGTTAAAAAAAATCAGGTTACCACTATTGATAGTTCTCATTCTTTGCCTTAATGCACTAATTTACTTAAGAGCATCCATGACGATTGAAGATGTCGATTTGGTCTTTGGAGAATGTGCGCGAAATTCAGGTAGAACATCAGCTGCTCTGAATCTGGCAATTCTATTCATGCTAGGATACTTCGGACTCAAAACCATCTATAAGAGGGAAAACAAAAGGAACACTTTTCGGATTTTGATGACCTTATTTGCAATCAATCACCTGATCCATTTTTTCTTCGTCTCTCAGAATTTCAAGAGCCAGTTATTGGAGTTGGATATTTCCCATAACATTCATGGTTTCATTACTTTCATTTTCATACTGATCCTTCCTATCATTCTCTGGGCGATCAAAAACTTAAACTGGGTGCTCTACTTTGGAATTATCTTGCATCTTTTCAATGTCACATATTTCATAGGTGACACTTTTTACGGTCGCGTTAATCCAGAAGATCCGGCCTATCTTCATCGGGCAGGAATACTTGTCATGATTGCCGCGCTTCTTTACATTCTATATAGAGTATTTCGTGAGAAGTCGATTAAATTTCTGACTGATAATAAGGAGCATTAGCAATTAAAACAGCTTATAATCTAATCCTTATGGACACTAGAAGTTTTGGAAAAATGAGATTGAACTGCTATAGGTTGGATTGTGCGATAGTTCGAAGAATAACTTAATTCAAAGTGAAAAGTCTAATGCCGTCAGCCAAATCTAAACCTGTAACCTATCCAATCGAATGGTGTTATTTCTTTAAATCTCTCTATGAAAAAGCTCCTTTTCCTTCTTGTATTTCTATGTTCTTCCATCTCATTTTCCCAAACCCTCATAAAAAAGAAACGGGCAACAGAAAAACAGCTTGAAATTATGACTGACGTGGGCGTCAATTCCATGGTGATTCTTGATTCTGAAACTGAAGACGAGGACTATTCACAAATCTTAATTCAGGATAAAAAATCAAAGAAATGGGGCATGTTTATCCGTACATATTCGAGCAGCAGCAGATGGGAATTTTTCATAAAACCAATTTATGATTCAGTTGGGTTTCACGTCGAACCTCATCCTGCAATTGTGGTAAAGAAAGGTGATAAATATGGTCTCTTCGCGCTTCGTACAAGCGAATTGGCAACCCTAAAACGGCCGTTAATTCAATTTGATGAAGTTCAATTCAAAACAACTCAACACGCCGTATATAGCTTGGTGAAAAAGAATGAAAAGTGGGGATTGTTTCTTCCTTCCTACAATCAACTGGCTGTTCCCTGCCAATATAAAAGTGTTGAGGATGTCCCACTCTTTAGGATAGACGATTGGCTCTTCGAATATTTCTTAAAATTAAAAGTGTCAAAAGAAGTTATCTATCTAAGACCTGACCCAAATGGAGACGGCGTTTTTCAAGTTGCGGGTAGAAATAAAAAATGGGGACTGTATCAAATGGACAGGCTCATAATTCCTATGGCCTTTGATAGCATTGTGCCCTTGTCCTGGAACGCTCCATTCGTTGTGGTTTACAACAACGGAAAGGCGGGTGTGTACGCTGATCCATTTGGCGATTCAGCTTCAACATCAACCATAAAATGCATATACGACGAAGCCGTTCGAGTGACTTCCAATGGCTATTTTTATTGTGCTATTCGCGTTGGGAACAAATGGGGGTATGTGGATTGGTATACGGGTGAAATTCAATTGAAACCAAGTTATGAATCAGTTAAGGCGCTTCCTGCTCCAAGGGGATTTCATTCTAGTTATTATGATTGAAAAGGGTAAGCCTACTAATTCGTTTGGATGAATTATCTGAATAATA
>JBLHON010000382.1:0-3148 GCA_047621865.1 Crocinitomicaceae bacterium | reverse complement strand
ATTCCCTTCGATCACACCTCTTTTCTCAAAACCATTCTTGCATGGCGAGGAATAGATATTAGTGGGGGCGTTTTAGGAGCACGGGCAGCAAAGGCACCAGTTTTTTCGGGCGTACTTTCGAATACTGTCGTCAACAAGGAAAAGGTAATTTTGAAGCCCCCTCATGGTTCCTCTGATCATTTACACAATGAATTGAATGACTTACAGAGATTCGTTCTTCCCAGTCTCGCACATACACTCACAGGACATAGACGAGGGAATGATAAGCATGAAGAAATGCTCGCAGAACTCAAAATGAAAAAAACCAATAAGGAGTTGAGCGACTTTGTAAAAGACCATAGACTTTAGAAGTTAGACGTTAGATAATTAGCTAGGAGTTAATAATTCGACTTCTATACTTTGAGGTCATTCTTATTATTTCATTGATCTCCTTACTAATCTTATCGAACGGCTCTTGGGCTAAATATGAAACAGAATACGATATATCCACTTGAGTTTCCAATTCATGTGCAGACCCAATTGAAATCTCCAGAAACCGTGCGAAATCTTTTTTCGTTGACCTTGAAGCTCCTTCAGCAATAGTAGAAGGAATTGACACTGCACACCTCCTAATTTGACTTGTGAGTCCATATTGCTCATTTTTTGGAAAGTCTTTTGTCACTTCGTAAACATCAATTGCTAGCTGTCGACTTCGTTTCCAAAATTCAAATTCCCTGAAGTTTATCATACTGATTGTAGTTAGTTCTCTAATTAAGTTAATGAAATTAATCCCACAATTCATCGACTAAACTCTAACTTCTAATAACTGATTACTAAATTTGTGCCTTCAAACTTAAAATGGAATGATCAAAACAGATATTATCATTATTGGCGCTGGTCCTGTTGGACTCTTCACTGTTTTCGAGGCTGGATTATTAAAGTTACGTTGTCACTTGATCGATTCATTGCCACTTCCAGGTGGTCAATGTTCTGAGATTTATCCAAAAAAACCAATTTACGATATTCCAGGTTTTCCATCTATTTTGGCTGGGGAATTGATCGATAATCTGATGGTACAAGCAGAACCATTTAAGCCCGGATTTACACTTGGTGAAGCTGCTTTGGACATAAAAAAAACAGACGATGACAAGTTCATTGTTACCACAAGTCGCGGCACAAAACATGAAGCTCCAATTGTTATGATTGCTGGTGGATTGGGCGTTTTTGAACCACGGAAACCACCAATTGAAGAACTTGAAAGCTACGAAGACAAGGGCGTTGAATACATTATTAAAGATCCTGAATTCTATCGCGGAAAACGTTGTGTTATAGCTGGTGGTGGTGATTCTGCGTTAGATTGGGCGATTTTCCTTGCAGATAAGAACATAGCTTCTGAAGTGGCTTTGGTGCATCGTAGATCTTCCTTTAGAGGACATCTCGATTCAGTTCAAAAAATTCTCGACCTTGCAGATGACGGCAAGATAAAATTGATTACTGAAGCTGAAGTTATTGGCGTTGGAGGAAATGGAAAGGTAGAAAACGTGACCATTAATCATAAAACAGAAGGCGAGATCATCAAGGAAACAGATCACTTCATTCCACTCTTTGGATTGAAACCAAGTCTTGGACCTATTGCTGATTGGGGACTTGAAATTGAGAAAAACGCGATCATTGTGGATACACTCGATTATTCGACAAATATCCCTGGAATCTATGCAATTGGTGACGTGAATACCTACGCGAATAAATTAAAGTTGATTTTGTGTGGATTCCACGAAGGAACAATGGCAGTTCAATCAGCTTTTGCCCGAATTCACCCCGATAAAAAGAACGTTTTAAAGTATACAACCGTCAATGGAGTAACTGGATTCTAAGCTGTAATTCTCTATTAGGCGTGACGAAATAATTTCCTTACATTCAATAACGATTCTGGTATCAATGCGGTTTTACTCACTCCTATTAGTCATCATTTTTAGCTGGTCATTTCAAGTCACCGGTCAATCATCTGAAGATCAAAAACTGACTTCCTTAAACGATGCTGCTTTCATTGCTTTGGAGAAAAGCGACACAGCTGTTGCACGATTGGCAAATGAGCTTCTTGCCGAAAGTGCTAAAAAAGGAAAACCATCTGTATTCGGCATTAATGCCCACACCATTCTCGGGATAATCAACAAGGACAAAGGCTACTTTATTACCTCGTTGAATCACTATCTCAAGGCACTAAATCAGGCCGAAAGTATCGGCGATCACGGGAGAATTTCTGCGTGTTACAACAACATAGGAACTGTTTATCAACTTCAGAATAACTACGTTAAATCGCGGTCATATTTCGAGAAAAGCCTGCTGATTGAAGATAGTTTGAAACAGCCATTACAGCAATCCATTCGTTACTACAACTTGGGGGAAGTGTATGCAAAAATGGACAGTTTCTCGATGGCACTCAGCTACTATAACAATTCACTCATCATCGAAAAGGATCTTGGTAATACAGAAGGTGAAATTTATGCTTTGCTGGGAATTTCCGAAATCTACATTAAGGTAGGACGATATCCGGATGCACAGATTTTACTCGATGAGATTGATCTCAAAATTGAACCTCATCAAGTAGAAGAAAGCATTCTTTACCGCAAACTCCTAGGAATACTTTTTGCCAAGAAAGATCAGTTAGATGACGCCTACAGAGAACTAAATAGTGCAGAGTCAATATCCTCGAAAAGCAACATTCGCATTCACTTATTAGATATCTACAAAGAACAAATTGCTATTCTCAAGCGGCAAAATAAATGGGAAACAGCCGTCCAAAAATTTGACCAATATACTGCACTAAAAGATGAGTTAAATAACCTGAAGGTCAAAAATCAATTAGAAGATTTGACATTTCAGAATGAGCTGAGTAGAAAGGAACTCGAATTGAAATTAATTCAGGAAGAAAAAGATTTAGCGGTAAAGAATCAGAAATTAGAGGAAAACACTTCCAAACATAGAAGGAAAGTTGTCTGGTTTCTTGTATCTTCCATTCTACTTCTTTTTGTCCTCATCATTTTCGGAATTCGAAAATTAGCCAAAGACACGTGAAAATTGATTTAAAACATAGCATCTATTATGGGCTCGCTTACGCGGCATACTGTGGGATTCTATGCTTAATTTTCACTCCCTTTTCATTCATCTC
>JBLHON010000381.1:0-3150 GCA_047621865.1 Crocinitomicaceae bacterium | reverse complement strand
TGGGTGGACGAAAATAACGGAAAATGAGAAGAACATTACTAAACGATGAACTCGAAGAGCGATTTCAGAAAGATGGATACGTGGTAATTCCGTTTCTATCTCCTGATGAAGTGACAGAGCTCACTGAATCATATTTCAATACGCTTGAAGAGAGTGGAGGTCGATTAGGGCCAGATGATGAGAATTATGATACGTCGACTGAGATTACTTATGACTTTACATTTATAGACAAAAACATCGATTACAAGCGCAAAGTTTTTGACATGATTACAACGCGTTTCAAAGATCGATACGTGAATCAATTGGATACGTATAAACCCATCATTGCGAATTATATTCGAAAAAAGACAGATGGAGGTGAAGTTCCAATGCATCAAAATTGGGCATTCGTGGATGAGAAAAAATGTGCGTCTGTTTCTATATGGTGTCCACTGGTTGATAGCAATGCTGAGAATGGAACTTTGGAAGTTGTGCCAGGCAGCCATAAGCGTTATGGAGAAGTTCGCGGTCCTATGATTCAATCTGAATTATTGGGTCTAGAAAAAGATATCATTGACAAGCACATGGTTCCAATTAATATTGAAGCAGGAAACGCTGTGATTTTAGATGATAGTATTGTACATTATTCTTCTCCAAATGCTACTGAAGGACTGCGATTGGCAATTCAGCTTATATTGATTCCAGAGGAAGAAGAATCAATCCATTATCACATGGATTTGTCCAAAGATCGATCTAAAGTTGAGGTTCTCAGTGCTGACACTGAATTTTACATGAAATTCAATCCATGGAAAAAGCCAGATGAAAGCCTCGCTAGATTGAGAAGTTTTAAATACACGCCATATCGTTTGAACATTCAGGATTTTGAGCGAAAATTACGCGAACCAAGATTCGATAGTAGGTCAGAAAAGAAATCTATCTGGAAACGACTAACGGGATCAAAAGCTGGAGATTGATGCTGGACTTTACCAATAAAGAATCAATCTTTCAGGATCCTGAGCATACCAAGTTCTTTAATGAGAATGGTTATGTCGTTGTGCCCTTCTTAAGTCAAAACGATATCAACGAACTCTTGGAACTCTATAAAAGCTTCTATCCAAATGGCGTGGAAGGTTTCTTTACAACGACCTTTGCAAATAATGTGGAACACAGAGAGAAAGTGAATACTTCAATTCGATCCATTTGCCTCGAACGTACGAATGAATTGTTGGAGAATTATCAGACCTTCTTTTCGAGTTTTATTGTGAAAGCGCCAGGACCAAAAAGCGAATTAATCATGCACCAAGACATGACATTGTTGGATGAACGTACGTACACTGGAACAAATATTTGGTGTCCACTCGTTGACTTAACAGATACAAATGGTGCAATCGAAGTTCTTCCTAAAAGTCATCGTTTCTTCAAGACCTTTCGTGGTTCATCCATCCCAGACATATATGACGCTGTCGTTCCAGAGGTGAAAGAGATCATGACTTCTTGTAAATTGAAAGCAGGAGAAGCAATTGTTTTTGATCAAAGTATTATACATTATTCGCCGCCAAATTTATCTGATGACGAACGACCAGTTATCAATACTTTTGTAGCACATAAAAATGCACAGATTAAAATTTGTTATTGGGACAAGGAAAGTGGCAAGGATGAGATTGAAATTTTTGAACAGGAGAACGATTTTTTAGAGAAATTCGAGAATTTTGGGCACAACATTTTTAGCCGACCAAGCATCGGGAAGAGTTTAGGGTTATTTCCTTATGATTTTCCTAAACTGACAGTAGAAATGCTAGAAGAGGAATATGACGTTACGTTCGAGCGCCCTAAAGTGGTAGAAAAAAAATCGTGGTTAAAACGAATATTGACTAAAGAAGGGTAAATGAAAGAGGCTATTTTTAAGGATATAGAGTTACAGAACCAATTCGAAGAGGATGGATTTGTTAAATTGAAGGTGTTTAGTGCACAAACAATTGAAACATTGAATTCAATGTTAACAGGTTATTTCCCTGATCAGGTTGATGCCTTCTTCGCTTCAAGTTACTTGGATGACTATGACTTGAAAAAAGAAATGAGTGATAAGATTATTGAAGTCATTCAATCTGAAATTGCTGATAAATTCACCAATTATCGATCAATTGGTGCCGCCTTTCTAATAAAAGGAATTGGTAAATCGAGTGAGATGCCAATGCACCAAGATTGGACAATCGTCGATGAGCATCAGTATTTCGCAATTAATTTATGGATTCCATTAATGAATACAACCACTGAAAATGGGACTATTGAGGTGATGAAAGGAAGCCAGAAATGGAATCAAGCACTTCGAGCACCAAGCTTACCATTCCCTTTTGAAGGACATCAAGAGCGGATCAAGAAAAGTTTGACTATCGTTGAAGCTGAACTTGGAGAAGTGGTGGTGCTAAATCAGGCAATTATTCATTACTCGAAACCAAATCTTACACGTGAAATCAGACCTGCAATTACAGCGGGAATAATCAGTGAAAAAGCACCCTTGATTTTTCATTATCGCGCAAACAAAGAGGACGACAAAGTTGAGTTGTTTGAACAAGAAGATGATTTCCTTTTGCGATTCGAGAATTTTCATCAGACTATCTTTGAACGTCCGAAAAATGCATGCAGTAAAGGTTTTAAACCCTACACGATTCCTGAAGTAACAAATGAAACACTTGATCAGTTTCTCGGTGCTGAAGTTGTTGTGGAGGAAAAACGAGGCCTGTTTTCAAGACTTTTTAATCGCTAAATGGAAGTTTTAGAATTACATAACTCTGAATTAACTGAAACGTTGCGCAGCGAAGGAAAGGTCGTCTTCCCTTTGTTAAGTGCAGCACAAGTGGATAAATTGAAAGCCATTTTTCATGAACACCATTCAACTACTCCAGAAGGATTTTATGCAACTACGCATCGAGAAGATAAACAATTCAGAAAAGACATTAGCAATCAGATCTTAGCCGTTATTGAAGAAGATGTTGACGCGACATTTAAGAACTTGAAAATGCTTGGAGGGGCATTTATTTCCAAAGCTCCTGGTGAGAAAGGAATTTTACCACTACACCAAGATTGGAACATTGTCAACGAGAAGGAAGCACGGTCCTATAATTTGTGGATTCCGCTAGTAGATGTTAATCCCTTCAATGGAGCCATACGTAT
>JBLHON010000380.1:0-3155 GCA_047621865.1 Crocinitomicaceae bacterium | reverse complement strand
ATGAAAATTGCACTCGTAGGTAATCCTAATACGGGTAAAAGTTCCGTATTTAATCTGTTGACAGGAATGCGTCAGCACGTAGGTAATTTCCCTGGAATTACGGTCGATAAGAAAGTGGGGAAATTAACTATCAACGGGGAAAAGCATCAACTCATTGATTTCCCAGGAACATATAGCATTTATCCACGTTCGAAAGATGAACAAGTGGTGTATGATAGCCTCTCGAATCCGGAGAGCGAAGATTTCCCAGATACAATTGCCGTAGTTATTGACGCATCAAATCTGGAGCGAAATCTACTGTTTTTCACACAAATTTATGACCTTCAGCTTCCAACTGTCCTAATTCTGAACATGACAGATTTAGCACGGAAAATGGAAACTCAATATGATCTTACTGCCTTGCAACACCTTTTCCCAGAAGCAACTTTAGTTGAATCAAATGCACGGGTGCGAACGGGTAAAGAGAGAATTGAAAATGCACTGAGCTCTGTGAAGATTCGGAAAGGGCACTCTTTCTTAGAAGGATCAACATTGATAGCTGCAAACGATAGTGAAGCTCAAGAGATAGACGCAGAAAAGCGTTATTCTAAGATTAAAAGCGAGCTCAAGAAAATAGTGACGATCAAAGAGAAAGAAGCAAATTTCTCAGGTAAATTAGATAGAATTCTTGTTCATCCAATCTTTGGATACTTGATTTTCGCACTCATCTTGCTGGTGATCTTTCAGTTTGTGTATTCGTTCGCATCAATTCCAATGGAATTCATCGATCAGGTTTTTGCATCATTCAGTGGTTGGACGGCATCTGCATTGCCAGAAGGAATATTTACAGATTTATTATCTCAAGGAATCATTCCGGGCATTGGGGGCGTAGTCATTTTTATCCCACAAATCGCACTCTTGTTTTTCTTCATCGCGATCTTGGAAGAGACCGGTTATTTGGCCCGAGTTGTGTTCATCATGGATCGAATAATGCGGCCGCTTGGCTTGAATGGGAAAAGTGTTGTTCCATTGATGTCGAGTGTGGCATGCGCAATTCCTGGGGTCATGGCAGCACGAACCATTGCTGATTGGAAGGAACGTATGATCACAATCATGGTCGCTCCATTGATGAGTTGCAGTGCACGAATCCCCGTATATACTTTGTTGATTGCAATTGTAATTCCAGACCAAATGGTGGGAGGAGTGATGAACTTGCAAGGATTGGTGCTTTTTGGTTTGTATGGACTCGGAACTATTAGTGCCTTGCTTGTGGCGCTCGTACTGAAATGGATCATCAAAACAAAGGAAAAAGGGTTCCTGCTTTTGGAAATGCCTACCTATAATGCTCCACGTTGGGGAAATGTTGGATTAACAGTCTTCGAAAAGGTAAAAATCTTTGTGTGGGATGCTGGACGAGTGATTTTAGCAATCTCTGTTCTCCTTTGGGTATTGGCAACTTATGGTCCTGGAGATCGCATGGAAAAAGCTGGATTGAAAGCTCAAAACGAATCCATAGAATTAGAATTATCGAAAAATGAAACTGCTCAACGGGTCGCTTCTGCGGAATTAGAGAACTCATTTATTGGAATTATGGGCAAGACAATCGAACCAGCAATTGAGCCACTAGGATACGATTGGAAGATAGGAATATCCTTAATTACTTCGTTCGCGGCAAGAGAAGTCTTCGTGGGATCAATGGCAACGATTTATGCTGTAGGTGATGATGGCGATGAAAATCTCCCGCTCATTACAAAGATGAAAGAGGCTAAGAGGGCAGATGGAACCCCCGTTTATACGTTGGCTTCAGGAATGAGTCTAATGGTCTTCTTTGCGTTCGCCATGCAGTGCATGTCAACCCTTGCTGTGGTTAAGCGGGAAACAAAAAGTTGGAAATGGCCACTGCTGCAAGTTGGATATATGGGCATTCTGGCGTATCTTGGAGCTTGGATTACATATCTAATTCTAAGTTAGGATGCAGACAGCACTGGTTATACTCACAATTGTACTCGCTTCGGGATATCTCGGAAGGGAAGTCTATAAGCGTTTTTTCGCGAAGGAAACCAAATGTGATGGCTGTGCAATGAGTCCATCAACTATGGGACATTCTTCTGACAATAGGGATCAAAAAAAGCCCTGAATTTCAACAGGACTTTCTCTAAAAATTAAATCTAAAAGCTCTCTTATTTCCCTCTAGGAACGTGTTTTGTCGTGAACTTCTCGCTGCTTTTATTCCAAGTGTCTATCAGATTACTGCGCTTCTTATTTGAGACATCACTCATTTCATTATAGTTTTCAGCGGCTTTATTCAAGTCGTTTACACCATCATTGTATGTTGAATAATCTTCTTCAGTTCGGGCTTTCTCTTTTTTGCTTTCGAATGCCGTTTTGATAGCAGCAAATCCATCGGAAAGTTCCATGAAACTTAGAATTTTTGTCACGTCTGTCTCTGCTTCATTTGTATAGAAGTTCAATAAATTACGCGTTGCACCAATCATAACTGGATCACCTGCATATAGATCAATTTCTTTCAATTTCCCCCGTCCTTCTTCAGCAGTTTCAAGAAGTGCATTTCTATTTTGCTCGATTGCACTCACGTCCTTATTGGCAATGGCATCCAGTAAATAAGCCTCTTGCTTATAGGATTTGAAAAACACAAGATAAACGGCATTGTAATGATCGTATACTTTGTTGGCAACTTCAATCTTCTGATCCAGTTTTGAGTCTTCACTGTCAAGAATTGTCACATCATTTTCGGCAGCAAATGCTAAATGTTCAGCACTTATCATCTTGCTTGCCTCAGCGAGCTTATCACTTGCCATTTCACGAGCAGTCATGTACGCTTCCATGGCATCGTAAGATTGTTCAGAAATTGCTTCCATGTCAACGATCTCAGCATAGTCTTCTCGTAGAACAATCCCAATCATATCGAAGTATTTGATCACAGAATCGCGGTACGAATTGTTTTCTTTGAATGCTTTGGCGCGTTCGGCTTTATGGAGTGATGTTGATACAGATTGCATCAATTCACCACGACGTTTTTCAACAGTTCGGGCACTTTTTCCGTGTGAAACAGATTTGGTGTAATCCCACATGTCTTTCTGAATCTGTAGGTATTCTACAGAAAAGTAGGTCATATATTCACCTGCGTCGGTGGAACTTTGTGTAAAGGCAGTAGA
>JBLHON010000379.1:0-3164 GCA_047621865.1 Crocinitomicaceae bacterium | reverse complement strand
TTCTTCATTCATCCAAAGAAAATAGCCGTGAAATGAGCTTTTATATGGGATTGTCTTATGATCTTCCATTGAAACGGAAGAAGAAATAATTTATCGAGCTGATCTTTCCGAACTATTATCATCAATGAGCTCAGAACTGCTTTCCTTTCCCTTCTTAAAGTGTAGCCAAATGGCAAGCACTATTCCAAACAATATGAAGAGCGCCCAGTAATTAGTGAAGGGCTGGTACTTTATATATTCAGGCAATAATGGTGAAATAGCGCCTCCACTTGTCCATGTTATTACCGCCAGAAAATAGCCAAGCAGAAGCGAAAACGACACTGTAATATATCCCGATAGAATTAATCGGATAAACGATTTAATTCCCATGTCTTTTGTATAAATGACGATAATCGAAAGGAGCAATGGGAACCATCTAATGAGTATTTTATCTTGGATGTTGAAGTCAATGATCAGGTATTTTTGAAACAACTTCATTGACCAATCTGAAATGTTACCGAGCACAAAAAAGTCTAAGATGAGCAAGTATGCAAGAGAGAGAAAAGTGAATGCCACCCCAATCAAAACGATCTTTACTTTTTTGGAATTCATCGTGCTTGGCGCTTAGCTTTCATTGATCAATCTCAACTCAGTGAGCACCTTATTCCCCTTAATCAACTAGCTATAACAAGGAAGAAGAATTACCTTCAAAATACTCCATGGATTCTTGAATAGCATATGGTCCATCACTCGTGAGAAGGTGAAATTTCACGGTGTTGGGCTCAGCCAAGAATTCAATTATAGTTAAAGGCGAATGTGCCTTCAGAGATTACAAAGGAATTTGTATTTGTATTACCAGGCAATGCACTAGCGGTAAAGTAGAAAGTACCCTTGATGTAACCCGCCACCTTATCATGTTCGCTAATTACAAGCACTCCAGTCCCTTCTGCCGCTCCATATAAATCGTTATCTCCAGTGCCAAGACTATACAATCCAAATGTACCTAACCCCGCAGAGAATGCATAACCACCCGGACTTATACTCTTGGGAACGTTTAAACCTATTGACGGGTACGCGCCACTTTCTGATGTTACAATGTTTATAGAGTTCGTAGGCGTATGCACATATGCATCCGCTAACCATTGTACAAATTCGTCGCCGTCTACTTTTGCAAAAAACGAGTTCGCAGGAATCGTTGGAACTTCTTCAGCTTCAGCGACTGGAGCTATTTCTTCTTTATTGCATGAAGTAAGCACAAGTATTGAAACCAGTAATGATAATTTAAAGATGTATTGAAGGTTAATCGTTTTCATAATAGATTTAGTTAATCGGTTAGCGTGCTCGCAGCGTAGGGTATAACAATTCAACCATATCCAATGTTACAAGGAAAAGTTTCATAAAAGTACGACATTTTTTGTTGTCGGGTTTCTTGAGGTTAGGCAAAAGTTTCTGAATGGCAGTTATAGTCACCTTTTAGTAGGAGCCAAATAGTTGCAATTTGCAAACAAGAAGCATTTCACCCTAGGTTAATTTCTTTTCCTTTTTCATTGAAAGAATAAATTTCACCATTCACAATCTCTTGAATTAGTTGCTTGTTTAGGATGGTTATTTTCTCAAATTGAACAGGTATTTAATCACTGATCAATCTCAATTCAGTGAGCACCTTATTTCCTTCATCAAATAGCCATACCAAGGGTGAAGAATTATCTTCAAAACGTTCCATTGACTCTTGGACAACATAGGTGCCGTCATTTGTGAGCAGGTAAAAACGTATAGTATTCGCCTCTGGCAATGGTGTTCCTTCTGCTAAGTTTGCGAGTGGTAATGCATTTGCTGCGAGATCTACGAATGCTCGCACAGCAGCACGTACGTTTTTGTGATGTCCACCACCAATAATTCCTCCTCCCGTACTTAAATACATGCTTGCACCTCCAGATTGATAGGCAACTGTAGTTGAAATTGCTCCTCCCATTTCCCAATCCATGATCACACCATAAACGGTTTTCTGACCATCAGGAATTTTGATTCCAAGCTGTTCATAATCTACTGAGAATGCCATATTCCGCAATCCTTCATATGGGTTTTCTGGTGTTTTCCCCTCGAGATTTTCTGGATTATCTTCGATTTCTTTTTCGTGAGATTTTTTCTTAGTGGATTTTTTTGTGAACAGATAAACGAGGAAAACGGCTACCGCGATGAGCAGCAAAGTCGCAATATCTCTTGTAATTTCATACGTTCCAAGTAGAAACATTTATTCTTAGTTTAGTTGTTCAAATAGATCTGCCCGCAACCCTAATAGAGCTTAACACTTAGGGCATTTCCAATTTATTATTCCTTTAATATGACCAGCTTTCGGGCCATAAACTTGATAGTATCCGTGAACCACGCCCAATTCTCCTTTGTCGAAATATTCTTGAAGAATTTCGCTTTGCTCGATCAGTCGTTTTGCGGCTATTTCTGCGTTATTGCAGGTCGCCTCAACCAAATCGTCAGTTGGGATTTCAGTATTAACGGCAGGAATAATATTGGAGAGCAATTGGTTTAAGTTTGCTCCCAAATTGAGTCGATCTTTTGCTTGTTTTATGGTTGAATCTACTGCACCACAGGACTCATGACCTAGAACAACAATTATCCGAATATGCAAGTACTTCACGGCATATTCCAAGCTTGCAACGGAAGATACATTTGCAACATTCCCAGCAACACGTACAACGAATAAATCGCCAGCATTTGCAGTGAAAATACATTCTGGGATCACTCTAGAGTCAGCGCAACTCAAAATTGCAGCATAGGGCTCCTGACCTTCTTCAGTCGTTCCAATTTGATAGGATTCACGACCTCCTTGAGTTTCCATTCGATGGATATGTCCTCTATTTCCCTCTTTTAATTTCTCCAGACCTTCATTGCAAGTATATATAACTCCCATAATTTTTGTTTGAGTGGCTCATGTCGAATGTACTCAAATCTTTCGAATGTGTTTTGGGTAGGTTTGATGCAGTTTTCTACTTAAAAACGATAGCCAATACTCATATTTCCTGTGATCGAAAGCGACACATAGTGCAATCTATTGAGAGGATAAGGAGATTCGACTGTGCTGCTTTGCTCCCAGTGTTGCTCTGCGTAAGTAAGAGTGCCCATTATTCGCGACCCGAGATATAAGCCTCTAGCAATTTTGAAATTCAAGC
>JBLHON010000378.1:0-3175 GCA_047621865.1 Crocinitomicaceae bacterium | reverse complement strand
TCCGTTTTTACGATGTGTGGTGCAGCTGAACATCTCAGTCCTGAATTTCACTATTTATCTGCTTGTTTCTTGGTTGATCGCATCAAAAATAAGAAGGACAATAGCTTGGATAATCCAGACATTCAAAAAGCGTTCGATCGTCTCAATTTACTACTTACTTGGTATGAATTGGATTCATCATTTCACCTTGATGCAGCAAAGGCAAATCTCAATATCATCAATATTCTGTGCGAAAGCATTGATCCCGATCAACTCTTTGAATACAATGATATCGTAAACACAAGTCTGATACATATTGTGCAGTATTACAGGAAAACAGATCAATTGAATCCAGAAACAGTTCTTTCACTCGGGAAATTGTTGTGTTATTTCAAAAACGTTTCTCTGGCGATAGATCTCTGTAAGGATTATTTGTATGACGACGAAGTTCTGAAACTCTATTTGCCTCTTGCGTACAGACATTCTTCGTATTTAAGTAGTGATTGGGAATTGGAAGCTGAAGCAGACTTTCAGGCTCTACTTATGGAAGCAAGGAAACGACTTTCGAGTGAAGATTGGTGCAAACTCTTTTATGGAGAATATGGCATCCCATTTCAAGTCATGGACAATAAGGAGCTACACAGCGAGTTTTGTGCAAGCTGTCCGGATCGAGTGAATGACGTTTTTGATGAGCAGTAGTGGCGTTTACTCTTCCTCCTCAACACATATGACATATTCAGTTCCGAAACCAATCTCGACGTCCCACAAATCACAAACTGATTCTTCAATGAAAACGAGTAAACAGCTAGGCTTGAATAAGATTCACCTCGCTCGATTTAACCGAACACTTTCTTAAGTAAATCAGTTACACGTGCAGCTGGATTTTTACGGATTGAAAGCTCTTCTTTGGCAACTTGAATAAACAATCCATCAATTGCTTTGTTGGTTGCATATTCGTCTAAATCAGGATTAACTTTCGTTACGAATGGAATCTTATTATAGCTTGTAAAAACTGCATTCCAATTCTTAGTGGCACCCACTTTTTCTAACGAAGCCTTAACGATTGGCTTGAATTTCGTAACCAATTCTGCTCTTGTTGCTTTGTCAAGAAACTTAGTTGCCGCGTCATCATCACCACGAAGAATGCTCATTGCATCTGTCAAAGTCATGCTTTTAATTGCGAGTACAAAAATGTCTTTTGCTCCATTAGCCGCATCCTCAGCTGCTCGATTGATAGATTCAATGGCCTCGTCAACTTTTTTACCTTGGCCCAAGTTTCTTAATTTGGTTTCCACCTCTTGTGCTTCCTCTGGCAGTGGGATTTTTATTTCCAAATCACCAAAGTATCCATCTGGTTTCGAAAGCTGATCAACTCCCTTTTCCACTCCTTTAGTTAATGCTTCTCTAAGTCCTGACCCAACTTCCTCCTCAGATAAAACTCCTGAACTAGCAGGTGATACAGTTTCGATCTTTTCCTCCATTTTCTTCTTCAACTTGTCAAACTGAGCCATTGTTGCAGATGCACAGAAGATTAAAATGCCACACGTAAGAAATATTGATTTTGTAAACATGATTTGTCTTTTTTTAATGGTACACATGATTGTCTTGCAAATCATTATGCGATTATTTAGATGATGTCAAGTTATGCAATTTACAAGAAATTCTTAACGTCCATTTCAAAATGTAAACTCTTTGTCTTCAAATTGCTCTTGCACTGTTTCTTGTATTACATCTTCCGTGCCACATTTCACGAATTCAGAAGCATTCCATCAGGTTAGCGAATTGGTCCAAATTAGCAGAGATTCATCTTATTTAGTTGGAATGGGTATTTCGGCAAACTTTTTATAGGTTACCACTTTCTGATCTGATGTAATCATAATTAGAACATTTTCTTGACGAAAAACCTGGATAACAAACTCAAATGTTTTATTTCTATGTTCTTCTTCGAAAAGAATTGCGTTGGAATTAGTAAAAACTCCTTTAAATCGATTTTTTCTCTGTTTGTAATCGAACATGAAGTCAATGGAAGTTATATCTTCATCATAGTAATCAAATATATTCGCATAGTCTGGATAAAAGATAAGATATCGTCCTTGCGGGCAATCTTCTGCTACAAGTAAATTAAGTGTTGGATTTAAGATTTTAACCTTCTTCCATACGCCAATCATGCTGTACTTATTTTCAAGTTGATTGTGATAGTCCTTGAATACAGATCCCTCCTGCCCCGAATTCTTCGTTTTTATTGGCGTTGGATATTCTGCAGTGACATCTCTACTCGAAAGTATATTCCTCATGCTATCATCTACCTGTCCATAACTGTAAGAACTAGCTAGGCTAATCAGTAGATAGAAAATTATGTTGCTTTTTACCATTGTAGTTTAATGCTTAATTCTCGTTCGTTTACTAGTGTGTTTCGTGCTCTTTCATCAACTCTGTATTCAAACTATCACGGAAATCGGTCGATCTTTGATAAGCTTGTGTCGATGACAATGTAAATTCAGAAATCCCCGCGCTAGCTAACATTCCAATCAACATCCAAATTTTCAGCAATTTACCACTATTTTTATTCAATAAGCGCACGATTAAGAAAGCAGTATAAACGAGAAGAGTCACCCCAGTGGCAATGAAAACGATTGTGAAATTTGACATACCAAACCAGTATCCAAGATAGACGTCAGGGATAGATGTATTCCAAAAATCCAAGGAATACACTAAGATTCCCAGCGCCATTCCTGCCAAGACCGGGAAGGTCCATAGAACTGTTTTGTGCTTCCACATTGTCGCTGATTTCTGATTTAAAAGTAGTTAGTTTAAAATTCAAATAAGTTATTGTTTCAGGTTTGAGAATCCAGCAATTAAATTTGCTGTCAGGTCAAATCATTGTTGATTAGATTTAATGCTTATCCGCAAGTTTCCCCAATAGAACGTAAATGGTTTACGATGTCCCGCTTTACCTTCGTCTAAAACGAGATAAAAGATGAGGATATTAGACTTTTTTAAACGGTTTCCAGATGAGGAAACTTGCAAACAGGAATTCATTCAATTTAGACTAAATGAAGGAGTAAAATGCAAGCGTTGCAGATCTTTGAATCATTATTGGAAGAAAAAAAGAGAGCAGTGGGAATGTAAAGAATGTGGATTCAGAACCACCATTAAATCTGGAACAGTGATGGAGAACAGTAAATTATCTTTTCAA
>JBLHON010000377.1:0-3176 GCA_047621865.1 Crocinitomicaceae bacterium | reverse complement strand
GTACATCTTTAATTTTTAGCGTTGTAGACACCTTGCTACAACTAAAACTCCTCAATAAGACTGATAATCATCTGCATTTTTCAACCCATACGTGTACGGATAATCCGTTTGCCTTGGATATAAAATTCAGTAAGTCAAATGAATATAAAATTACAGGTAAAATGTCGGCGAACCAGATATTCCTATCCGATAGCAATTCAATAGTAAATAATCTATTTAAGGAGAAATGATCTATCACATGCAATTACTTGATCAAGTTCCATATTTTCATAGAGAATTATAAACTAGTTTTATGAAAACAATAAATACAATTCTATGTCTTGGGGGCTTTATTCTCATGCAGAATGCAGCAGTAGCGCAAGTGCCAAACTATATTGATTCCTACGTTGGGAATGGTTCAATAACAATAAATCAAATTGCCGGAGTACCAAATCAGATCTACGATCCAATGGATTTGGATTTTCACCCCAACTTCGCAAACATGGAATTATGGGTAATCAATAGGGCTACAGAAAATACAGGTGGAAATACCGTAATTATCTCTGATGCTGGAGAACCTACTCAAACTTCTGTTTATAAAAAGGATGGTAATGCTTGGCATTTCATGTCGCTTCCAACAGGGATTGCATTTAGTGAAAATGGTAACTGGGCAAGTTCGACAGGTGTTTTTGATGCAAATCATAATGGTGGAGCAGCATTTACTGGACCAACATTATGGTCGAGTGATTTGGCAATTTATGCACAACCTTCAGGAGGAAATGGAAGTCATTTAGATATGGTTCATGTCAGCCCTTATTGTCAAGGTATTGCTTCAGAAAAGGACAATGTGTTTTGGGTTTTTGATGGTTATTCGAATGATATTGTAAGATATGATTTTGCGAATGATCACGGTGCTGGGGGTGATTATCACGCGGATGCAATTGTTCGTCGGTATTCTGATGACGCAGTTGCGAAAGACCCGAACGATATAATTGTAAGTCATCTTGAATTAGATGCGAATGAACAATGGCTTTATGTTGTTGATCATGGCAATCAGCGTGTGATTAGAATAGATATTACTACTGGAAGTGATATGGGGGGAGCTCCTAATTATCCTTCCCCTGAGGCTTTGGCAGAATATTCTGAATATACTGGCTACACACAAGAGACTGTTGTTTCTGGTTTAAGTAAGCCTGCAGGGATTGATTTAGTTGGAAACAGAATGATCGTGAGTGAACATGAGAGCGGTGAAATTATTATTTATGATATTTCGACTATGCCAGCCATTGAGTTGGACAGAATCTCAACAGGATATTCTTCAGTTCAGGGAATCACAATTGGTCCAAAGGGTTATATCTGGTTCGTAGATGAAGACTCACGTGGCGTATATAGAGCTGAGGTGGCTAATCTAGGAGTAAATGACTTAACAATTACCGCTAATTTTGACGTTTTCCCTAATCCTTCTTCTGGTGACATTAAAATATATGCTAAGAATTCAATTGATGCTATCGTTGAAGTAAGAGACCTTCAAGGGAAACTTGTTTCGGCTGAAGCTATTTCTGGACAAACGCTTACCATGAATTTAAATGTTAGACCAGGAATGTATTTTGTTACCTTGATTGTTGACGAATACAACTCTATGACACAAAGACTGGTGATTAAATAAGATAAAAGAATACTGTTGAAAGAGGAACTGTCTGAAGAGAAAGATAGACGGCTTAATTCATAAAATACAATGAAGTATTAAAGAATAATTATGGCCTCATTGATTACTTTATTACTTTGCTAATATCATGAAAAAACAATTGCTATTCTTGTTTCCTCTGTTGTTCTTTGGATCGTTTAATCTTTTGTCACAAGGCACATATCAAATTGGTTATGGATCCGCTGAGTCAGATCGTGCACATGCTCTTGTCGAAACCTCGGATGGGAATTTCGTAATTACAGGTGCTTTTGAAGGAGATCATATCTATTCGAGTAAAATAACGCCTCTGGGAGATACCTTATGGACTAGGAAATACAATCTTGGTGATTCACTCGGAAAGTCTGCTAAAGATGGAGGGCTCGGTGGAACGGCGTTCGACATCGCAGAATGTTTTAACGGCGATTTGATAGTATGCGGAGTAGGATACGATTTAGTTTCTCATGGGAGCGAAGATGTTTTCCTTATGCGCATCACTTCCGACGGGGATACGCTGTGGGCAAAGGGATATGGTGGACTGGATGAAGAATACGGTTATTCTGTAGTACAATTAAGCGACAGCACTTTTTTAGTGGCAGGTACTGCTGAGAGTTTTGGTGTGCTATCAAGAGACGGTTATGTACTTCATTTGGATGCTCAAGGCGATACACTTCAGACCTTACTCATTGGTGGCAGTGGAGTAGATGGATTTGAATCGATCATCGAAGTCGAAAACGGTAATTTCCTCGCTGTTGGATATACCTTTAGTGAAGGAGCGGGAAACTCGGATGTATTCGTCGTTAAACTTGATCCCAACGGAAATATTCTTTGGGAGAAAACCTATGGAGGTGCATCCAATGAGTTTGGTAGGAGCGTCATCGCGACGACTTTGGGTTATGTAATTGCAGGAAGCACTGAAAGTTTTGGTTCAGGCTTAGAGGACGCTTATCTTGTGAACATTGATGTTAACGGAAGTCTTTTATGGTCCAGAAGTTATGGTGGAACCAGTTTTGATGGTGCAAATTCATTGATTCAAACTACGGACAATGGATTCGCATTAGCAGGTTATATTGAAAGCGCGGGGGCCGGTTTCTGGGATATTCTATTACTAAAAACTGATTCATTGGGACAGTTGAGTTGGAGCAAGGCTTATGGCACTGCTAATTTCGATTATGGACAAGATTTGCTGCAGACATTGGATTCTGGGTACTTAATCTCAGGTTATTCCGACGGCTTTTATACTGGTGACAATGACATCTACATCATAAAAACGGATAGCATCGGACTAAGCAGTTGTCAAACAATGAATGGGAATTTAGTGCAAGCCGATCCGGTGACAATTGTCACTACTTCCTCATCAAATGTTGTTAGCGCTTCCAGTGTGAATACGCTAGAACAAGCATTTAGTGGCGAACCCATCGAATTTATTGATGCCTGTGATAGTACACTTGGGGTAGATGATATTTTATCGGCAATTGGGCTGTTGATGTATCCGAATCCAACGTCTGGGGGCTTG
>JBLHON010000376.1:0-3236 GCA_047621865.1 Crocinitomicaceae bacterium | reverse complement strand
AAGTAGATTGGTTCGAGGTGATTTCAGAGAATTATATGGACTCGTATGGGCGGCCGCGTCATATACTAAAGGAAATTGCTGAAAAGTATCCGGTAGTTATGCACGGGGTTTCCATGTCGATTGGAAGTACAGACCCCCTGAATTTTGATTATTTGAAAAGTTTGAAGGCCCTGGCTGACGAGGTAAAACCTGCATGGATCAGTGATCATTTGTGTTGGACTGGAGTATTGACGACTAATTCCCACGATCTACTGCCCTTGCCTCTCAATGAAGAATCATTAAAGCATGTCTGTGATCGAATCAAACAAGTACAAGACTATTTAGAAAGACCTCTTATTGTCGAAAATCCAAGTACGTATGCATCGTTCAAAAATTCGACTATTCCAGAATGGGAGTTTTTAAAATTGATGACAGAAGAATCAGGTTGTGGACTCTTGCTCGATGTGAATAATGTTTATGTGTCTTCGTTTAACAACGATTTTGATCCTTTAGAATACATCAAGGGAATCCCACATGATAAGGTCGTACAAATGCATTTGGCAGGTCACCAGCATTGCGGAAATTATATCGTGGACACCCACGATCGTGAGGTTACAGCTCATGTTTGGAAACTCTTTCATTTGGCCCATCAGCTTACTGGAGGTTCATCCATTTTATTGGAATGGGATGGAAACATTCCTGAATTTGATGTCTATCATGCCGAATTACTCAAGTCGAAAAAATACATGAATTCAAGTTTCGAAGAAATTTTGGAAGATGAACCCGTTTTTAGCTCAGAGCAAGTTTCGAATCCTTTGAACATTGTTTCTCCAGAATTTACAGATCAATCTTCTCGCTAAACGTGGATGAGCCTGTCAAAATACCCCTAGATAAATTTCAGCAATGGATGCAACAACTCTTGCTTGATCCATTTCAACAGACTGGAGTTGATCCTCGCGAAATTCTTCCAGATTCGTTCAATGGATCTGCACTTGCCGACGTGATTAACGATTCTGAAAAGCTTCCTGCACATGAGCATTTGGCAATCTATCAACGAAGCTATATTGCCCGATTGCGGCATTGTATGACACAGCAGTTTAGTGCCTTGGAATTTGCTTTAGGAGAAGATATCTTTTGTGCTTTCGCAGATGATTACCTTGCTTCACGTCCATCTCACAATTACAACTTGGCCCTTCTTGGAAAAGATTTCGCTGAATATCTTGAGGCAAACAGACCAGATTCAGAAGAAAAAAGGGAAGCTTGGATAGATTTCATAATCGAGTTAGCTCAGTTTGAATATGCAATTGGAATCTTATTCGAAGAGCAAGGTGAAGAGAACTATCAGTCAGCAGAACTCAATGATGACGAAGACAAACTGAAATTGATTCCAATCATTGGACTTTTCAAATTTCGATTTCCCGTTCGCTGGTTCTATTCAGAATTTAAGAATAGCAACACACCAGCCTTGCCCTTTGAGCAGGAAAGTTATGCTGTAGTTTTGCGGCACAATTTTAAGTTAGCCGTGTACGATCTGCACAAAGAGCAGTATGATTTTTTGACCTCTATGAAAAATGGAATGAACATTTCATCTGCCAAAGCTGAATTCAAAAAAAATCACTCGGGAAATGAAACAGAATTTGAGCAGGTCTGGCCGAATTGGAAGAAACGTTGGATCGAGTTAAAAATGTTTAGCGTGTAGTTGTTGATAGCCAAGATGAATTTGTCCGACCTGCCTGTCCTACAGAGTGTTTCTGAGAAAAAAAATCTAGAATTCGCACTATTTTATGGCCTTTAACGTTAGTAGCATCAGAATGAAAGCAACACTCTTCATAGTAACCCTACTAGTTTCGACAAGTTTGTTCGCACAAAATCGAGATGACTCTTTAGTGCACTCACTAAACCAACAATTTGATTTAACCCAATACGATAAACCATCAGAAAGAATTGAATTTAATAGGGATACAATTGTAATTGCAGGTTACCTTGGAAATCCATCAAATTCTTCCAAAAAGAACGTTGTCTATAAAACAATGGATGGTGGTACAACTTGGAAAGCAATTGAGTTTAATGGTGATGCTTGGATTTATAACACGTATCACACACAGGACGGAAAAATATGGATGGGTGGCTCAGATAATTTCATTCATCATTCTGATGATTTTGGAGAGACTTGGAAAAGACGAATAAAACCATTCAAACCAGTTGATAGAGTATTATCTATTTTTATGATAGACTCAGTCCATGGCATTGCAGGTGGACTCTCGAATGGTCTTGCTATTACGAGTGACAATTGGAATTCTTCTACTCAAGTTAAATCACCAATTGATCAGAATAAATTTAAGATTCTGAAGGTATCAGCTCGAGGCAGGGTCAGCAAAATCGCCATAATTGATTCATTAATTCTCATCAATCAAAATGATTATATTTTTTATTCAAAAATCAATGATCTCAAATGGGAAAAGTTCAACATTCCCGTTTCCAGTTTCCTGGTGGATGAGCAAAAAAAAGAAATCGATCTTCTGAGCAGAGATGGAAAGCACTTTGTAATCGGAAGTGATTTGATCTTGAAACGAAGCTACCAAAAAAAATACGAGAGCCCTTTCTTGCCAATTCGAGAAGATACAACACAAATTGATTTAACAGAATTCTTGAAGAGTCCAATAACATCATTAAAAATAGAATCCACCAAATATGAATTTGATAGACAAAGTCATATGCAGGCATTGTACACGGAAAGTGTTCAACTAGCTGATGTCCATCTAAAAGACAAAACCTTCTATTTTAAAGCAAAAGGATCTGAAAAGAGAGGCATACAGCTTAATCAAGACAGTTTGAATGAGCTTCTTTCCACTAATTTGCACGTTCGATTAGATGAGTTATCGAAATCTCTTAAATTCTCAGAAGCAGACTATTTGAATTACGAAACAGTACTCACAAGAGAAGCAGAAGAAAGAGCAGAACAGGATAATTGGGGTGGTAATCCTACCTCTCAAATTGGTTTGGAAAATCCTTTATTCAATGATTATAAGATGGTGACATCCACCATTAATCAAGAATACCTAAGATCAGTTTACAGTCACGTTTTTATGCGATTTCTATTAGACAGGAAAAGGAATAGCATTTCTGTAAATTTTAAAAACGAGAAAAATGAAGAAGTGATAATTTCAAACGCCTCTTCAAATTTATATTCTCTTCCTTGGTCAATTACATATATGGGTGTAACTGTTAAATCATATAATCCAAAATTGACTGAATTA
>JBLHON010000375.1:0-3290 GCA_047621865.1 Crocinitomicaceae bacterium | reverse complement strand
GCGAACGTTCACACGTTCTCGTCGAATTCGGGAGGGAGTTGGTTCAGTTCAATGTTGCTGTTCTCAAATAGTTTTGTGTCAGACATACAGAATCCTAATGCTTCGCGCACATGGGAGAATACAGGATGGCTTGGTCAACAGAAAGCATTGTTCGATAATGCTGGCTGTGACCGACATACAGGAGATACATTTATAGCATGCGTCTTTTATGAGTATGGCAGTATTTTCCACTGGGATGAGGTTGTTGAAAAACTCGTATTCAAGAACTATCCCCTTGGTGGAGCATTGATGAATGGAACTCGAACTCCCTGGGCAAAGAGCAAGAATTTATTGCTTGCCGGATCTATGTTAACGACGCAAGTTGTACTCAATAAATATGGTGAAGACGACGATGAGATATATTATGAGGCCTGTCTATCACCTTCAAAGGCAGTTCTGGGTGGCAACGAATGGTTGACATGTACGACTCCTCATACAGCTGATGTAACTCCAGTAACTTTCTCAAGTGTTCCTCTAAATCCACTCTTTAAGGCGCCACCTTTTCTGCCCGCCATTGGAATTGGCGCGGGATCAGGCAGGCTTAATTTGGGCTACTCGCAAGCATGGCTCACAGGTACCCCACCTGTGGATACAACATCCGTCGCAAACCCTCTTATAAATGACGATGTATCTCTGATCAAGGCAGTTTCGGCGTCAAGTGCAGCTGGAGGATTTGCTGCTAGCTATACCTTTTTCAACGATTGGGAAAAATCTTATGAAGCATCTGATGAAGCAGTTAGCTTTAGCTTGGCACAAAACAAGGTGAAATATACTGATGCCGCTGAAATAGATCAACAAGCATTAACTGCTGGGAAGTTCGTTAGGATTGCAGATGGGGGGCCTGTTGACAATTCGGGTGTTGCTCAACTCGTAGGCTTTCTTCAAATGAACAGGAAGGGTAAGAACTTTAATATCGTAGCATTTGATAATGTTCAGGAAATCTTTAGTACTGAAGACATTGTTGATCCAATCGCCCCAGTTGGGATCGACATTGCGAACTTGTTTGGTGAAGGTGTATGTTCAACCGGATTTTGTGACACAGATACTTGCAAAGGTCATTGTGTAAGAATTCCGATGGTACAAATTTTTGATAAGAGTGCAATTCTTGGAACTCCAATTACGTGGAGTATATCCACTGAAGACCCCACACAAGATCAGAGCTTGATTTACACAAGATACAGGGTCACAACTATAGACAATTCTAATTATGGTATTCGAGCAGGAGCCACGGGAATACTGCATGCGTTCACGTGCGTATGGTCTAATGCTGACACGACTCCCGAAAACACAACACTCAATGGAGACTTTGATGCCTATACAGAGATGCTTAAGTTCATCTATAATGGGATGCGTCATAATAACAATGAAGGCCTAAACCACCTTCAAAGAGCACTTGGTCTAACCCCTTAGATCAATATATAACATCATTTTTCCAAGATCTTTAGATTAGCAAGATTGAAACTAAAAAGCCATCTGTGAGGATGGCTTTTTAGTACACTATAGAACGCCAAATTGGGATCTATTCTCCCAAGAATGTAGCAGCATCAAAAGCCTGCATGGAATCAATTTTCCAAGCTCCATCTTGTTTCACGACCCCTAGTGAATATCCAGAATCGTCATCTTTATCAAACTTCCAGGTTACGCTCTTTGAATCGGCATCTTGCACAGATTCAGCTATGGAGATTACCATATTCTCCCAGAAATTGTCTGGATAATCTTGGCAATCACACCAAGCATTCGCACCATTCCCAAATGGAGGCAAATCTCCAACAGTCCACTCCATTTTACCACTGACCAATTGATCACCAATTGAATTGGCGAGTGCCGCATGATTGGCAATAAAGTTGGCTGAGAAATATCCGCTTTTTGTCAACTCGCTAACGGTAAGTTCATAGACATCACCATCAATGTTCGTGTATTTAGCACCTTCTTCTGTTGGAGGAAAGTCAGGACTCAAATCTCCCGTAAAATGCCATTCATACATACCTCTTACTACTGCCTCAATGGCTACCTTATCCTCCTCTGGGGTGGTAGTATCAGCATCGAGTTCAGAATCACTGCAAGCAGTAAAAATGAGCGCGATAAATAGGATCGGAAATAGCATTAGATTTTTCTTTATCATCTCATCAATTTAATTGGTTTAAGTAAAGATGTAGGGAAGTATTGAATTAGATTTTACATTCTATTATTCGTAGGATTGCCAAGGTTATTCGCATTGGCATAGCGATTAAAATGGATCTATTCTCATCTCCAATTCTAGTATTTATTCGTTACATTTATGTCAAACTAATATTCACAGAAAACCTACCCGCATGAAAAAAATTAATTCAATCCTTGTACTTGCCATTTCAATCGCACTTTTATCATGTGGTGGAGATGCAGGAAGTGGAACGACTATCGATTTTAAATCTGATGGAACATTTTTAAAGGACTTTACACATACTTCAACGAATGCTTTAAAAGGTGGAATTGTTTGGAATGCTAAACGAACTGCACAAACCATCGAAATTGGAGTCTCAAATGCAGCTACTGTTGAAATAGGCCTTTATGGTGGATTCGACTCTCCCAAAAAGGAAGGAGAAGCAGTAATTGGTTTTAAATTATCTGGAACGCTTTTCGATAAAGGGGCAGAAGCTACCTTAATTAAGGAAGGTGATGTATTCAAAACTGGAGCAACAGACAATGTATTAAGCTGCACAATTACAATGCCTGATTATAAAATGGCAATGTTCAATGGAGAACCAAGTGGAGCAGTGAATGAATATGAAGGAACTGCGACAATTACTAAGTTGACAGATACCATGGTAGAAGGCACGATAGATTTTAAAAGAGTTGATGGCACATCATCAATTACGGTTAATTTTTCTGAAGCCTATACAGATAACTGGACTGGAAAAGGATTTAACTAGTAAACGAACGATTTCATTTTGAACGATTAAAAGCCTGTCTAAGAAGATGGGCTTTTTCATTTTAAGCTCAAGATTGCATGAAAAATCACCTGATCGATAAAAATCTTAACCCATGATATATTAGTTCAGAACTGCCAATTGAAAAATGATACGACCACTTTGCTCATCTGCGTAATTTTATCTATAAATCTATCGTTATAACTATGCAAGAGGTCGTCTACTGATTGCAACTGACCAGAAGGGTATGGCATTCTCTAATAGCCGAAAAACACTTCGTAAGCACAACATGATGACCATGATAGATTCGATAAGAAATATCCAAGCATAAAAAA
Organism: Crocinitomicaceae bacterium; assembly: GCA_047621865.1. Classification (GTDB taxonomy): domain Bacteria; phylum Bacteroidota; class Bacteroidia; order Flavobacteriales_D; family Crocinitomicaceae; genus UBA4466. The sequence continues at coordinate 10 of JBLHON010000375.1, read as the reverse complement.
GTCCGTCACC
>JBLHON010000374.1:0-3322 GCA_047621865.1 Crocinitomicaceae bacterium | reverse complement strand
TAATCATTCGAGATAACATTAAGGGTTATATATCCAGAATAAAAATAAAATCTTCTCACTTTTCAAGTCTAACCATATTGATAACTATGAATTGTATTGAAATTCGAAATTTAACACATTCCTATTCCAAAGGTAACAAGGTGATTGATGGAATTGATCTGTCAGTTCCTGAGGGGTCAATATTCGGGTTTCTCGGAAAGAATGGTGCAGGGAAAACAACCACGTTAAGACTTCTTTTGGGATTGCATAAAAAGCAACAAGGAAGCATTGAGATTTTTGGGAAGAAGATTGATTCAGATAGAATTGAGATCTTAAAAAACGTTGGCTCTCTTATTGAATCTCCATCGTTTTATGCGCACCTAACAGCAAAGGCAAACTTGAAAATCCTTCAAAAGATTCACAACTGCCCAAAGGAACGGATTGAAGAAGTTTTGGAAATTGTAGGACTCTCAGGTGTTGGATCTAAAAAAGTGAGTCAATTCTCCTTGGGAATGAAACAAAGGCTGAGTATTGCAATTGCACTGCTTCATAGTCCAAAGCTCTTGATTCTAGATGAACCAACAAATGGATTAGATCCTAATGGGATTATTGAAATGAGAACTCTTTTGAGGAAACTCAATACTGAGGACAAGATCACAATTGTAATATCAAGTCACCTTTTATCTGAGATCGAAAAGATCATTACTCATTTAGCTGTCATAAATAATGGTGCTGTTGTTTTTGAGGGAGCTTACGAGGATTTGAAAGCGAAACAAACGCAAAAGAAACGCGTAATTATTGAGACAAATGATGTCAATAAAGCGGAAGAAATAACAAAAACGTTTGGTCAAGAAGTGATCTTGAAAGATGGAGCTAGTATCACACTTTCTGATCCAGATAGAAGTACAATTGCCACACTAAACAAGAAGCTTGTTGAAAGTGGAATCGAAGTCTACCAAATTGTAGTTCAGGAAAATGACTTGGAATCAATTTTCATTAATTTAATCGAGGAGAAATAGATGAAATTTATCAACAGTTTTTACGGAGAACTACTAAAAGTGAGAGGAAGTGCATTGCTCTGGCTAACGATCGCTGGAAGTCTAATTATTCCAATCACTTTTATTGTTCGAAACTTGATTTTTGGTTACCACATAAACCTATTTGACGGTACTGGAGCCTGGATGGATCAATTCTTAAAGGTTTCTAAACCATTTATTGGATTTATACTTCCCATTGGAATAATTCTAATCTGTAGCCTTATCGCGCAAGTAGAATACAAGAATAACAATTGGAAACAGGTGCATACTACACCCCAAAGTTACACAACAATCTTCCTTGCTAAATATGCAGCATTGATGTTCCTTGCTGGAATTGTATTCGTACTCTTGAATTTTGGAATCCTTCTTCTTGGGATCATTCCAACATTATTCTTAGACGGCAGCTTCCCAAATGAATCCATTCCGTTCGCCCAACTGTTCGAAGAAACATTTAAATGCTTTATTGTGAGTCTGCCAATTCTTGGAATTCAATACCTAATCAGTCTTAGATTTAAGAATTTTATGGTGTCTGTAGGGGTCGGATTAGCACTTTTTGTCGGAACAATTTTGGTGATTTCAGTCAGCGGGAGTTTCCTTAGTCCTTATAGCTATGCCTTTTATTATGTAAATGATGAAATGAATGACTTCAGCAACAAATTTTATCTCTATGCTGTGATTTATTTCTTCTTGCTTTCAGGGGTAAATTATGTGCTTTATCTGACCAAAAAGGAAAAAGGCTAAATGGACATAATAGACTGATATTCTCAAGTTTTCTAGCTTTTAATCTTTCCCATTCTGGTGAGTGGATTGCATCTGCGATCGATAACAAAGCAATTGGAGTTGATGTTGAACAAGTAGCAGGCACAGATCTTGATATTTCAAAAATGCATTTTCACGCAGACGAAGATTTTGACATAAGAAACAGCCCGATCCTCTTGATCGATTTTTCGATTACTGGACCTTGAAAGAAAGTTTTATAAAGAACATTGGAAAAGGACTTTCTCAACCCTTAAATTCGTTCTCCATCCGTTTTTCCGAAGAAGGAAGCATTGGCATTCAATCGAATAGTGTTTTGCTAGATAAGGCATTTTTAAAGCAATATAAGCTCAGTAAGGACTACAAATTGGCTGTGTGTGGAAGTTCTAAACTCCTCCCAGAGTCCTTTAATAACTTTTCAATGGAAGATATTATTCAATTTTTCACGTAGTCGAAAACCTGAACCATGATCGTATTCTAATCTTCACGAATAGGGCAAATGTCACGATTGATCTTCAGCTCTTGCCTAGCCTCTTTCTCATCATGACAATCACCTAGATTTTACTTAATCATTGATATAGTAATCGGCCAGCCATGAAATTGCTCGACGTTCGATTGAGTAACATCTGCATATCTTGGCCAGCATTCAAACGTAACTTCTTTTGTTGATTTATTGAATCGAATTAGACCATATCCAGCACCATTTGAAGGACTATCAGGGTTCGCATAGGCGTGCATAGTGATTTTATTCTCGAAGCCATCTAAGTAGTTTCCTGTCCAGTTTGGACTACTCTCAGAAATTCTTTTGCTAGAATAATTTGGCCACCACCATCGCGAGTATATGTCATTTACAATTGCAGGAACTACGAATGCCCAAGGTCCATCCTCGTACTCTAAAATACCGTGATGGATTACAGTTGCCAAATGTTGGTCACCAGCAATATGGACGGCATTGGCCTTCATAATTGCATTCAGTGCTTCGTTTCTTGGTGACTGAGGCCAGCCATTGCTATCGAAGTCTGCTACTGTTCTTTTACGATGTTTTCCGTGTAGATGAGAGCCGCTGCAGAATCCCGTTTGCGACAACACTGCCTTCATTTCAACATCTGGCGATTCTTTCGCCCATTCATTCAGAAAAGTCAACTGCCTTGAGCCCAATAATTCTAAATCAGGTTGATCCACAGACTTTGGATTGAAATTACCTCTCTTCATTAGGTCTTTTCTTATGGTACGAAGATGTTTCACTTTTCCTTTTGGTCCTGATTTAAATTTTCGGTCTTCAATAATGGCAAAATCTACTCCTCCCACAATTAGATTTGTATAGTAAACGGAAATCCCTTGCTCGACAGGCCTAGGATCGTATGCATCAGGTAGATGCCCAGTCTGACAGCGTTCAACCATTTTAACATATTCTGGATGATGAGCATATCCACCTCGAAACCCAAATACGTCTTCAGCTTTTTTTCCACTTTCACCCCAAAGATTGTACATTCCTACATCGTGATCGTCAGGAATTGTCACGCATGGTCTATTTCGAAATAACTCTCGAA
>JBLHON010000373.1:0-3338 GCA_047621865.1 Crocinitomicaceae bacterium | reverse complement strand
GTTACGGGAGGCAGTGTTGCCGTAAAAAACCCAACTTTATTTAAGTCATGGATCGAAGAGTATGGCGGTGAGAAAATCATTCTTGGTGCCGATTTCCTTGATCGTAAAATTGCAACCAATGGATGGGTTCAAAGCTCTGGATTGGACGTTCTACTTTTCATCCAAGCGCGCGAAAAAGAAGGTGTGAAATCTGTGATCTGCACGGATATTTCCAAAGATGGAATGTTGATGGGGCCATCAATTGAATTGTATAATGACCTCATCTCAAAAACGAAAATGAATTTGATTGCAAGTGGTGGTGTTTCATGTATTCAAGACCTGCTTGATCTCAAGGAAATTGGTTGTGAGGGAGCAATTGTGGGCAAGGCCATTTACGAAGGAAAAGTGACCCTTAAAGAACTGAGAAAGCTATGTTAAAGAAAAGAATTATTCCTTGTTTGGACATTCAAAATGGGCGTACTGTAAAAGGGGTCAACTTTGTTGGAATTCAAGATGCTGGAGATCCAATTGAACTTGCTAAAAAGTATGTTTCGGAAGGAGCAGATGAACTCGTCTTTCTAGATATCACAGCCACAATCGAGAAACGAGAAACCATGATAAGACTCGTTGAAAAAATTTCTCAAGAAATAGATATCCCATTCACGGTTGGTGGTGGAATTAACTCTGTAGATGACGTTGCGAAAATAATTGCGGCAGGAGCAGACAAAGTTTCAGTTAACTCAGCTGCAGTGAAACGACCGAACTTGATTAAAGAAATCGCAGCTCGTTTTGGAAGCCAATGCTTGGTGCTAGCCATTGATACGAAATACTTAGACAACGAATGGAAAGTCTTTGTGAATGGAGGCAGAATGGCAACAGATCTAAAAACTGTGCAATGGTCGAAAACGGCTGTTGAATTAGGAGTAGGAGAGATTCTGCTCACCTCAATGAATAATGACGGCACCAAAAAAGGATTCGCTTTAAACATCATTGATTCGGTTAGTGCAGCCGTGAATGTCCCCGTAATTGCTTCAGGTGGAGCCGGATCAAAAGAAGATTTTAAAATCTTATTCAACACTACAAAAGCCACTGCAGGACTAGCGGCGAGTGTCTTTCACTACGGCGAAATTCCAATTCCAGAACTTAAAAATTACTTGAGAAAAAATAAAATTCCAGTACGATGCAAATAGATTTCAACAAAGGTGATGGACTTGTTCCTGTCATTATTCAGAACAACACTACCCTCCAAGTTTTAATGTTGGGATACATGAACAAAGAGGCTTTTGAAAAGACAAAAAATGATAGTTTCGTGACGTTTTACAGTCGAAGTAGACAACGTCTTTGGACGAAAGGTGAATCATCAAATAACTATTTAAAGGTTGATGACATCAAAATAGACTGTGATGATGATACGATTCTAATCAAGGCAACACCATCTGGGCCTACTTGCCACACAGGATCTACCTCCTGTTTCAAAGAAGAAACATCAAAGGGTTTTCTTTATGAACTGGAAAAAACAATTGGCAAACGTATTGATGAAGATGATCCCGACTCATATACCAACAAACTTTTCAAACGAGGCATAAATAAAGTTGCACAAAAAGTTGGCGAAGAGGCTGTTGAAGTTGTGATAGAAGCCAAAGACAATGATGCTGTTTTATTCAAGAATGAAGTTGCAGATCTACTCTATCACGTGCTAATTCTCTTAAAAGCTAAGGGAATTAGATTAAATGAGATTGAAAATGTACTTTCAAGTCGAAACAAAAATTCAAGTAGCAAAACCTAAGCAGAATCGAAGTGCAGGTTAGCCTTGAATTTTGTGAATTATTAATCCCATCATTGAGAAATGGGAAGTTTTAATCCACCAAGGACAAGCTGTAAAGAATACATTTTACTGAAAAAGGTGCTTCATTTATTTTCCGTTAACACTGCAGGACTGAAATTTACTTCCAAAGTTCATTTAGAAAATTCATCACATTCTTACTACTGATGCCTTCAATGGCATCGGACGAAACCTGTTGAGAAATAGATTCAATTATGTACGGATATCGGCTCGCATCTTCATGCTCTTTAAAGTAAAATGGAACTCTAGATCGGTCCGGATGACTATCAGTACTGAAATAATCAGCCCCAAAGCAAATGGCGTTGAAACCTCCGAGTTCAATTCCGTGATTGATATGCTGATATAGGGCATTGGGGTCCTCGTTATTTACAAATGCTCTCAAAAAATTAACCCCAATAATTCCTCCCCGCTCGATGATTTCTTTTGCAATGTCATCAGGTAGGTTACGCACATGATTGAAACTTTTTCGGTAATTCGAATGACTGGCCAGAATAGGCACCTCCAAACTGTGCTTTGAAAGATAATTCAAGATATCTCGCGCCAAGGCATCACTGGTATGTGAAAAATCCACTGCAATTTTTTTTCCATTCAAATACTGAAGTAATGTTTTTCCATCTTCCTTTAATCCTACTTCGCTGTTATTTCCTCCGCCAAATCTGTTTTCCGCGTGGTGCGTTAAACCAATGTATAAGATTCGTTTTGTATTGGTGATGATTTGCTCCAATCTCTCTAATCCAATTTCCAGCAGCTCATCCTCTTCGCAAAACCCTGAGGCATTTTCAATTGCTGCAATCATACCCAATTTGGACGAAGTCGTAATTTGATTTAAGGTGCTTGTATCCTGGATCAAGGTGCAATCATTCGGGTATTTAGCAAGGAAGGATGCAAAAATTTCACTCTGCCTTACAGCTAATGCTGAGCTCCCTTTTTTGGTAGCCGTAAAAATGGCCATCACTTGCAGTTTTACATTTCCTTCTGCCAACGCGGGAAAGGAACACCCAATACCTTCCCGTTTGAAAGGGTCTGGATTGGGCATGTTTAGCATATGCGCGAGCAAGTCGCAATGTAGATCAATAACTGGGTGATTCATGTATATTCCTAGTTTTATAATGTTTTCCTAAGTAGGATAACTGAAGGTTCTGGACTCAATTTTCAATTGGCATACGACATATGGCTAATCGTCATATGTTGTTTGCTCTCAATATAAAACAATATAGAGTGGTACAACAAATAAAATCGCGTTTCACATATGTTTTGTTCCAGGAGCGCCTCGAAAGTTTAAGGTAGGAGTGAGGTGAATAGAAGTCATAAGTTTGAGGTGAAATAATAAGTAGACGAGTAGGGGGGATTTGATTCTATGCGAATAACAAACGGTTACAATTAGTTATTATCGCCTAGGGCAGCTCTATACAAGGAACGTAAGGAAGTTTGTCTGCGCAATAAATTGTATTTTTGTTTCGCACATAAAGCAGATATATGCAACGTTGCGTTTAGCCACGTGTTATGGGCCATGCAG
>JBLHON010000372.1:0-3367 GCA_047621865.1 Crocinitomicaceae bacterium | reverse complement strand
AATAGCCACGAAAGTAGAGCCGAGTAAAATAAGTCCAATGTAGGATGTGAAGGTTGCTCCAGCATCAATATTACCAACAGGATCTCCCAAATTGTACATGGAGATGTAGTAAATAACTGTTGGAATCAATGCGACAACCATTAAGGTTACCCCAGCAAAATACTTCGCGAGTAATATTTTTAGATCGGAAATAGGTCGCGTGAATAACAATTCAATTGTTCCTGTACGTCGTTCTTCAGCAATAGAGCGCATGGTTATGGCAGGAATAAGGATTAAAAATATCAACGGGGAGAGGTTGAAGAATGGAATTAAATCGGCTTCTCTTCCTTCGAGTAGATTTGTTTGCATGTCATCAGATGATATTATCCAATGAAAAAGTCCAGCTGAAATGAGATAAATCAAGATAAAGACATATCCAATGATTGAACTTAAAAAACTACGAACCTCTTTTAAATAAAGTGCTCTCATTATTGCGCTTAGATGTTTGTTTCAAATTTAAGATTTCATTTCGAATCACAGGGGCGTTTTTGACGATCTGCATGGATGATTTATTAAAAGGTGAATGTTCACTTTAATATGAACGCAAGGTTTAAGCTAAAAAAGTCACTTAATAACTAGATCATCTTTAATTTAACGCTTATGAAGAATATAGTTTCACTTCTCGCTCTTGTTAGTCTGGTAATCGCGTTTAGTTCTGCTACAGTAAATGCACAAATCACCGAAAGTCAAGCTGTTGATGAAGCAGCAAAAAGTACCTTTAGTATTAAATTGTCCGTCGAGGCATGTGACGCTCATACCCATTACACCAGTGAATATCAGGAGGAATTGGATTCGACAAAGGACTTTAGAATTATTACATCAAATAGCATTCCAGATCACTCAGTTGGAGCGTTTCCCAATGCTGGAAACCCCAATACAATTTCTCCCCAGAATAAGTCGTATAGGTTGGATTTAACTCCAGAAAAAGCAAAGAAAATGACACCAGGAAGAGGGATTTCTTTTGGGATATTATTGAATGGTGTAGAACTCGATCCTTTTACAAATGAGTTTTTTAGAGGGAAAAATGGAATTAATAGAGATTGGAACATCAATGGACTCACTTCAGCTGTAAATTTGGGTACTGATTGCAACAATGCACATGTTCAACCCTCAGGAAAGTACCACTATCATGGAACACCAAATGCCTTTCTCCAGGAACGAGGAGTGGATGGAACCCAAATGATTAAAGTTGGATATGCCGCAGATGGATTTCCCATTTACTACAAATATGGTTTGGATGATACGGGGAAGCTAATTGAATTGAAGAGTGCTTATTCGTTGAAGAAGGGTGAACGAGAAGGAAATGGGAAAACTGCACCTTCGGGAGTTTATGATGGAACCTATTTTCAAGACTATGAATTTGTAGAAGGCAGTTCAAAACTTGATGCTTGCAATGGTCGTTTTGGGAAAACACCAGAAAGTGAGGGGGAGTATTATTACGTGATTACTGACAATTTCCCGTCATCACCAATTTGTTTTGCTGGCACGCCAAGTGACGATTTTAAGATCGGCAAGGAGGGAGGAGGCAATCGTCCTCCAGAGCATAGAGGTGGACAAGGAGGTCGGCCAGAACCTAGTCAGATGATGGAACAAATGGACGCAAATGGGGATAATCAACTTGAGAAAAGTGAGGTGAGAGGTCCTCTTTTGAATGATTTTGACCGGCTTGATTCTGATGGTGATGGGTATATTTCCTTACAAGAATTGGAGAATGCAGGGCTGCCTCGTGGACGTCCTGAGTAGGGGTAGGGAATTAATCTATGTTTCTGACTTTTTGCAAGAGCTAAGCGCCTATGCCGGAGAAAGCTATGGCGAAAGAGTAAAGAGCCCTTTAGCGCGGTATATTTTTTTTACCGTTTAAAACTCCCTGACTTCAAATCGAAGAACTCGCAAGCTCAAACAGCTCCGATTTTTGAAGTCACTTGAGCTTAAGGGGCCCGAGAAAAGCCATACAAGCGCGCTAGCTAGGTAGGTTATAGTGGATTTCATTTTGTGAATTTCGGGGATAGAGATTGATCTGAGTTCGTTCTTTACAAGAACGAATGGATATCTAGAGTAGGGAATGGGGTAAGAGTTATGTTAGGAACAGGAACAGGAACAGGAACAGGAAATAGGAGCGAGGTGATTATTTTTCAGAGAATCCGTCAAAATAGGCGTTTACAGTCCATGCGTGTGGTTTTTCAGAGAACCATGGTTTGATCTTTGGCCAAACAACTCCAAAAGTTTTGGATTTTCGATAATTTTCAAGTGCCTCCTCAGTTTCCCAATGACTGTAGGTCAATATGATTGTTGGTTGTGCCACATCTTGGTAGAGTTTCATACCATGGCATCCAGGGAAGGAGTTGACTTTAGATTTTATGGTATCAAAGAACGCTAGGAATTCCTCGATCCGATCTTCCTGAAATTCTAAATGTACGATGCGTGTGATCATTAGAAAAGAGAGTCAATTGTTGAGCGTGATCCTGGAGGTGTAAATTCTACGCGAACCATATCATTAAGTCGAAGTCCAAAGAGTTGTTCTGCCCCACCAGTGCTGCCATTTGCGCCACGATTGATTGCGATTTCCAGCAAGCCGTTTTCATTGAAAATAGCTACTTTCTCGCCTTGTGGAACTTCATTATACGCTTCGGAAATCACATCAATGAAGTAGTCTTTTTTCTTAAAATAGAGCACGAATGGTGTGTCTTCGCCAAATCGAGCAAAGAGCTCTCGATCAATATTTGTAATCGCGTTTCCGTAATTATCAGTATGAATGACATACCCTTTGATGAGGTTGGTTTCAGTTATTGCTACTGGGCTTAACGCACTTTTGTACTCAGTAGAGGAGGTTCCAAAAGAATCGGGCTTGTCACCTTTTAATAAGCGAATTGCAGCTGACAACAAGACATTTTTCGTTGGAAATTTGAAAAGTTTTGGATTGGAGAGTACATCATCTACTCGCCAAAAGCCATCAGGACGATTTTCTTGAAGAAATGCGCCAAAGAATCCATTGTCACAGGAAACAAAATACTGCTTTTCGAATTCCATGATTGCTGGAAAACTACCATCAGTACCACCAAAATTCACGATGGGTTCACCATCCACACCAATCACGTGAACTGTGCCTTCTGGGAAGTCACTATAACACGCGCGAACATGATATGCGGCCTCTGAAATATCAAAAGCACGGACAGTATGGGAGACATCAACAATATGAATATCATCGAATGATTTGAGCAAGGTTCCCTTCAACGAAGCCACATAGTGGTCGTTCAATCCCATATCAGTCGTTAACGTTATGACTTTCATGCTCATTAATATCGCTTGGATGAGCGAATAATTTTTAAAT
>JBLHON010000371.1:0-3379 GCA_047621865.1 Crocinitomicaceae bacterium | reverse complement strand
TCGAAATGGATTCGAAGCAGCAGTTGCTGAGATGGAGGAAAGCTTGAACAATCAAATTACGCTCGTTACTTTATCTGAGCATGGAGTTTTTGTGAAAGTTGACGAGAAATTAAATTACATCCCTGCATATGTTCGGAATATTTCAGATGTCAGTGGTGCTGGAGATACAGTAATCGCAGTAGCTACACTTTGTTTGGCCGCTGGATTATCCTCATCAGAACTTGCTGATATCGCCAATTTATCAGGTGGGTTGGTCTGCGAGGTGAGTGGAGTAGTTCCCATCGACAAGCAGAAACTCAAAGAAGAGTTACGTAAACTCATGACGGCATGAGCATTCTGGAAATCCGGGAGAAAATCAATCTACTTCTTTACGATTCCAAACGAAAAGTTCTTGGTGCCCTCTCTTTATTGAATGTCCTTGTCTCCCTTACAGCCATTGGAGTTCTTATTTATTATTACGGATTTAAACTGACGCCAGAAGCCCAAGGCATTTGTTTCAATATTCTTGAAACGAGTTTTGGATTCTACATTCTACGGTACCTGCTTAAGTTTATTTATGACTTAAATCCGAAGAATTTCCTGAAAAATAATTGGTTTGAAGGAATCATCATCATACTGCTGCTGGTAGAGGGAATAGCTTACAACTTCTTTAACACAATGCTGATCGAGCCGATTTTTGAAGATCTCGGCTTCAAGGATTTTGGTGCATTTTCAACCATTTTCGTTCAACTTTTTGTTTTCATTATCATTATAATTAACCTCTTTAAGGAAAAGCAATTCAAACCATGGCTTAAGATTCACCCAGGCTGGCTATTTACGATCTCTATTGCTTTGATGACTCTAATTGGTGGATTGCTCCTCATGCTCCCCGAAATGTCTCAGAGTGAAGGTGGAATTGGTTTTATGGATTCACTTTTTCTCTCGATGTCCTCTGTGAGTGTTACTGGATTATCTACCATTGATATTTCTGAAACATTGACTTTTAAAGGACAAGTGATTGTCTTAATTCTAATTAAGCTTGGAGGATTGAATACGATTGCCTTTGGCGCATTGATGCTCGTTGTTGCCAAGTTTGGTGTGGGTATAAAGTACCACGAAGTAATCGAGGATTTCGTCAATCGAGATTCAATTTTGAAAGCAAGGTCTATGCTTACGAAAATTGTTCTGTGGGCAACAACAATCGAACTTATTGGAATTGTTCTCCTTTTTATTGGCTTTGGTAGTCAGGGCGTTTTCGAGGATTCTGGAAATAGGCTCTTCCAGTCTGTCTTCCATGGAGTATCTGGCTTCAATAATGCAGGACTTTCAACACTTCATGGTGGAATGATGCATCCAGATGTCATTCACAACACCTTCGTACATACGATTGTTATGATCTTATTCTTCTTTGGGGGATTAGGAATGATCTACATGTTTGATCTCTTCGAGGTAAAACGACTTCGCGAACGGATGCGGAAACCATGGAAGACAATAGAATTTGGAACGAAAATATCCGTTTATTTTACCCTTGGTCTTTTGGCTTTTGGAACGCTAATATTCCTGATCTTTGAGTGGAACAATAGTCTAGCAAATAAGCATGGCGTAGATGTTGTGATTACGGCATTGTTTGAATCTATGACTACCCGAAATGCTGGGTTTAATGTTGTAGACACAGCCGCCCTCACAATGCCAGTCATGATAGTCTTCCTGTTTTTGATGTTTATTGGAGCATCTTCTGGGTCTGCTGGTGGAGGGATCAGAACATCGACCTTTGGCATAATGTGGGCTTCTGTAATTTCTACGATTAAAGGAAAGAAGCATACGGAAATGTTTAAAAGAACAATTTCAAATGACGTGGTGCTCAAGGCATACGCCATCTTTGTTTTCTTCATTATTGGAAATATTGTTGGGTCATTTGCACTGGCAATTACTGAAGCAGATTTGTTAGCTACAGGCAGATTCGACTTCATGGATCTCGTATTTGAACATGTATCTGCAGCAAGTACTGTAGGATTATCAACAGGAATTACACCAGAATTGAGTGAATCGGGTAAATTTGTACTCATCATAGCCATGTTTATTGGCCGTGTAGGTACGCTGACATTGGCGTATCTTGTTGGTAAAAAAGTGCTTAGCAAGAATTACAAGTATCCATCAGGGCATACAATGGTAGGTTAATTAGAAGGCATGGGAGAGGAAATTAAGGAAACAGAAAGAAAAATTGTCAAACCTTACAATCGTGAGGAGTCCTCTAAGAAGGAAGAAGTTGCTGAGATGTTCAATAACATTTCGAAACGCTATGATTTCCTGAATCACTTTTTGTCATTGGGAATTGATAAGGCTTGGAGGAAAAAGGCAATTCGACAATTAATCTCAATTGAGCCAAAACGAATTTTGGATATTGCAACTGGTACAGGAGATTTTGCAATCGCGGCACTAAAATTGAATCCAACAGAAGTAATAGGTGTTGATATTTCGCAAGGAATGTTAGACGTTGGAATTGCTAAAATGAAACGAAAAGGGCTTGATAACGTTATTGAGATGAAGCTTGGAGATTCAGAGGAACTGCCTTTCGAGGATGGATACTTTGATGCCCTTACAGTTGGATTTGGAGTTCGAAACTATCAAAATCTTGAAAAGGGATTGACAGATATGTTGCGCGTTCTTCGTCCTGGAGGGAAAGCAATCATCCTTGAGTTCTCAAAACCAAAGAAGTTTCCAATGAAGCAGACCTTTGGATTTTATTCGAAGCGCGTTATCCCATTTTTTGGGAAACGAATTTCAAAGGATGAACGCGCGTATGCATACTTACCAGAATCGGTTGCTGCATTTCCTGAGGGAAAAGCATTTACCGATATTTTGGAGAAAGTTGGCTATAATGAAGTGAAGATGAAAAGTGTAACTGGAGGAATCGCGACGATTTATTCTGGTATTAAAAAGTGATTGCAATAAGGATGAATCTATTCCGTTTTGGACATATGAAGTTTTTGACACTGGTAATGGTGGTAGTTAGTTTTACAGCCTGGGGGCAACGCCAGAAGCCAGAGAATTATCATCGTTTTGATGAGAAAACGCTGCACTTTGGTTTCATGCTAGGTGCCAATACTTCAGATTTCACACTTTTTGAAAACCCTGGAATTTATGAGCAATATGGTGTTAAATCCATTGTAAATAAATCACAACCAGGCGGACAAGTGGGTGTAGTAACAACACTCAAATTGGGAACTCCAGTTGTTCGACTTAGATTAATTCCAACATTGTCATTTCAAGAACGAATTCTGCAATACGAATTTGAGGACTCAACTGTAACAGGTAATTTTCTCAACGAGGAACGTGTGAGTTCTACTAGTTTGGATTTCCCACTCATGTTTCAATTCAGAACCCTAAGACTGAATAACTT
>JBLHON010000370.1:0-3478 GCA_047621865.1 Crocinitomicaceae bacterium | reverse complement strand
CTTTTCTTTGGTCTTGGTGCAATATTCCTTTATGAAATGCTTTGGAAAGAGCGCTCATTGAAAACACGTTGGAAAGAACTGCTGCCTTATATTGGAACATTGATCTGCATTTTTGCATGGTACAGTTATGCTGGACATTACAACGCCAATAATATGTCAATGGTGTTTCTGCAAGGACTTCTCCCGATCTGGGATATGAATTGGGTTGAAATGATCTCCAATTGGAAGCTTCTTCACAGTGATTTAAAACCCGAGTTCTTCCATCCTTCGATGATTTTCGTATTCATCATTGCACTCATTGGTCTACTTTTAAATTGGAAAAAGACGCATCCTTATCTCCGTGCACTAACAGTACTTGTCATCCTTGGAATTGGAACATACCTCATCCTTTTCTTCCAAGTGTTCAATGTACATGACTATTATTTGATCAATCTTTTGGTCATTGTTCCACTTGTAACATTTTTGATCCTCGCGTATTTGAAGAAACATCACGATACGATTTTTTCTTCCCTTAAGCTGAAGATTGTCGCGAGCGGTGTCCTACTCTTTCTGATCTACAATGCTGCAGTTCGTACAATTATCAAATATGACATTGAAGTGCCATGGGTTTCTGAATCATTCATTATGGATAAAGAAGCTGTCGCCTATTGGCAATGGTACCATTGGGCTTATGGCAATACTTATAAAGATCTTGAAACGATTGAACCCTATCTTGAAAAGCTGGGAGTTGAGCAAGAAGATAAGGTGATCTCTTTACCCGATCAAAGCATCAATCGTACACTCTATCTGATGAACAGAAATGGTTATACTGGATTTGGATACCACACCATTGTTGGAGAGGAACGAATCGAGAATGAAATCAGTTGGGGAGCAAAATATTTGGTTGTAAACGATACTTCAATTTTGCATGAGCCTTATTTGCAGCCATACATTAAGAACAAGATTGGCGCAACAGATCACGTTTTCATCTATAAGTTGTAAGCGTAAATAACTCTATCATTCGTCTAACAGACGTTGCATATCTTTGATCAATTTGCCTACCTCCTTTTCATTTGTTCCATCATAATAACCTCGAATTCGTTTCTCGCGATCTACCAATACGAAATTATTGGTGTGAATGAAATCACTTCCAACATCTCCAAGATTTTGAGCTTCTGCAGGCTTTAGAATAAAGTATGATTTTCGAGCCAATTCATACAATTTTTCCCGTGTTCCTGTGAGGAAATGCCATTGACCATCTTTGGCACCATGTCCAACTGCATATTGCTTCATTTGCTCAACAGTATCAACTTCTGGATTCACGGTAAAACTCAATATTCGCACATCATCATTGTCGGCAAAGGACATTTGAACGCGTCTCATTTGCTCATTCATTTTCGGACAAATCGTCCCGCACGTAGTGAAAAAGTACTCTGCCACGTACACTTTTCCTTTCACTTCATTCTGTGTAATTGTTTCTCCATTCTGATTCACGAATGAAAAATTCCCCACCTTATGTCCATATCCTTTTCTGAGAAGTTCAGGGTCTACCATTTCCTCTTCCAGGTCAATTGGATTGATAACTGGCAAGGTTGGTTCAGGTGGGACTAAATAATAATAAGCGACAGAAATCGCGGCAACCATTACTAATAGGAGAACAAGCAAACGTTTCATCTTACAAATTTACTGTTTACAGGAGGATCAGGATTGAAAATGCGCGCTTTTTCTTACTTTTATTCACCAAATAAAAAAGCATGTCATTAGATCTTCCATTACTTTCCAAAATTTGCACAACTCCAGGAGCTCCAGGCTTTGAACAGAAACTACGTGAACTCGTATTAGACGAAATCAAAGACCTTGCAGACGAAGTAGAAGTTGACAACATGGGAAACGTTTATGCAATTAAGCGTGGGAAGGGTGACAAACGAGTTATGATTGGTGCCCACATGGACGAAATCGGGTTCATGGTAACACACATTGACGACAATGGTTTTATACGATTCACGACACTTGGTGGATTTGACCCGAAAACATTAACTGCACAACGTGTTATCATTCATGGAAAGAAGGATATCATTGGTGTGATGGCTTCGAAGCCCATTCATGTTATGACTGCTGACGAACGAAATAAAGTGGCGAAGCTCACAGATTATTTTATCGATACTGGAATGAAGGCAGAAGAAGTCAACGAAATTGTTGAAATTGGAAATCCCGTTACTCGAGAACGTGAATTCATTGAAATGGGACAATGTGTAAATGGGAAATCACTCGACAATCGTTTGGCGGTTTTCATACTTATCGAAACATTGCGAAATTTAAAAGGAAAGGAAGTTCCGTATGATATTTATGGTGTTTTTACCGTTCAAGAAGAAGTTGGAATCCGCGGGGCGAATGTATCCTCTTTACGAATCAATCCAGATTTCGGTTTTGGACTTGATACGACAATAGCCTTTGACCTTCCTGGTGCAGCTGCCCATGAAAAAATCACTGAATTAGGAAAAGGCACAGCTATTAAAATTATGGATGCGT
This sequence comes from Crocinitomicaceae bacterium, assembly GCA_047621865.1. GTDB lineage: Bacteria > Bacteroidota > Bacteroidia > Flavobacteriales_D > Crocinitomicaceae > UBA4466. The sequence continues at coordinate 970 of JBLHON010000370.1, read as the reverse complement.
CAACCATTTGCGATTATCGCATGGTGAAATACATGAAGCAAACTGCCGACAATCACAAAATTAAATGGCAACCCGAAATCCTGACTGCAGGAGGAACAGATACTGCAGGGATTCAGCGCATGACTGAGGGTGGATCAATTGCTGGAGCGGTTTCAATTCCAACGCGCCATTTGCATCAGGTGATTGAAATGGCTCATAAAGAAGACATTCAGGGAAGCATTGATTTGTTGACAGCTTGCGTGTCAGAGATCGATACATTTGACTGGTCGTTTTCCTAAACATCTCACTTTCCTCATCATTTTTTAATTCGGATTTCTATCAGGAATTAGCCTCTGTTCAGATTATGCAGGGTTCTTTTAAAATCGACTGCTTGAATCGATATTCGAATTAGGCCACATAAACTTTATCTGTTTATCTGGATTTTATGTTCACTTATAGATTAGCACAGAAAATTCGAATTCATCCAAGTAAAGATTAATACATTAGTCTAACCAAACACTTCGCCCCCGAAAAAAGTGGGTGAATAATTGAAAAAGAAAAATCATGGACGTAAAAGACCTCTTGGAAAATGAAAAGGTAAAAGGCTTACTTAAGAAATTCAATATTCCACCAGATAAAGCAGAAGGATTTGCCAATCAGGCAATGAACGCGATCAAATCGAAGTTCGGGAAAGATCCAAAACAAATGTCAAGTCTTCTTTCAAAGAATGCAAACACAGAAAACGATGAAGTACTTGCCAAGGAAGTAGAAGATGATTTTACCGATCGTTTGGTGAAGAAAGTTGGACTACCAGAAAGCGCTGCAAAAGAAGCCAAAGCTGCACTTCCAGGTATTTTGGAACAGGTGACAAGCAAATTATCTGAGAAAGGGAAAAACGATGAAGGTGGAATTGCTGGAATGCTAGGAAACATCACAGATATGTTTGACGGCGACGATGATGACGCAAAAAAGACAAAAGATGGTAAAGCAG
>JBLHON010000369.1:0-3487 GCA_047621865.1 Crocinitomicaceae bacterium | reverse complement strand
TCACACTCTCAAAAGGATTAACAGCTGGTGTAATGGCGCTTGGTTTAACAGTAGCATCTGATAAAGTGTACGAAGCCTTCTTATCTGAAGATACAACCAAAGCATTGTTGCATGGACATTCGTTCACTGCAAATCCAATTGCATGTGCTGTAGCCTGTGCGAATCTCGATCTTTTTGAGCAGAAATCGACTTGGGAGAACATAGAGAGAATTGGAGAATGGGGAGCAGAATTCGCTGATAAACTGGATACGTATGAGCTGGTTTGTAATGTTCGTCGTCAAGGTACAATCACGGCGTTTGAAATTAATACTGGAGAGGGAAACACGTACTTCTCAGATGTGAAGACCAAGGCATACGATTACTTTTTGACCCAGGGAGTGCTCTTGCGTCCACTCGGGAATGTGATTTTTGTCAATCCTCCTTTTACAACCTCCAAAGAAGAATATCAAAAGATTACTTCTTCCATTTTTCAATTTCTAGATTCAGTTAAATAAAAATTGTCACTTCGAGTGTTCTGCCATAGCAGAATGTATTGAGAAGGACAATTTTGTGTTCTTCGGACAATCGCCGAGTGAAATTTCGCTTGGATCAAATGAAAAAAAAGGGGCTAGCACAAAGGCACAAGCCTTGTCTAAGGACAAGGACACAAGTCGAGTTGATGGTGGACACAATGCAAATTATTTAATGACAATTAATCGATGTTTGACTTAAAAGTCAAACTAGTGTTCCTTCGCTGAAGCTTCGGCGAAAGCGAAAGAACTCGGCAAAGGCGCTGAACACCACTCAGCACTTAACATTGTACCCTTTGTGTCTTCGTGGTAGACCTTTTTTCTTTCATCACGTTCAGATCATGCTCTAATTATTCTGCCAAGTTCTATTCAGAATGTTTCCTCAATAGCTTCTACGATAATTCGTCCAGCTTCGCGAATTTCGGCTTCTGAAATCGTTAAGGGTGGAGACAGTCTAAAGCTGTATGGATGTGACAAAAACCAGAAACTAATTAATCCCTTTTCGAGGCATTTTTTCACCACTTTTTCAACACGTTCGAACGATTCCATGTCAAATGCGAACATCATCCCTATCCTACGAACTTCTTTGATTTCAGAATTACTTCCTACAAGATCTTCTAATAGTTGACCATTTCGTTCGACTGCTTCGTAGTTAATTTCGCTCGTCATTACTTCTAAGCACGCATTGGCTGCAGCACAGATAACAGGATGTCCACCAAAGGTTGTGATATGTCCCAACATTGGATTATACGAGAACTCATTTAGATTTTCTATTGAAGAGACCAAAGCGCCAATTGGCATTCCTCCACCTAGGGCCTTTCCAAGGGTGAGAATATCTGGAGTGACCTTAAAATGTTCGAATGCAAAGAGTTTTCCAGTGCGACCAATCCCACATTGAATTTCATCAAAAATGAGCAATGCACCAACTTCAGTGCAACGTTTTCGCAATGCATCTAGAAATGCTTGTGAAGGAATTCTCACGCCTGCATCCCCTTGGATAGTTTCAATAATGACTCCTGCTGTTTCTTTCGTGATTTGCTGAAGATCTGAAAGTGAATTAAAACCGAGGAAGCGAACTGCAGGCAATAATGGTCGAAAAGCTTCCTTCTTAGTCTCATTTCCTGAAACGCTCAAAGAGCCATGTGTACTTCCATGGTATGAACCACGAAAAGCTACGAGTTCTGTTCGGCCAGTAATGCGTTTGACGAGTTTTAAAGCTGCCTCGTTGGCCTCTGTTCCAGAATTGAGAGTGTAGACAGCATTCAACGAATCGGGAAGGAGAGAGGCAAGGTTTTTCGCAAAATCTAACTGATTTTTCTGAATAAACTCACCATAGACCATTACGTGCAGGTGCTTGTCAACTTGAGATTTTATGGCTGCGATTACCTTAGGATGTGAGTGCCCAATATTATTTACTGCTACTCCAGCAATCATATCCATATAATGCCGTCCATGAATATCTTCTAGATAGATTCCATTGGCGCGTTCTATTTCGATTAAATAGGGGGATGGATTCGTTTGGCCTTGATAAGACAGAAAATCCTGAATTTGAGAGCTCATATTATCGTCCTCCTGGTCTTGGATCATTTCTCATTGGACCACCACCAGGTCTTGGATTCTTTGGCTGTTGCTTCAATTCATCTTTTCTTTCTTGCAATTTCTTGAGAAGTTCACGTTTGAAACGTCGTTCCAGGCTTAACAATTTCACCGTTTTCTTATAGCCAATCACAGCTGCAACTTTTTCCATGTGTTCTTTTTTCAAAGTCACTTCCTTAATCTCGCTGTCCAAAATTGCCTCAGAATCTTTTTTCACTTCAGCATCAGTCATAGATTCGTAGTTCTTTTTAAGTGCTGCACTTTTTCTGTTCCGCAGTTTCTTTTCTGCTTTCAGAGCATCATCCATGGCATAATATGCCGGCCAGAATTTTTCTGCTTCGTCCGTTGTGAGGTTCAATTCCTTGGTGATGAACGCAATTTTCAATTGTTCAATCTTTTCTTCCCGATCCTGCTTGGCTGCTTTCCTATCCCCTCCAGGTTGACCAAAAGCGATGGGTGTAAGGAATAAAATAATTCCTAAAAGTGCCGTGATGCGTATGTTTGTAATTCTTGTAATCATAACGTGTATTTATATAAACGAATCGTCATCTTCAAAATCTTCTAGATCAATTCCCTCATCATCGAAATAGTCGAGAATGTCTTGATCATCTATCTTATCTAAGCTGATAGGAGCTTTTACTTGTTTCACTGGCTCTACAATTGGAGCTTCAATTTCATCAAAAATATCTGATGATTCCAGGTCACTCGAAGGGATCATATCTGAGATCATCTCTGTATCAAATTCGTCAATGTGATCATCAACATAGGACATAAGATCGTCTGCTGAGAACTCATTCAGAGCGAGTAATGGATCACTAGATTCTATAGGTGATTCAGAGATATTGGTAACCAACAATGCAACAATTGCGACCGCGGCAGCTGCTCCAATCCAAGCCATCGGACGTTTGTACATCGGAATAATCTTGGGGCGCTGTTTATCAATCACCATTTTAGTGAGGTTCTCAAAATACGCAGCGTCTGGCACTTCGATTTTTCGAACCTTTAGGTGATCAAATATGTCTTTTTCTTTCTCCATTACATGTATTAGATAGATGAAACACTCAATGGTTTAATTTGAGTTCAATAAAATTTTGAATTTTTTGCTTTGCATGATGGAAACTCGCCTTCAGAGCGCCTTCACTGGTATTTAATTTTTTAGAAATTTCTGAATATTTTAAGTCCTCGAAGTATTTCAGTTGAAATACGATTGCTTGCTTTTCTGGAAGTGTTGCAATTGCGTCTTGTAGCAAGTCCCAAATTTCGTCTGAGGAGTGATTGTCGAGCAAGCTATGTCCTGCTACAATCTCGAGCAAAGATTCGTCCATGTCCACCCCAGAACGTCGTTTTTCTTTATCGAGAAAATTAAGCGTTTCGTTGCGCGC
>JBLHON010000368.1:0-3493 GCA_047621865.1 Crocinitomicaceae bacterium | reverse complement strand
TTGAAAAGATAATTTACTGTTCTCCATCACTGTTCCAGATTTAATGGTGGTTCTGAATCCACATTCTTTACATTCCCACTGCTCTCTTTTTTTCTTCCAATAATGATTCAAAGATCTGCAACGCTTGTATTTTACTCCTTCATTTAGTCTAAATTGAATGAATTCCTGTTTGCAAGTTTCCTCATCTGGAAACCGTTTAAAAAAGTCTAATATCCTCATCTTTTATCTCGTTTTAGACGAAGGTAAAGCGGGACATCGTAAACTATTTACGTTCTATTGGGGAAACTTGCGGATAAGCATTTTATTTTTTGTAGCATATGCATCAAGATCTTTTTATCAAATGGAGGGAGATTTCAATTTCTCCATTGCATTGCGAAATTGAATGGTTGGGAAGTAATACTCTTCAAGCCTAAAGTTCTTCGAACTTCTGTGCTTTTTTTATGCACCATTCCCTTGAAGCGAGCTTCAGACTCTATTGCATAAAAAAAGCCCACCCCAAAGGGAAGGCTTTCTGAGTAGCGAGAGAAGCCGATGCGAAAGCATCAAGACCTTCTTAATCTCCTGAAATTAAAAAAGACTTCCTATTGGAAGTCTTAAAGAGTAGCGAGAGGGAGATTTGAACTCCCGACCTCCGGGTTATGAATCCGGCGCTCTAACCAACTGAGCTACCTCGCCATGTTTGCTACTAACCATCCCGATAACTATCGGGAGAGCTTCTCGCCATTTCGCAAATAAATAGACCTATTTGCGGGTGCAAATATAAGAGGAATTTTAGTTCCAACAAACGTTTTTCTTAGTTTGTCGAATCCAGTGCTACGAGCTCTTGTTGAATGAAATCAGCTAACTTATTGATATGCCCCTCACTAAAATTAAATTCAATTCCTGCAGTACTGTAAATTTCTGGAATCGACTTCGTATAAGCGAGTTTTAGAGCATCCTTGTAGTTATTAATTGCAGCTTCCTTATCCTCAAGACTATTTTTCCATACTCCAAGTGCCCCTAATTGAGCAATCCCATACTCAATGTAGTAAAATGGAACTTCGAAAATATGCAATTGACGCTGCCATGCAGTAGCTTTAATATCTTCGTAACCTGAATAATCAGTTAAGCCAACACCATATTCTGATGATAGTTCAAGCCACTTATTCGTGCGTTCATCTTTTGTGTGATTGTGATTCACGTATAACCAATGCTGAAATTCATCAACCTGTGCAATCCAAGGTAACAGCACCAATGTAGTTTCCAATTGTTCTCGTTTCGCACGTTTAAAATCAGCTTCATTCGCATAAAATTCATTCCATTCTTCCATGGACAATAATTCCATTGACATGGAGGCCAACTCAGCAACTTCAGATGGAAGGCTTTTGAATCCTGTTAATTCTAACTCACGACTTAAAAAAGAATGGATAGCATGCCCACCTTCATGGACCATTGTAACCAAGTCTCGCTGTGATCCAACTGCATTCATAAATATGAACGGAACCCCAATCTCATAAAGAGGATAATTGTAGCCTCCAGGTGATTTCCCTGGTTTAGATTCTAAATCCAGATGCTTCATGGTATCCATTGTCTTCAAGCAATCTGAAAAATAAGGATCAATTCGACTAAACATATTGACCGTACCATCCAATAATTGATCACCAGTGTCGAATGGCTTGAGTGGTGCTTTGCCTTCAGGATCAACATCGAGATCCCATGGACGAAATGCTTCCTTGCCTAATTTGCTCAATTTCTTTTCTTGAATTCCACGAACAATCGGGACAATCACTTTCTTTACAGAATTATGGAAGTTTTCGCAATCACTCACAGAGTAATCGAAACGACCCATTGCTGCCATTTTGTAATCACGGAAATTTTCGAATCCTGCATTCAAAGCAACTTGATGTCGCTTTCCAAGTAAGGTCTCAAATAATTCATCAAAGGCGTCAACATCTTCTCGTCGACGATTTGAAATTTTATCATACACTTCACGACGAACAGACTCATCTGTGTTTTTTAAAAATAGAGCTGCCTGTTGCATCGTAAGTTTCTTTCCATCATGCTCGATGCTTTGAGCTGCAGATAGAGCTCCAAATTTCTGACTTTCCTCTGCCAATTCTGCATGCAGAGCAACATTTTCAACACGATACAATTCAAGTGCTTTGCGAACGCTTCGAAAAAGGATGAAATAATCACTGGTCTTTTCCAATTCAGAAGTGAAGGAGCAATCCACCAACTTCTGATTTAACTTATCTTCAAAAGGAGCAATTTTTGGTTGAATCTCAGAAACGAAGAACGTATAGGCATTACTCAAGGCTTCGTCTGTCGTGTCTATGGTCATTTTAATATATCGCCAAGCAGCATCCTCCTCAAGGATAGCCTCCAGTTCGCTTTGATCGCGAAGCCATAAATTAAAATCATCCAGTGTTGTGAGTTTTCGATCCAAGAGATCTTGGTAGTATCCCTCAACAGATTCCCACGAATCAATTGTGAGTTGGTTATCAACGAATTTTCGTTCAGGTCGTGTAATTTGCATGTAGTGGATGTAAAGGAAAAAGTCCTGATGATTAATCAGGACTCTTGAATTATTTATCTGTTGTTTCTTTTTTCTTAGTCTCTTTGGCTGGAGCTTTCTTCGCAGCAGGCTTTTTAGCGGCCGTCTTTTTAGCAGCCGGCTTTTTCGCAGGAGCTTTCTTTGGTTTCTCCTCGCTTGCTGGCTTTTCTGCTTTCACAGTTTTAGCAGCTTTCTCTGGCTTTTCCTCTTTAACAGGTTCTTCTGGCTTAAGATCTCCCGAATCGAGTAACATGTTATACCATTGCATCAACTTCTTAACGTCCGAAGGATAAACACGATCAGTATCGTAATCAGGAATGATCTCTAACATGAACTCAATAAGAACAGAAAGATCTTCTTTGTGCGAAGGAGCAGCTTTTCCGTCTTGCTTCTCGTAGATCAACGTAAAAATCTCCTTCAAAGGCTTGTCACCCTCATAGGTATAGATACTAATATCCTCGAGTGCCGAAATACGATCTGTTGCATAAGCAGGGAATCGTTTCTTCTCCATTAATGACTCAACAATAATGCTGTTCTTCCCTTGAGCGATCACTCTATAGAGACCTGCACGTCCTGAAATTGAAATAATACCTGATAAATCCATGTACACTGTTTTGAAGCCCCAAAAGTATAAATTCTTTGGCTATCTGCTAGATTCTAGTGATTTTCGATTGATATGTTCCCTTTTTAGTCTGAATAACAATAGTATAGGCGCCTTTCGAAATTAGAGAAAGATCATAAGAATTGCCGTTTTTTGACTCTAACTCAACAATTTTACCCTCCATTGTCAAAAGATGAACGGCAATTATTTCAAATTCCGTTACAATATTGATTACATCTGAAACTGGATTTGGATAGATTCTAATTTGCTCACTATTTAATAAATCTTCAATATCAAGCCCAGAAGTAACGACGATAGAATCTGTTTCGGCGATACACCCATCAATACTTGTTGCATAG
>JBLHON010000367.1:0-3495 GCA_047621865.1 Crocinitomicaceae bacterium | reverse complement strand
ACCAAGAAGATTATTGGTTCTTTACTCTCCAAAAATGGTGAGACAATGTCTGTCGTTCACTTTGAAGTACACAAGGTATCAGGTCAATCTGTTGTTTGCCTCAACCCAACATTGTGGGTGGCAAATTAGATGAGTGTAATAATCAGTGACGAAATATAAGTTTCCTTCTCTGGGTCGCAAAGTTCGCGCGCTTTTGACAATCCCTTTGTGTACCATTTGATGCATTCTTGCTCATCACCTTGCTTGATTGCGTTATTTCCCATTTCGATATATTGATCGATATCATTCGCTGGAAGGTTTGCGAAAACTTGCTGAATTGATTCCATTTGTCTTAAACTATTTATACAGCAAAGATAGACTGAGGAAGTGTTTCGTATGTTAACCACGCATTATGAAATGTTTACTTTATGATGTCAGAATTGCATCCTTGTGCAAGATGTGCTTCCGGTAAACATCCATTGACACTAGTGAAAGCTAGTTACTATTTCTGAATAACCCAACCAACCAAGAGTAGATATTCAATGGCCGTTTCTCCCTAATGGGTGCAACAGATGCTCAATTCACGCGGCGTTTAAGCACTGCTTTGACGTCATCAAAATAGCATGAGTCAGAAGATTCAGGATAATAGAAATAACATGAAACACTCTTGTTCACTATGGATGAAGGTATTTTAACCTCAAGCTGTACTTTTTCCCACACTGGAATTTGAGAGGAGCTCGTTGCGGCAGTAGTTAAATAGAGATTTTTTCCGCCCTCGTCAGACACCACGATTCTTCCATCTACGCCTAATTTCCATGCTTCCACATACAACACGTCGCCATATTTGCAGTCTTCAAATTTGATCATTGTGCCGAAGGGGCTTACACCACTGATTTTCGATGAATACTCTCCAGAACGAGCGCTTTCAGAGCTTCTTGAAAATGCATTTTCAGCATCATAGGATGGGTTAGACGTTTCAAATTGCGAATTGCCGTTAATCGTTTCATGATCGCAAATTACCCGTTCGATAGCATATTCAATAGGAACATAATAACGGTTGTAGATAACAAACGACGAAATCGTCAGTGCTGTTATGGAAAAGAGTGCCACGCCAAGAGGAAGAAACCGGGCGAAATTCTGTTTAGATCCATACTGTGCCACAAATAAAAGTGGAACAATTGGAATAAAGTATCGCCCTTGCAAGTTGGTAACCTCGTCAGCACCCACACAGGCCCAGATCAAATATTGAGAGAACAAGACTAGGAAAAAGATGAGACTAAATGGTACGAGTAGAATGATTCGCTGAATTCCACTCATTTGGATCGTAGACTTACCATCTGTCCACGTTACTAAAAGTAGAAATGCATATGCGGCAACTACCAAGAAGCCTGGCAATGGAACTTCGCACCACCCAAAATTTCCGATATAACCTTGTGAATAGTTCCGAAAGCCACGCACAATTGAATTTGCAAGTACTTCAAAAATTGATGCTCCATGGCTAACAATAAAGGAAAATTGATCTTTCAAATTTGCACAAGCGACTAGGTTGACATATTCTCTGTAATCGGCGTTATACTCTGAATAGCTTACGTAGCCGTTCCCCTGAATAAGATACCAGAACACAGGTGTGGCTAAGGCGACGAATGAGATCAGCATGAAGCGCAGAAAGAACTGCTTTCCTCCACTAAAGTTTCTTATTGGAATCATTAGAAATAACAGGACGAGTGGAGCATAGAGTAATTTTGCCGAGGAGAGGAGCACAATTATAAGAAGGAGTACGAGGAATTCCTTTTTTGAGATCTTCGTTTCTGAGAACGCACTTTTGAGAATAAAAGCAATGAATAAAAACGCGAAGGCATTCGTCATCATGTCAGCGTTTAGTGAGGAATGAATAAAAATGGACATGGGAAGTAAGGCTAGCGCAACAAATAGCCAATTAAAAATTGGAGTTGCTCGAATGGCTAGAAAAATGGCAAAAATCCAGCAGATCAACGTCATAAGTCGAGCAGCATAAAGGGACATGATTGGAGTTGCACCAAGTGGTTTCGTCAACGCGATTCCTAATGCTTGTGGAATATAAGAGACTGGGGAATACACTGAACTTGCGGGGAAGTCAATAAAAACTCGCTTGTTACTCCCGGGGTTAAGAAAAGAGTTCCAAATGGTATCTCTGCTAATCTTGATCTCGGCCCGTCCTCTCAGTGGTCCATAAGGAATAACACAATCACGCACTTTTTCGGGAAGAAAACCGCCAACACGATTGTCAATTTTTGTACTGATAAAAGTACCTTCTGAAACTTGATATGCTCGATAAAAGTGACGGTTTTCATCTGGGCTTTGAAAGGGAGGTGTCAATACAATAGATACCAACCCAAAAATGGAAGCAATAAGAACAAACAATTTCTCAGGTGCTAGTGGTATCATGTATTCGGTTTTCAACACTAGAACGAAAAATGGCAAAGATTCGTTGGTTTTTGAGAGACTAAGTTAATCTAGTTCTCGCTTGTGTAGATCTTACTACTCCTTTGCTGAAGATTCGCTGTCACTTGGCAACATGTGCTCGAGGGCGATAAAGGCAGCACAGAAACCCCAAATAGGAATGGCAGCCTTGTCTGTATCCAAATAATTATTGATTATCCCGTGAACGAAGTATGTGACCAGTGCCAAGATCATGGCTAAGATCAGTGTGCGCATCTCCTTGTCTTCAGGAGGCCATTTATAGTAGAGCTTGATTGACTTGTAAAAGATCGCTGTAACGATAAGCAGGATTGCGATAAGCCCAAACAGTCCCATCTCTGACAGTGGTCCTAAGAATTCACTATGGGCATTCCCCAAATTCCCAAAATTCGTTGAGATGATTGAAAGGTTTTCAGGTTTCTGATAACGCGCGTATTCAAAAGCATAGGTTCCAGGGCCAAATCCAAAAACAGGACGCTCTTTGAACATTTCTATTGCACAAGACCAACGATTCAGTCGTTCTAAGTTGGAGGCATCTGTTGTAATGTTGGTAGCACTTTGTAGTTTCTCTCCAAATTCTTCTGTTGTGTGCTCCATTTTATTTCGACCCAATTCCATTTGAACAGCATCCCAAGAAAAATAAAGAAGTCCACCTATGATAATTAACCCGCCAGCAATCCATGAAAACTTTAGCTTGAGTTTAATTGCAGCTAGGACGCAAAGGGAGGCAATCACACTTAACCAAGCTGCACGCGTATACGAGTAATAAAGACCAGTTAGGGTGATTACGATCATCACAAGTAAAACTACTTGAACGAGGGGATCGTGTTTTTTTGAAAAGTAAATCCCGAAAACACATGGGGTCACAAAGGCAACAGCAGTTCCATAAATCGTATGGTCTTTAAAGAACGGCCACATCACCCAATGCCCTTCTTTTTCTCCAAAGTTATAACTCGCATGAATCACTAGTGTGTAGCAAATGGCTAGAATCATCCCAATGCACAGTAGCCAAATGAATGTTCGAATCCGTTCACGTTTCTTGAAAACAGTTGGACCATA
>JBLHON010000366.1:0-3506 GCA_047621865.1 Crocinitomicaceae bacterium | reverse complement strand
AATGGACCAAGTACACGTAACAATGACATTTTCATTGTTGAGCGAAATGCTGATGGAACGTGGGGTGACTCTCGTCCATTTGATGAAATTAATACAGCAGGAAAGGACAAGAGTCCATTTCTCCATCAGGATAGTGAAACGCTCTATTATGTTTCTGAATGCTCGAAGGATTTACCTGGAGTAGGAGGATTAGATATCTTCTACATTCGACAAGAAAATGGAGTTTGGTCAGAACCTAAGAATATTGGTTATCCTATTAATACAGCAGACGACGAACTCGGAATTTTTGTATCAATAGACGGTGAAATTGCCTACTATTCTTCTCATATTGGAGGGAAATGGAATATTTACTCCTTCGAATTATACGAAGAAGCGCGACCTCAAGCCGTGGCAATTCTCAAAGGAAAACTTGAAGATGAAAATGGTTCTCCTGTTGAAGATGCAATCATTGAAGTCATGTATGAAGGATCTGATGTGGTTACTGAAGTAAAAGTGAATGGTAATGATGGGAACTTTGCAACGATCGTTCGAAAAGACATTCCTGGTGATGTGATGGTGAGTGTGAAGAAAGAAGGAACTGCCATTGATTCAAAAGTGATTGCAGCAGCAGATATCCAGAAGGAAACAGTAATCAAGGAGAACGATTTAACTGTGCGCGAATTGAAAGTGGATGAGGCGTACACCATTAATGATATTCTCTATCCAACTGCGGGTGATATACTCAATCCAAAAGCTAAGTTTATCTTAAAAGGCTTTGCACGATTCCTTGATCAGAATCCAACCATTTCTGTTGGTATTCAGGGGCATACTGATGATGAAGGTAACGATGACTTGAATATGGATTTATCTGAAAGACGTGCGCAAGGAGTGAAAAGGTACCTCGTTTCATTGGGAGTTAAGGAGAGCAGATTATCTGCAAAAGGCTATGGCGAAACGAAACCTAAAGTTCCAAATGATAATGCGATCAATCGAGCGAAAAATCGTCGTACTGATTTCGTGATTGAAGGATTGTAATTGAGCGTGACTTAACGTAGATTTGCGGCCATAATTCGTTGTGTTATGGATGCAGTATCAATCATAGATCTTCTAGGAACCTTTGCGTTTGCTATATCAGGAGTCACAGTAGCAGTCGAAAAGAAATTTGACCTATTCGGAACAATTATTCTCGCTTTTGTCACTGCAATTGGTGGCGGCACTCTTCGGGATTTAATGATTGGATCAAGCCCAGTTGGGTGGCTGCAAAGTGATATTCACGTCTACGTAATTCTGTCGACAATCCCAATCTGCTACTTTTTAATGAAATCCCTTCAAAAGCTTCGAAAGACCTTCTTACTTTTCGATACCCTGGGAATTGGCTTATTTACAATTTTCGGAATCCATGAGGCCACTGATGCTGGATTGTCTCCCTTAATTGCAGTCATGATGGGGGTTGTTTCTGCTGTGTTTGGTGGGGTGCTAAGAGATGTACTTTCTCGAGATGTACCAATTATTTTTCGGAAAGAAGTGTATGCATTCGCCTGTTTGATTGGTGGCTTAATTTATTTGGGACTTGAATCCATTTCGAACTTTCAATATGTGAACATGACTGTTTCAATTAGTGTCGTGGTTCTTATTCGCTTGTTGGCAATAAAATTCAAATGGTCCATACCATTTAAACCAAGGTATTGAATTGATGTGTTAAAATGTTGCATTGCACCTATCAATTTTCATAACTTTGGGTACAAATTCATATGTCGATGCTTAAATTCACTATTTGCCTAGTTAGTTGCTTTTTCTTTACACTTACACTATTCGCTCAAACGCCAAATCGGCCTGTCCCTTATGGAGTTTTTCCGTATGAATTCGTTCAAAATGATACAAGTCTTCAGTTCTATCTTGGAATAAATACGAGCAGCCTTGGAGGTGCTGTCACGGATCCAGATTATAAGTATAAGCGTGGAGTGATCCTAGATCCAGATGGATTTATAGCTTGGTATCAGAATAGAGATCCTTTGAATGCAAATGCGATCAGTGGATTTCATTACAATGAGGCAAACGGCGTTTTTCAGGAAGTTGTTTCTTTTTCATCTGTCAATAAGGAATTCAGAACCCTTGATACGAATCTAGAATTTTTGGGCACAACTGTTACTGTTGTTGTCGATCCTGATTCTCATGAATTTTTAATCGATGAAGATGGATCAAAATATATTAGTACACGCCATGACGAAACTCATGACCTCAGCGCATATTTGTTTGATGGCTCTCCAATGAGTGCAACAACAAATGTTCAATGTGGAGGAGTTCAGGAATTTGATGCTGGTGGAAGCTTAGTTTTTGAGTGGAATAGTTGCGATGAAATTCATCCTTCAGAAGCATACGGATTTGGCTATAATCAAAATGGATTTGATTATTTCCACATTAATGCAATTGACGTGGACACTGATGATAATCTGCTCGTTTCAGCACGACATACCAATTCAATCATCAAAATTAATCATGTAACTGGGGCTGTTATGTGGAGATTGGGTGGTTTATTGAGCGACTTTACATTCGTTGGAGATACTGGATTTAGTGGACAGCATGACGTACGAGCGATTAGTCCAGATGTCGTATCAATATTTTCAAATGGTAATTTGGATGTTCCTCAGCAATCTAGAGGGGTGATGTATCAACTCGATACTGTGAATTGGACTGCAACATTGATCGATGAGATTGATCCAGTTGTGCCAATCTATGGAGGTGCAATGGGCAACTACAGTAAGATAGATGGTTATGATGTGATCAATTATGGAGCGGTTTTTCGTCCGTCTCCCAACATTGTGATTTACGATAATTTGAAGAATGTTGCTGCAGAATACTATTTTAAAGATAGCTCGATTACCTACAGAGCAACTCCTTTTCATTTAGATTTCACGCTGCCTCGACCAGTTATTAGCTGTGTAGATTCAAGTGGAACACTCTACCTCAAAGCACCAGCTGGATATCCAACCTATGAATGGTCAAATGGAGAAACAACACAGATTATTCTCCCAGTACTTGGTGAAACCTATCAAGTATATGTTCCTTATGGAGTCGGAAACTTAGGCTCAATCCCTCATGGTTATGATGGAACTTGCTTTTCTAACGTTGAAATTGACGAGTTGTCATCAACTGCTCAAGAGGTGAAATTGCTCAGAACTGTGGACATGCTTGGAAGAACTGTCTCTGAAAGACGTTCAGGTGTTGTATACATTGAGATTTATTCTAATGGAACTACAAAACGAGTATTTACAATTGAGTAATTCTAGGACTTCTTCAAATAATTAGCTCACTAATTTGACAAAAGGCTCGTCAATTTCACCCTTGAGGTGGAATAGTATTGGATCAATGGATTGCAGTGGAGTTGGATTATTTGATCAATGCGTCACAGTACAATCAAGTTCTTAGAAATGTCACGCTGATGACGCTGATTTATATGATCAATCCAATTGTAACACTTCATGCTCATTGGATACACATCTGGTTTTTCATCCACTCTTTAATCATTT
>JBLHON010000365.1:0-3571 GCA_047621865.1 Crocinitomicaceae bacterium | reverse complement strand
AGAAAGAACTGTGCATCCAACAGACCCTTTTACGTTCAAGATAGTCAATGGCGCATCACCAATATTCTTGAATCTGAATTCAAATGTTCCATCACCATGCTGCTCCATTGTACCATAGTCGTGTACATCTTTCTCGAATTCTATTCCAGCCCCGCTAACTTGAGCTACGACCATGTTCGTTGCTGCAGTAGCAACAAAGATTAACACTAATGAGAATATTACCTTTTTCATCTTTATGGGTTTAAGTTTATGCTAAGTTCTGTTCTAAATATAATGCAACTTTTCCAACAAAATCTGTTTTTAACGCATAGTTAACATCTCCCCTATATCGTCATAATTGAATTCTAATGGATTCTTCTTTTGTACTCTATTATTCGAACGTAAATTTCATAAAGCCCTCTTCAGCAGGGGCTTGAAACTAGTAAGAGAATAACTGAGCACATCTGCCTTTCAAAGGATGAATGGCGATGAATTACATTGTTGAAGATAGTTCAGATAATCTTCCAGAAATGCTCAAAAAGAAAATTCCGCCACATGGAAACCACGGGCGGAATTAAATGCTATAATTATGATCGCGAAAAATAGCCGATTTTACTTAGCTGGTGCTCCTGAATTATCTACTGGTGCTCCAGACTCTGGTTTAGCGGAAACATTCCCTTTGATACGAACTACTTTCGTAGGATCGTTAACCGCATTGGAAGTAATTGTTACGCTTTTGTTAATCGCTCCCGGACGCTTTGTGTCATAATTTACGCTGATTTCAGCTGATGCTCCTGGTGCGATTGGCTCTCTCGGCCAAGAAGGAACAGTACATCCACAAGATCCTTTTGCGTTTGAAATGATCAATGGTGCATTACCTGTATTTTTGAAAGTGAATGAACATTGTCCATTTCCAGCATACTTTACAGTACCGTAATCATGAGATTCTTTTTGGAATTCAATTTTTGCTCCGTCCTTAACTTCTTGAGCTACTACTGCGTTGGTTGCTGCAGTGGCAGCGAAGATCAACAACAATGAGAATAATACTTTTTTCATCTTTATGGGTTTAAGTTTCTAATACGTTCTATTACAAATATAGTGCAAGTTTTCCAAGACCATAAATTTTTAACACATCGTTAACAGCGCGATTAAATTGCCTCGGCCTGCATAACTATGAGTTCTTCAAATGTTAGATCGATGTGATCCAATCTGAATTTAATTTCGTCCCGTGCCTCCTGAGGAAGATTTGGATTCTCCTTGAGAAGAAGGTTGTAATAGTATTTCACTTTCTCTTTATCCCTAGGTTTGATGAAGACGTCATAGTCTGTTGCCAAATTTCGCAAGAGCGCTGGTCGGTTATCATATTTCGGATAATTCGTCAAAAGTGTATCGGCGAATTTCAATGACAGATCATGTGCGTTCAATGAAGAATAGGTAGAGTAGACCTTATCCAAGCAAGCTGCTGCATCCTTGTCTTTTGGATAGTTCCGATAAAGCAATAGCAACTTTTCAATCAAGGCATGCCGCGTTAAATTTGGTAATTGCTTACGCACGTTGCCTAAATCTTGTGACATTCGAAGTAATGAATCTTCTAGGGTCTTAATTCCTTCTCTCAACTCATTGACAGGAGGAACAACTGTCTCGTAGGCTTTGTATTCCGCATCTTTTACCGTGTCATCTCCACAGCTCACAAATAAGAAGCTTCCAATCGTCACTATAAATAGTAGGTGTTTCATTTGTCTAATTTATCGTTGCTTTTTACGCAGTGGAAATTTCATTTTATAAGGTACTTCAACATCACCTTTTGAGATGTTCGACAACTTTTTGGATAAGAGTCGTTTCTTCAATGGAGAAATTCGATCGGTAAATAATACACCATCCACGTGATCGTATTCGTGCTGAATAATTCGGGCTGCATAACCATCAAACTCCTCCTCTTTCAGCTCCCATTTCTCATTATAGTAAGAGAGTGTGATCTTTTCTTTCCTAAATACTTCTTCGCGAATATCTGGAATCGAAAGACATCCTTCTCGAAACCCCCATTCTTCACCCGACTCTTCTTCTATAATTGGGTTGATGAATACTTTTTTAAAGTTCTCGAGTCCACTCGCTCTTGGATCCTCTTCCTCATCCTCCTCTTTTTCCGCAAAGGGACTTCCATCTACTATGAAAAGACGGATTGACTGCCCAATTTGCGGGGCCGCTAAGCCCACGCCAGAAGCTTCATACATTGTTTCATACATATTCGAAATCAGCGTGCTTAGGTCGGGGTTTACCTCCTCCACGTCTCGAGCTTCACGCTTAAGAATAGGATCTCCATATGCAACTATTGGTAATATCATAGAAAATGCTTGAGCTACAAAATTAATGCTTTCAATGGAAAAATGAACGGATTTATTGGAAAACGATCACGCATTTATACATCTCTTACATCTATAAATTAGATTATCATGAAGGAAATGACTGTTGGGAGATATAGGATTGCAGGATGATTGTGGCACTCACTTTATCAATCAACCCTTTTTCTTTGCGCTGTTTTTTGCTTGCTCCAGCAGTAAACATTGATTCAGATGCCATCTTTGAGGTGAAGCGCTCGTCCATCAAATCAACTTTCACGCCAGCAAATTGTTTCTCGAGCGCTTCTTTGAGCAGACGAACATTTTCAGATACATGACTGTCTTCATTATTCAAACGCTTTGGCATTCCGAGAACGATCGTTGTAAACTTTTCCTTGACTTTAAGATCAATTAAGAATTTCATTAGTAGTCGCGATTCAACTGTCTCCAATCCAAAAGCAAACGATCCTGTATCATCTGATAATGCAATTCCAGTTCTTTTCAAGCCAAAATCTATGCTTACAATCTTTCCCATTGTTGTAAAGATGGTTGAAAGAAATCAATAATTGAAATACTGTAGGTCGGAAGGTTGATTATTTTTGCGGAAGAATAAAACCGAAATTCATGAGAACACTTATTGAAGCTGCTTGGGACAATCGCGAATTACTTAAAGAATCTACGACAACTGATGCTATCAATGCAGTCATAGAAGCACTTGACAAAGGAACACTTCGCGTGGCTGAACCTCTAGAGAATGGGGAATGGCAGGTGAATGAATGGGTGAAGAAGGCTGTAGTGATGTACTTCCCTATTCGCAAAATGGAAACGATTGAAGTTGGTCCATTTGAATTTCACGATAAAATGGCACTCAAAACAAATTATAAGGAACTTGGCGTTCGCGTAGTTCCACATGCAATTGCTCGCTATGGTGCATTTGTTGCGCGAGGAGTTATCATGATGCCTTCTTACATTAATATAGGTGCGTATGTTGACTCTGGAACCATGGTTGACACATGGGCGACTGTTGGATCTTGCGCTCAAATTGGAAAGGACGTTCATCTAAGTGGTGGAGTTGGAATTGGAGGTGTATTAGAGCCATTGCAGGCTGCACCTGTTATTATTGAGGATGGAGCATTTATTGGCTCACGTTGCATAGTGGTTGAAGGAGTTCGTATAGGAAAGGAAGCCGTGCTTGGAGCGAATGTCGTACTTACTAAATCCACAAAGATTATTGATGTTACTGGAGATACACCAAA
>JBLHON010000364.1:0-3575 GCA_047621865.1 Crocinitomicaceae bacterium | reverse complement strand
ATCGTACTTTCGGCGATCATGTCCACAATCGATTCACTGCTTATTCTTGCTTCAAGTGCTATCACACGCGACTTTTACCAAAAAATATTCCGACCCGATTTAAAAGATGAAGACTTAACGAAATTTTCTAGACTTGTAACAGTCGCAATGGCTTTAGTAGCACTTGGAATTGCGATTCTCTTGTACAATCTGTATCCCGATAGGCAGATCTTCTGGATCATGATTTTTGGGTGGTCTGGAATTGCCGCCACGTTCTGTCCTGTCATAATTATGTCACTTTTCTGGAAAGGCTATAGTGAAAAGGGAGCAATTGCCTCCATGATAGCAGGTTTCGTCTCTGTCATTCTATTTAAATTCGTGTTTCAAGAAATCGAAAGTGTTGGCGCGTATCTCAAGGAACTAGATGTGCTTGCACCATCATTTGCAATCGCTATGATTGTTGGGTTTATCTTCTCGAAAATATTCCCGCCGAAACCTTCTGGTGAAGGGCACTCAGCTAAAAAACCTGAATCAGAGATCTTGGATCAGTGAAGCTGGAGATTACTGAATCGGAAGAAATAATTAGTCTGTTTCTCAAGTCGCTATGTGATGAAAAATTGGCAGAAAATCACTTCAAATGAACTGTTGATAGAGGGAAAGTCGACGGCTATTACCATCGGACAATTTTAAGATATCTACATTGGCAAGTGAAGTCTATTTTGTGAGAGTCGGCAACAAATCTTTTCAGAGAGCAAAACGCATCGTGATCAAGCACTAATAGGAGATTTAGTTCAATCTTATGAGATCATTCTAATCGAGGAAACTGTGATAATGTCAGGAAGAAAATCCGTATACTTGACACAAAGAAAGTCATGGAAAAAGAGTTAGCAAATCGAAGTGGTGGGAACTGTGAATTGTGCGGATCCAATGAAGGATTAACAAGTTATACTGTAGCACCAAAAAGTGGGAACAGTGTTGATGACTGTGTTCATGCATGTTCGAAATGCAACGCTCAATTGACAGATTCTGAGGAAATGGATGCAAATCATTGGAGGTGCCTTAATGACAGTATGTGGAGCGAAGTTGATGCTGTTAAAGTTGTCGCTTGGCGTACATTGACAGCCCTTAAATCTGAAGGCTGGCCAAATGATCTTTTGGAAATGATGTACATGGATGAAGATGCAGGAGCCTGGGCGAAAGCTGGTCAATCATCTGAAGATGCAGTTATTCACCTCGATAGTAATGGTGTTCAATTAAATGTTGGTGATTCCGTGGTTCTGATCAAAGATCTCAAAGTAAAAGGTGGAGGCTTCACAGCTAAGAGAGGAACTGCAGTTCGAAATATCTCTCTAGTTCATGACAATCCAGAGCATATTGAAGGCAAGGTAGAAGGTCAGAAAATTGTTATTCTAACCCAATACGTGAAGAAATAAGCCACTGTTTAAGACTACCAAATCACTTAATTCCCTAAGGTAACAGCTCAATGAGATCAGTCATTATATTAATTTTTGCCCTGACCTCATTGGCTTATAATCTGTGGAGTTACACATCTTCAATTATTTCTCCAACCACCCAATTAATCGTATTAATAGGATTTCTAGTTGCAGCATTCATCTGCGTTTTTACGTTGGCAAGGATGGGGATCGTTTTTAAATCTGGCTATGGTCAATCGGATTTACTAACCAACTGGTCAATGGGTTTTTTCTTTGGCATTCTGCTCTCTTCCCTCCTGATGATGATCCTCTTCATCCTGGAAGACATGTCTCGCATTGGAGTTGGAACAACATTAAAGATTAACACTGGATTTTTCATGAGGCCTGATAAATCTGCGCTCATACGAACAATGGCTATGTGTCTTGGTTCTCTTCCAATCGTGCTTTTATTTGTGGGAATGGCACTCGGGAAATATCATTATAAAGTCAACAAAATCACTCTTCCTTATAGTGATTTACCGAAAGCGTTTGACGGTTTCAAACTTGTCCAATTCTCAGATTTACACAGTGGAAACTACGATAGTTCAAAAGCAATGATTCGTGCTTCAAAGCTCATTCAAAATCAAAATGCTGACCTAATTATATTCTCAGGAGATTGGATCAATGCGAAACCTGATGAGATCAAACCTTATAAAGACATCTTCAAATCTTTGCATGCAGAATATGGAAAATATTCCTGTTTAGGGAATCATGATTATGGCGCGAATAAAGCCTGGATGGATCTGGAAAATCACACACATATTGTTGAAGAACTCAAGATTCATGTTCGTGACATGGGATTTATCTCGTTAAATAATGCAAGTGCGAAAATCGAAAAAGACGGGGAATCTATTCAATTACTTGGTGTAGAGAATTGGGGCAATCGTCCATTCCCAAGAAAAGGTGACCTTGATGTAGCCACTGAAAATGTGGATAAGCACGATTTCTCAATTCTATTGTCGCATGATCCAACACATTGGAATGATCGGGTAATTGCACATGAGCATCATTTTCATCTTACACTGGCAGGACACACACATGGCGCGCAATTTGGAATCGAAACGAGATGGTTTAGATGGTCGCCCGTTCAATATGTTTACAAACGTTGGGGAGGGCTTTACGAAGAAACTGGACAATTTCTCTATGTCAATCGTGGACTTGGTTTTATAGGGTATGCAGGAAGAGTTGGGATTCGACCAGAAATAACTGTTTTTGAATTACGTGTCAAGTAAGTTCGATTGAATCACACGTCATTCTTGCTGATCTTCCAATTTCAATATTCGCGTAGTTTCTTCTCTTGTAGAGATACAAAGCTCTCCATCTTCAATTAATGAGCGACCATAAGACGGAATCATTTCTGTAATCTTTTTCTTCCAAGATTCCTTTTCCATTTGATTTGGAAAGCAATCATTCAAGAGTTCCAGCATAATTGAGACAGAAGTACTCGCACCTGGAGAAGCACCCAATAATGCAGCTAAAGATCCATCTTTACTTGAAACTATTTCTGTTCCAAACTGCAGAGCGCCATCACCATCCCATTCTCGCTTAATGATTTGTACACGCTGTCCTGCAACGATTAATTTCCAATCGTCCATTTTGGCTTCTGGGTAATATTTCACTAAGGCCTCAAAGCGATCTTCTGGAGATTGAATTACCTGTTTTATGAGGTATTTTGTTAATTGGAAATTTTTGAAGCCAGCAGTAATTAGTGGCCAAATGTTGTGAGATTCAACAGATAAAGGCAAATCGAAATAAGAGCCATTTTTGAGAAACTTCGTTGAAAATCCAGCATATGGACCAAAGAGCAGCATCTTTTTGCCATCAATTATTCTGCAATCTAAATGTGGAACTGACATTGGTGGAGAACCTACTTCAGCCATTCCATATACTTTGGCTTCATGAAATTTTATCACTTCTGGATTTGAGCATTGAAGAAATTGTCCACTGACAGGAAAACCTCCATACCCCTCTCCTACTGGTAAATCAGTCTTTTCGAGCAGAGGAATTGCAGCACCTCCAGCTCCAATAAAAACAAAGTCAGCGCTTACTTTTCGATCTTTATTCTTTGCAAGATCAGTCACCTCTACCTCCCATCTCTCATCCTTTCTTCTGGAGATATCCTCT
>JBLHON010000363.1:0-3590 GCA_047621865.1 Crocinitomicaceae bacterium | reverse complement strand
CAACTTTCCCTTCAAGGATTGCATAATCGTCTACTTGAACATGTCCGCTCAAACCTGTATAACTTGCCAAAACGACATTGTTTCCAACCTGACAATCGTGTGCCACATGGACATACGTCATTAATAGGCAATTATTACCAATGGTCGTTTTCCACTTATCTTTTGTTCCTCGATGAATCGTTACACATTCACGAATAATCGTGTTGTCTCCAATTTCAACAGTAGTTTCCTCACCATCGAACTTAAGATCTTGTGGGAGCACGCCAATTACAGCTCCTGGAAATATTTCGCATTTTTTTCCTATCGTGGTTCCAGGATAGATCGTCACATTTGGATGAATGATTGTTCCATCACCAATAGTGACATTTTCAAAAATGGTCGAAAAGCTGTTCACCTCGACATTTTTTCCGAGATTAGCTTTGGGTGAGATATTTGCAAATTTGCTTATCATTCTGTTTTATCCTTCACGACTTGCGCCAACATTTCGGCTTCAACTACAGCTAAGCCATTCACGTATCCAATTCCAGCCATATTCACCAATCCTCTACGCATGGGTGACACCAAGCGCAACTCAAATACTATAGTATCGCCGGGCAACACTTTTTGTTTGAACTTCACTTTATCAATTTTCATGAAATAAGTCGAGTACAAATGTGGATCTTCGACTTTATCAAGAGCAAATATCCCACCCACTTGAGCCATTGCTTCCACCTGAAGTACTCCTGGAAAAACAGGATTATCTGGGAAGTGACCTGTGAAAATTGGCTCGTTCATTGTGACATTCTTCACTCCCACAATGCTATCCTCTGAAATGGACATAATTTTGTCTACCATCAAGAATGGGAAACGGTGTGGAAGCATACGAGTAATATCGTTTATATCATAAAGAGGAGCCACAGTTAGATCGAAATTTCGTCCAGCTTTAGCTTTCGACTTCATGTATTCTTTCAATACTTTTGCGAAGCGTACATTTCCTGAATGTCCAGGTCTTGCTGCGAGAATATGCCCTTTAATTGGTTTTCCTACCAATGCTAGATCTCCAACAATGTCTAACAACTTATGTCTTGCAGGCTCGTTTTCAAACTTCAATTTCGTGCTATTAAGCACTCCCATCCCTTCTACGGCAATCTTACTATCTTCTTTCCCAAGAAGTTTTGCAAGATCATCCAATTCTTTCTGAGTAATATTTTCACGCTCAACAAGAACGATGGCATTGTCTAGGTCGCCTCCTTTAATGAGATTATTTTTTGCCAGAAATTCAAGTTCACGTAGGAAAACAAATGTTCTACACGATGCTATTTCCTTCTTAAATTCACCAAGATTGTACATTGTCGCGTGCTGTGTACCAAGTACTGGAGAATTATAATCTACCATTACAGTTACCCGATAATGCACGTCAGGCACGGCAAGAAACTCAATTCCTTTGTCAACATCTTCCCACGCAATATTTTCTTCCAATTGAAGGTATTCGCGATCTGCCTGTTGATCTTCATATCCTGCTGCTTCAAAACCGTCTACGAATAGTTGCGAACTCCCATCCATAATTGGAACTTCGGGCGCATCTAATTTAATTAAGGCATTATCTATCTGACAGCCATAAAGTGCTGCAAGAATATGTTCTGTTGTATAAACGCGAGCGCCATTCTGTTCAAGTGTAGTTCCACGATCAGTTGAAATAACCAAATCACAATCAGCCTTAATTGTTGGCTCACCCTCAACATCTACACGTTGAAATTTATATCCATGATTATCTGGAGCCGGCACGACTTCCAAATTTACAACCTCGCCAGTATGCAATCCAACACCAGTGAATTTCACTGATTCTTTGAGGGTTCTTTGCTTTTCAGCCATTCAAAATTATTCTTTGGTTAATTCTTCAATTCTATCTTCGAGTTCTTTAAGACGACTAAGAATACGTGGTAATCTTCGAAATCCGAGATAGGACTGTTTGTATTCGTCACTATCAAATGCGGGCGAGCCCATTATTTTTGTTCCTTCCTTTACATTTCCACCAATTCCAGATTGCGCCGCGATTCTAACACGATCTCCAATTTTTAGGTGTCCTGCCATTCCAACCTGTCCACCAATAAGCACATTGTTACCAACTTTCGTTGATCCTGCAATTCCAGTTTGTGCTGCCATTGCAGTATTGGTTCCAACTTCAACGTTGTGTCCAATTTGAACAAGGTTATCAATTTTCGCTCCTCTTCGAATGATAGTGCTTCCCATTGTAGCTCTATCTATCGTAGAGTTTGCTCCAATATCAACAAAATCTTCTAGGATTACATTTCCAATTTGAGGAATTTTCTGAAACTCGCCTTTTTCATTTGGTGCAAATCCAAAGCCATCTGCTCCAATCACTGCCCCAGAATGAATTATGCAATTTTCGCCAATGACGCAATCTCTATAGATTGTTGCTCCAGGATAGATCACTGTGCCATTGCCAATTGTAACATTTGGCCCAACAGTAACATTTGGATGAATGCTCACCTCATTTCCGATGATTGACTCCTTACCTATATAAGATGAGGCTCCTAAATATATATTCTCTCCTATTGAAGCTGTTTCATGAATAAATGAATTTGCTTCAATTCGCGGTTCTTCCTTCTGGAGTGTATCGTAAAATTCTAATAATTTGGCAAAGCAGGCATACGCATCATCTACCTTGATCAATGTGAGTGATTCTGGTAAATTGGTTGATGGTTTGAATGTATGGTTGACGATACAAACACTTGATTTCGTGTTGTAAATGTGTTCTTCGTACTTAGCATTTGCTAGAAAGGAGAGCGATCCTGAGATGCCTTCTTCAATTTTTGCCAATGCGCTTACCTCTGCCGATGGGTCTCCATCTACGGTTCCATTAATGATACCAGCTATTTGTTCGGCCGAAAATTTCATGTGTCAAAAGTATAAAAAACAAAGGTTCTATAATAGAGGAACGATTGTTTTATTAACATCGTTGATTTGATACCGTTATTCGCAATTAACTTCGAAGGGAATTTCGAATGATTTGATGTGCAATTTGTTCTTGTACCAGATCATATGTGCTCCAATTTCTTTATCGTCTTTGATGAAGGTTAAGTAGTGTTCTGGCTTAGGTTTAATGGTTAGATCCGTTTTTGAGAAATCTATTTTTCCAGATTTTTTAAGCAGTTTGAGAATGTCTTTAGGATTAATCAGTCCCAATTTATCTTGCTGACACGTCATTAAGTCAGTAGAGTCAGGAAAAATTAATGAAGAATCTGCTGGAAATCTCCAAATTTCTCCAAATCCTTCCGTAGAAGTCTTCGCTTTATAAGCACTCTTCCCAAGAATAACTTCGGAAACGAAACTTTCATAAGGCAATGTGAACATGTATTTTTTTCCGTCCTTCTCGATAACGTAGACTTTATCATCGTCATTTTTATCACTTTCGCTGAAGAGAACATCTCCATCATTAAGCACTTGAATTAGATCATCTTTGCCAAGCCCTCTTAGTTTTAATTCTGCTGCTGTCTCATCGGAAACAATCATACAACGATCTAAAATTGAATTCTTTACTCGATTACCCGGCAACCAAGAGCAACCCCGATTTTGGAAAAAGAAAAAGA
>JBLHON010000362.1:0-3599 GCA_047621865.1 Crocinitomicaceae bacterium | reverse complement strand
ATGCATTCACAGTAATAATTAATGTGTCTGAATTCGTGCAACCCAAATCATCCATCACAGAAAATGTGACTTCACCTGTTATCAAGGGAAATGCATAAGGATTGGCCACAGCAGGATCTGAAAACACTACTCCAGGACTCCATTGATATTGATTGAACCCTGCTCCCCCAGTTGCATTAGTCGCCATAAGTACAGAATCTCCTGAACAGATTTCAACATCCATTCCTGCTAAAGCTGTCACTTGGGATTTAAACTGATACGTTGGATAAATGCTGGCTGAATCGCGCACATAATATTCAAAATCTGGATATCCAAAATGACCAGTCGTGTTGTTTAGTGGAAAGGTGTTTTGAGTACACGTGTTGCACCAACCAGTGCGTGAATATGTTAGGTAAGGCCCAGCTTGCGTACTAGAAGATATATAATATTGATCGCCCGTTTGGAGAAACACTGTGATTAAATAAGTTTGATCTCTAGTGAGCCATACTGGACTTGCAAGATTGCCATAACTCAATGTTGCTGCTGGACCAGGAACCTGAATTTGATTCATTAATGTCTGTGAAATGCTATCAAACAAAGTCACGTAACGAGTTGTTCCAGTAGGTTCATATTTCCCGAATTTTGTCACCAAAATATCACGAGAACCATGAAAATAGAAACCACGTTGACGATCTCCACTCCCTCCAGGAGAACCACCTGTTAAAGAATCATTGCCAGAAAACGGTCCCTCGAAAATAGCAATATCACTTTGAGGAGAAGCCAATGAATTTCCATAAAACATCATAATTGTAACAGAGTCATTTGCTGGAATTGAATTAACCTGTACCCAGATTTTTGTCGTATCAGTGTTCATATATCCCTCAATCCAATAGGGCAATAATCCACCCGTACAACTTGTTGCAAATCGAATATCATCACCATTGGCATTCATGAGTCCTGCCGCAATAAGAGCTTGTGTATTCAGCGTAATTGGAACTTGATGATTTGTCAAGGTCGTTCCAGAATTTTCATAAACAGTAATAGGGAATCCATCTTGCCATCCAGGAGGTTGAGCATTTACAGCTCCTGCAGACAGGATAATTACAATAAAAAGTAAAACGCTTTTGATTGATTTTTTTCTCATAACACAGATTTAACCCCAGTGATTCCAAGGATATTAGCCCAAAGTTCACAATTTTATCGAAAACCTCCTATTAAATGCATCTAATTTGTACTCATGCTCATTAAAGAGAAGTACAATTCACCCAACGTACAACGCTGTAATTGATCTATTTGTAAATCACGTGTTACCTTTTTGAATCACGCCCGTTATTAAAACGAGAGCTCTCCACTCTCTTAACATTCAAATCTCACCTTATGAAACTATCAGTACTCTTGAAGTGCTTGATCCGAACCTCGCGTATCTCGATCTTGCTTGTTCTTCTCCAATCAAATTACGCCAGCTCACAGGGTTGCGAATCAACGATCAAACTTATTCTTAATAATATCAAAGGAGGTGTTTACTCCAACCAAACGGTCACTTTCAAAGGAAAATCATCAGGGGATAGCTTTACAAAAAAGACAGACGGCGACGGAACAGTGTCATTCGACCTTCCGTGCGATCAAACATTTGACGTGACGATCTCCAATTATACGAGAGAAGTTGAGATGCACTCCCCAGCCAATGCAGGAAGTCGGGCGACCAGAAAATTTGGGTACGAGCCCAATATGGCCGAAAAAGACAAGTCGTTTGCCATGAATGATGTGCAGAAATCCGCAGTTGATATGGCTGCCGAGAAATTGCCTGAGATCTCTCTCATCAAAGGATCTCGAATGGCTATGCCTCGAAATATGAGTAATTATTCCAGTCTTTCAATCACACTCAAGGATCTTGATAATGGTCCACTGGTTGGTGAGCAAGTAACACTCACTGGAGAAAAACGAAATAAATCTTTCAAAGGCAAAACAAATAGTGCTGGAACCTTTAGTGTTTTTTTACCAAAAGGTGACAAATACAGTATAAATTTCACCTACAATAAGAATTACTCCTCACAAGAAATTTTCTATTCCAAGGGTACTTCAGATGGGAGGATAAACCTTAGTTACATTGGCACAGAAGAGATTCTTCGAAGAAAAAAGATTGAAGAAGAACGTATAAAAGCCGAAGAAGAACGCCTAGCAAAAGAGCATGCGAAATTTGTTGCCTGGTGCAAAGATCTTGGGATTAGCGAGGAAGAAGGTTATCGCAAAAAAACAATGGAATCCATGGGATCTACTCCAGACACAGTTGTTCTTGCTGCCTTAAGGCGAAACAAATGGACAGAAAAACTAATTGTTTGTGATTTAACTGGAAGTATGAATCCTTATGCGGGACAACTTTCGATATGGTATCAACTTCATTACAAAAAGGAACCGAACGTGCAATTTGTGTTTTTTAATGATGGGGACAGCAAAAGTGACGACCAAAAGGTAATTGGATCCACTGGTGGTATCTATTATCAAGAATCAAAGGGCATGGATAGTTTGATCAATCTAATGTCAAAAGTTCAACGAAATGGCTATGGTGGGGACTGCCCTGAGAATAATATGGAAGCCTTAATCAAAGGCGTGAAAATGGCAAAACCCTACAAGGAGCTCGTGATGATTGTAGACAATAACGCGCCAGTCAAGGACATTGTACTCTTGAAAAATTTCAAGCATCCAGTGCACATTATTCTATGTGGCTCGCGAGATGGTTGGGTATTAATTGATTATTTGGCAATCGCATGGAAAACCAAAGGCAGCATCCATACTATGGAAGAAGATATTACCAAAATAGCCGCTATGAGCGAAGGTGAATCCATCCAAATTGAAGGGGCCACTTATAAATTAATGGGAGGTGAATTTGTTCAGATTAAGAATGGATAAGTTTAGAGGTGATCGCCAACTTTGGAGAGCAGTTGGCTTTCACCGAACTCCCGATTTTAAGTGAATTCAAATGAATTTCCAGAAACTAAAAATGCGCGATAACCTATTGGTATCGCGCATTTGAATTTATTAAGAAATATTCCTTATGCTTTAGCTGCGAAGAACTTGGTTACAGAATCTTGTCCTGATTTGTAAAGCTTGTCCTTATCTGCCTGTGTAATTCCAAAGTTCGTCCCAGAAATCCCAAAATCATTCACTTTTACCGTTCTTGCCTGATCACTTGGGTCCTTTTTAAAATCTAATCTTTGTGAAGCCAAGACAATTTCGAAAACCGCTTCAACGTATTTAAATACATGGTCGTACTTCAAGCCTGAGTCAACTAGTTGCGCATCCTCATTTGTTAAGTACAATCCTAAGGTGTTTGGATTAATTCCTGCTGTATCAAATGCACTCACAGGATAATTATACGCTGTTCCTCCATCCACATAAAGGTGATCATCTGGAACGCTGGCTGGGAATTGCCAAGCCTCAAAGAAGAGCGGAATGGACATTGATGCTCTGGCTGCCTCGGCGATTGGAACATTTGGTGTGCTCGCAAACGAAAATTCTTTTACCGATTTTGTATTTAGGTCGCATGCAAATACAACCACATCGCGCATTCCTAACTTCTGAAGATCAGCAAAAGTTGACATTTCGTTGTTTGTTTTCTTCGC
>JBLHON010000361.1:0-3602 GCA_047621865.1 Crocinitomicaceae bacterium | reverse complement strand
GCTGACTACAATTTGGCACTGTCTCAAGATCGAATTAATTCCGTAAAAGCACGACTCGACAAATTCCAAGACTTCACGTTTACCTACTTTGAAAAGAACCTTGGAGAAAGTGAATTCACTCCAGAGGCGAGAGATCTAACCCTGGCGAGACGGGTAGATCTATTCGTGATCCCAATGAGTAATAATCAAATCACCATTCCAGATGGAAATGCAGAAGTGACTGTGCCACTTGATTATTTTCAACCCTGTGGCGTCTGTCAATCTCAACCAAAAATAGATGCATATTACACGCCCGAAGAAGCGCGCGTTAATGATATAGAATTTCAGACTACCAATGGAATTGACCTGATCTCGGCGGGTACATTTGACTTCAACTTTAAACCTTGTAATGAATCGAATAAGATTCGTGTGGATCGAACAATCTGTTATACTGTGAGAAGTGCTCAGGTGGACACAGATATGCTCCTTTGGGAACCCGATACGATCAATGGTGTGATTTATTGGAAGCCATCATCAATCAAACCAGAATTCGACACGATTAATGGAACGTACACGTTTTGTTCACCTTGTAGGCTGATTAATCTCGACAAGCCAAAATTGAAAGTGGAGGATCTCTATATTTTCCCGCCTGAATTCGAGTATTTACGCTCAGAATTTACGTTTTCTGATCCAATACCCGTGATAAAAACACTCAAAGACACACTAAAGATTGATAACTTTATTGTTCAGCTCACGAGTTTTGCGAAAATGGGAGATACCCTTTTTCATATGAAAGCCTTAGCAGCTGATCTTCCCATTACAAAATCAGATACTGCGCTATTTCTTTTAGGGAGACCTGTAGATATTTCGAATGAACATAAAATTGATCGCAACCAATACAAGATCTTTGTGCGCTCAGCATCAGATACTGCAGTTATGATCAAACTTAAAAACAAGCCCACCCAAGTTGGATATTATCTGAGAGACGTTCACGATTTTATTCCCATTGAGAACAGTAAAAGAAACAGACGTTTTTATGGACAACTAGCAACCGGAGACTACGAATTTGCCTACATCAGGGGCAAAAACGTTTATGTTCTCCCTACGAATAAGATCAAGATGCGTTACCAGAAATGGAAGCACAGGTACAAAATGAAATTTAACAGGAAAAGTATTCGCGGGTTTAAGCGAGATAAAACATATCGTGATAAGAGGAAGGAGTGGGATGATTTTTTTGGGAGGTAGGCGAGAAGAACAGCTAATCACAAAAATCATCGATGATTTCTTGAGCCTCTGGGAATCCCAATTTTCTTGACATTTTCAAGTCTGCACACCCTTTATCCAGACTATCTAATAAAATGAATGTTTCCCCTCTTGAGTAATGAACATCTGGAAGTTCGAAGCCAGCATCAATACACAGTGTGAAATTCTCCAGTGCTTCATCATATCGTTCAAGTTCTACACAGATTAATCCATGAATATGTGCAATCTCAGTCATCGAGATATGGAAATCGTAGTCAGTGCCCAATTCCTCTGTCCAGATTGGCACATCTGTACCTTTCTCTTTTGATTCAAGGAGATAGTCTATATCTAACATGGCCTTCTTATCATCTGCAATTGCATAGTAACTAAGCGCTCGACTCAATCGTGCATCGTCATTTCCTGTATTAATAGTTAGCACCTTATTAAAATCATCAATTGCTCCTTCATCGTCATCGAGTTCAGATTTGAATATTCCTCGCTGTACCAGTAATAATTCGTCATCCGGATAATCAAGCAAGAGTTCATCAATTACAATGAGTGCTTCCTCCAACTGATCATTCATTTGCAGACGCACAGCCTCATCTAATGTTGCGTAATAAGGTTTTTCACATGCCGTAAACGCAAGTAGAAGAGAAGCAAGGAAGAACGTAAGAAGACGCGCCATTTTCATAGTTAACAAACATAGCAAAAGAATCCTGTATGACCTCTTCTACAATTATTTAAGGTGCTCCATCCCAATCTATTTGCATTTTTGTGCACTAATTTCAACACTAAAAAAAAATATCACCAATCAGAATAAATCGTATTTTCATCTTATGAATCATAAAGCACTTCTTTTTCTACTGTTTCTTCCATCAATTGTCTTCGCAGGAAGAAGCTATGAAATTCAACTAGAATTGCGAGATGAATTTACAAACGAAGCAATTGTTGGAGCTCAAATCACCATTGATTATGTGACGGACGATTATATGATTACGGATTCAGAAGGCAGATATATTTACGCTGAATGTCGAGAGAAAAATGTTCTTATTAGTGTACAGCATAAGGATTATTTGGGTTATGAGAAAAAAGTGATTAACAAGAATCTAAAGGGGGATGAACATCTAATTTTTAAATTATTCCCAAAAGGGGAGGTATTGGATTTAGCATTCGAATCCATACGAGTAAAAATGTATGCAGAAATAGAAAGAGACTTTGGTCATTTACTGGATAGGGAAGATTATGGTGACGAATTGGTTGAGTGTGATGAAGAATCTGATTTATATGAACATGAGGCTGAATTTCCGGGTGGAAGCACCATGTTGAAAAAGTACCTCGTCAATTATTTATTCTATCCAATGGAAGCAAGAGAATTTGGAGAGCAGGGCCAAGTTTTTGTTCAATTTGTGATTGACTCAGATGGATCTGTGATAGAAGTCGAGATTTTAAGAGGAGCCTCTAAGTCACTTGATGAGGAGGCTTTGCGAGTGGTTAGTTCAATGCCTAAATGGATTCCTGAATATTGTAATGGCAGAACATCTAGAACGAGCGTAAGGTTGCCGATTAATTTTAGTTTGTAGTTTGAAATGTAATGATGCCCGAAATATGTGACTGGATTATCGAACCTATTTAATGTTGGATTGTAATTATAGACTATGAGACGTTATCTGCATTTAATCCCAATCATAGCTGCATTATTAATACTTACTTCAATAGAAAAACCAGCTGAATTAATGCGTGAATCCACGCAGGGTATAAGCATCGAGCATCCGTTCAAATGTGAATTAGAAACGATTTATTGGATGAACTCTGATTCTGTAACATTCGTGAAACTAACTATTGGGAGGTATTCAACTGATCTTGATACTTCCCTCAGGGAACTGGATTATTCAACTGGATCTTTTACGACCTATAAACCACCATTTAGTCTGTACAGTTTTCGAAATTCATGTACGATCCATGCTATCATTTCATCAAATACCACTGGCTACTTCCTAATTGACGATTTTATTAATATTGAAGATAGTGTTCGTTTATATGTTGAAGCGTATACTGGGAGCTTTGACCAGGGCGGGGCTTATCAAATTAATGTTGAATCGATAACACACATTAGTCATATTCGCGAAAAACTAGATTCACTAAGTGGGATTAGTAAGTCACAAAAATTCGCTACTAAAGAATGGTTTATTAATTGGAAAAAGAACAATCCCAGTTATGTCGATCAAAGAGCAAAGTTCTCATCTAAACATAAAACTGAGTGTAACTAGCACTAATTAATCCAATTACACATCATGTCGAGCTCTGTTGTCACTTTCCGTTCCCCCCACTCAAAAGTCGGTCGTTTTTCTTGTATTCGATTGATTGGTAGGAAACTATAGTCA
>JBLHON010000360.1:0-3605 GCA_047621865.1 Crocinitomicaceae bacterium | reverse complement strand
AGCTCTATATTCAGAGACGTAGGCAGCATTGGTCATTGATGTTTCAAAGGCGATCACATTCACACCCATTTGCTCATGCAGGTACTTAATTATTCGAATTCGCAGTTGATTATACTCTTTTACACAGTGACTGTTTTCACCAAGGAAAATGATTTCCTTGCCACTCAACGTCTCTTTTAAAAACGCGAGATCAGAATAGTCGTCAGATGTCAGCGAATAAAAAGGAATGGATTGTTCTCGGATTTCCTCTTCCCATCTGCGATCAATTTTCTTATTGACATCATAATAAGGAACGTAAACAGAGTCGGGATAATCGACCTGTGTGATACCATTGAAGGAAAAGAGTAGGGTGCTTAATACGAAAAGAAATCTGATCATAGCATTTATTTATGTAGAGCAAGGTACAGAATCTGTAGGAAAACATTACACTTGAATTACCTCGCGAAATAATAAGGGCGAGAAATTTAGTCAACAATTCAGTTTAATGAAGTGTTGACCCGAAGAAGGATCAAATCCAACAGCGAAGCGATCTAAAAATCCAATAACCTAAAGGCATTGCCGTGTCTCTTTATAGTAGCTCTTAGAATTATAAATCACATGTTTCACAGTAGAGCCTTTTGACATCTGTGTTTCTGAGGATTTGAAAATCGAGATAAATCCATGAGCACCATCTGAATTTATTCAGTTTGGAAGCCTTTTTGTGAAGTGCCAAGTACTTTTCAGAATGGATGTCTTTTTGCAGGAAATTGGTTGTTTGAATTAAAGCAAAAAGGCCATCTTCATTTAGCTCATTTTCTGAATTACGAGCAGATAAAAAGTCATAGGTCATTGCATACATACTCCAATTGTTGAAGAATAACACCAAATCAACATCATCCTCTTTGCTTAAAGAATATTTTTTGAAGTGCTCTGCAATGTAATTGAAGGACTTCTCGAGGTTTTCGCCTTCATTTACTTGACCGAAATACTCTATGAATGTAAGATGCAGGTTCAGTAGGAGTTCATCTTCAATTCTGACGCTCGTGAGGACATTAACTTTCCTCGGGTGTAGAACATTCGAAAGTCTTTCAGATGAAACATCCCACCTGTCGAGTAATAATGTTCCTACAAGGGTATACATGTGAAGTAAGTTGAAGCGTGCATCATCATCTAATTCGTGGAGTCTCTCCATCCAATTAAAGATAAATCGGGTGGAGGAATGAAGGTTCCAACTAACGTCTCTTGAAACCAAAGCTGAATAATTTGTAACGCATTCAGGATGTTTGGAGAAGAAGGCAAAAATGGTTGGCTCAAAGAGCAGAGTTGGGTTGTGATCGAACTCTTGATACAATGCGTAAAGTGCCTTATTTGCCAATTTAATATCGTTCATTGCCACGGCAGTTCTCAAGTTGACCTCTCCTAGACTTTGGTTTCCATGATCATCAATTTCGCCTAAATAATTGATTGTTGCACTTGCTTCTCGCTGCAGAAAAAACAGAGAATCCCATTGAACCAGTGTGTCACGATGCACAAGAAAGGACTTCAATGAATCATGATCTAGGGCAGCTAGGTCCTCACGATGAAAATAATGAAGCTGGAAATTCATTAGATCCCAATTCTCTCCAGCCTTAATATTGATAATGTTATCCTCAACAAAAAAGCTTTGTTTGACATGATTTTTAATTTTCAGAGCACGCGCATTGTGCAAGACACTATTTTTTACAGAATCGCCTTCAACAGAACTGTAAGAGTTAATTTGGATCGAGTGAACCTCAGATTTATCACCATTGGCTCTAGGCAAGTTTATGATGTCAGTACTGCTCGTGTTGAAATCGTAGACGAGAGTTTCTGACCGAACAACTCCTTTCCTTGATAGGGAAACCTCCGGAACGTCATGAATTTTTGGTTCAATGGGTTTTAAAGGATACTTGGCACTTGGCACATATGCAGGAACGAGATACATGCACTTTTTTCCGTTTTTCAAGAGTATAACTGAGGCTGAGATATCTTTATCTAAGAATTGCTCGGGAATCTCAGCAACCTCTGTAATTAGGTGATAATCGCTCTCGGCCTCATTTGTTCCTAGCATTTGCATCGAGTAAACTGGCTTGAGCATGATCCCATCATAAACGGGTGAAAAATCCAATCTGTTTGGCTGATTGCACATTAATTGATCACGACTAATAAGATCAACCGCCATTCCATCTACTGGGCTCCAAAGAATCTTTTTGAAGAGGTCGATGTTGTGATCGCTATATGTGATTTCACTTCCTTCAAGGGAAAGACTATTCCCAATATTCATAACGAGATTTGAGAAGCCACTGAATTGATCAGCACAATTTTCAGGACCTTCTACAATTCCAAATGCGTTTGGCGAAATTTGATTGGGTATTACAACTCCCTTGGTTCCAAAAACCTGCGTGGCGTACACGATCTTCTTGGATAGGTCTGTTTTGAAACCTAGATCTCCGAGCACGTATTCGGGGTGAGTCATATTGGCATAGTGGCCAGGAGAGTTTTTCCAGGAGTTAAACATTTCTTCTGCGAGCGCGCTAATTTCTTTTTTGCTTAATGGAAATTTTTGGGGTGTAGAATACAAGATGTTTTCACCAACGAGCTCAAAGGCTTTTCCTTTTTGTGAGCGAACCCGTTTGTAAGGAGTTCTATAACGTGACGATTTCTCGTCGTGGGAAAGCACCTTACTTTTCACCATGTATGCACTGTGCAGAATGGCAGCTTTTTTAAGAGGTTCACTCACCAACAAGGCACTTAATCCCTTGCTTATTCTTAAGGAGTTGATCTTTTCGCTGAGTTCTAATCGTAGCTGCTCAACATTTTGAGTTGTCAATTGAGCGCTCGAGAAGACTGCTATAAGAAGAAAACAAACAAAGGTGAGTTTTTTAAGCATGTTTAAGCATCGATTTTATTTCCTCGATGGGTTTCGTCGAGCTCATTTTACTTCAGAACAAACATGCGGGTAATGGCATATTCTCCCGTTTCAGCATTTAAAAGATACATTCCTTCCAAGAGAGTTTCCAGATGAATCGTGTATGGGAAGCTGTCGTTTTCATCGACCTTATCTGTATAAATCACTTGCCCCATTGAATTGGAAATGGTAATGTTTGCGCCAAGTAAATGGGTTTTATCAGAGTCAATTGTAATACTTCCTTCAGAGGGATTTGGGTAGAGCGTGAATCCAAATTGATCAAGCTCGAAAATGCTCAAACCACTCACGACAAAGGGGTCAGAAATCAAAATACAGCCTTGTTCATTGGTGATTTCAACAGTGTAAGTTCCATTCAGTGTTGGCGTAAACGATTGTGAATTTACTCCAGCCATTAGAACGCCATCCAAGTACCACGCATAGGTGTTTCCAAGGGTTGAAGTCAAATCACCACCAGCAAAAGAAATCACTGGAGGAATGGGAGCCACAATGGGTTTAATCGTTGTCACAGAATCAATTGTTGCCCCAAGTCCATCAATAGAAACATAGCGAACAGTGTCTCCATCAACTGAAAAACGAACGTATTGATTGGTGTAGATTTCTGTGTCAATATTAGGTGAGTTGCTGTTCGTATTGAAATCAATCAAGGCAGATCCTGCTCCACCTGAAATAACATATTTAA
>JBLHON010000359.1:0-3608 GCA_047621865.1 Crocinitomicaceae bacterium | reverse complement strand
AGTTTTGCACGGTGATAACGTTGATTTATATGATCAAGATGATTTTAACAAATGATGCTCTGTTGTGAATACTCAATTTTACAATCCACCATCTACTTTAATGCTCCTTCGCTGTAGCTTTCTCCGGCGACCGAAGCCTCTGGCGAGCTCCTTCGCAGAAGCTTCGGCGAAAGCGAAAGGACTCGGCGAAAGCGTTCATTTTTTATCTGTGTCATCTGCGTTCTCTACCTCCTCAAGTCAAATCAAGCTCCTGCCTTCCCTATTCATTTCTTAAAATATTCAATCTCGTACATTCTACTGGAGGTCATTTTTCCATCACCCGTTGAAGTTGTCTCCAATCGGACTGGATTACTGTTCTTATCATAGAATGCTTGGGAATCTACTTTATTGACACTCCCATTTTTCTGCGTAGATTCCGTCGAATATATAGATGGTTTTCCGTTCTTCAGATAACTCACATTGAAAGTAGAAAGTGGCTCACTACTTAATGTACCTGCAATTATTTTTCCTTTTTTTACCAGAAACTCATGTCTGATCTCATTGGTGTTACGTTTCATGAAATAAGTAATTAAATCACCTTTTCGCGTAAGGGAATATTCTGAGTTTTCATTTTTCTCAACCCTTCCCACCTTCACTATATAGCCATTATCGACTACGTATTTCTCTACATCATCGTCCAAGTACAGCCCAACGCCATATGGAGTATCATAGGAAATATCCACCAATATTTTTTCGCCAAAATAAGTGAAGTGATAACGTAAATAGGACATAAAATTATCGTCAAATTTATTCCACCCATCCTCAATATCTTCATAGAGAGTCATGTTTCCCTGCTCATTGAAGTGGTATTTCTCTTCAGTCAATTCGATGTCATCATCCACATATTTGCTCTTCTTCAGAATATAAATAACATGAATCATTTTATTTTCTCCATTTGGATGATAGGTATAAAGTGCAGAATCCCTGGTTTTCCCTCCTGATTTGTAACTTAATCTACGGATAATTTGACCGCGCTTATTGTACCAGCATTGAGCTGATAAACTTCTATTTCCTCTTATGTCAGTTTCGTAGACTTCAGTGCGTTTAAATCCTTTCTGAACTGGCTCTTCAGATAAGTACTGTTGCCTTATAAGACCATTAAAATCTTGCTGATACCATGCACCAGATTCATACTCCCCTGCAAAGGAAATTGATGGAACCTCACTCTTATGATTTAAATAATCGCCAAAAGGACCATTCTTATCCAGAAAAGGCTGAATCTCCTCTAGTTCGAAACGAAGCTGATAATTCAATTCATAAATGTATTCCACATCGGCAGTGCCAAGCAAGAGATAATAGAATGAGCCTCCTCTGAAAATTGGTCTTCCATTTCGAATGGTTTCTTCGTTAATTATTCCTTTCCATTTCTTGTCAACTCTCAATAGTGCCTCACTAATAAAGGCTGCTTGTTGGTCTTGATTAAAAATTTGCAATGGCTCAACTCGTTCACCAGTGATTAAATCAAAATAATACAGTTCTTCGTACCAGAGATCATCATAGTAAGCTTCACGCCCATCCTTAGATGCTTCATAATAATAACCAGCATTGACAATTAAAATGTGCCCATTCAAGGCCACAGCCTCTAGTTCTATATCAATTTCAGCTGGTTGATAATCTTTCAATGTTGCGATGTATGCGTCAGTCACTTCTTTGGTCTCTTCCTCAGGATATTCCACATATTCTTGTTTAAAGATCCATGCAAGATTTTCAGTAAAATGGCGCGTGAAACGATCATAGAACCCTTGCGATTGTACCATCTCAGTAGCTAACTTCTTTAGCTCAAGATTAACTGCTTCCTCTCCCTTCCATTGATTTCCTATCACGTTAGGACAATTCACTCTCAGTGAGCGATTATTAAACTTATTTTCGGGCACATGAATTCTAGATGAGCCTAAAGAGACGCGGGTTTCATTCAAAAAATCCAAAACGTTATGGGCTGAAGACAATCTAGGAGCAAGAATGAGCAGTGAGATCAGAAGCAGTGTTTTCATACAGGTATAAAAGTCTGTGAGTTGTTTGGTTACGAAGAAAACAATTGGTGATTGGAATCTACTGACTTCATAAAGATGAGAGTTCTTCACCCATTCAATCAATTAAATTGTTCACTGTCAATGGCGAGCGGATTTATAGCCAGGACGCGAGTGGTCTTTCAGTTTCTATTCCTCTAGCTTATAGTAATGGAATGTACCTTATTCATGTCAACACTGAGGAAGGAATGTATATTAAACGAATTCAAATTGTGGACTAGTGCAGGGATGAATGCTTATAATTCATCATCCAAAATACGCAAATGCAGGTGGATGAAGAGTGCACCAACCTAAAATTACTATCTTTAACTCTAAAAAATAAACAAGAAAACAATGAGACATTTCAAAATAGCAGCAGTACTAATTTGTTTAATAGGTGGTGCGTTCGCAGTCCATGCACAAGATGACATGAAGGCACAAGACGCGAAAAAAGTCGCGTTGACAACTTTTTGGGTTTCAAAGCACATTGGATTTGAAGAACTTGGAGGAATAGGAGTTGCCGCAGCAGTTGCGTCATTAAGTGAAGACCCTAACTTTAATTTGCAACCTGTATTGGATAATTTTTACAAAACCTTCACTGAGGTATATGCAAAAGAATTTCCATTCGATTTACTTCCAGAAGATGACGTTCTCACGAATGAAGATTACATGGCATACGAGGGAAGATTTGATGAGGCAAATGATGAAGATCGCTCTAAATTATTTCAGCGATTTTTAACGCCAAAAACATACACTCCACTTAGAGAATCATTGTTCAAAGGTGAAAAAAGCAATCAAATGCAAATGGTAGAGATGTTCAAGACTGAAGCTGATGGGATTATGTTTGTTTCCATGGGATATGACTTCGTGAAGAAACCCCTTCCATTCACGGCTGGGATTAGAGCCTTCGTTCGAATCAAGATTTGGAATAAAGAAGGTAAACGTGTTCTATCAATTAATGAATATGGTACCTCCAAAAAAACAGTTGCTATTGTTGCAGGAATTCCAATTATGGACGTTGATAAACTCTTACCATTGTGCGAGAGTGCTTCAGAAAAACTGGTAAAGGATTTAGAAAAGAGAATTGGTAAAGTGGCAAAAAAGTGTGCTAAGAAATTATAGCATCATCCACTTTTTAAGATATGAAAGCCATGCCTACTCAGGTGTGGCTTTTTTTGTTCATCTACAGAGTATCATCTAACCAAACAGCTTGTGAATCGTTAAATGAAGGGGAGACCTAGCATGAAGCCGTAAATCATCTGGACGGCATTAATCCAATCTACCATAAAGCACTATATTCGCTAGATACAAACGAGTTTGCATTGGCATCAAATTTAGACTTACAGGAACTGATTGATTTCGGAAATAAGCTACTCAAGAAAGGGAGGACATCTACAGAGGTGTTCAATGCCCTTGCAATTAGAACTAGCTCCAAAGAAGTCTTAAACGCAGCCCTAAAAAAGGTAAATCAACCGGAT
Organism: Crocinitomicaceae bacterium; assembly: GCA_047621865.1. Classification (GTDB taxonomy): domain Bacteria; phylum Bacteroidota; class Bacteroidia; order Flavobacteriales_D; family Crocinitomicaceae; genus UBA4466. The sequence continues at coordinate 85 of JBLHON010000359.1, read as the reverse complement.
AAACCACTTGTTCAAAGGAAGAAATCCGACATTAAAAAACTACTTGCCGCGAATAAGAAACAACTCAATTTTAAGTATAGTCTCA
>JBLHON010000358.1:0-3659 GCA_047621865.1 Crocinitomicaceae bacterium | reverse complement strand
CTACTACTTTGTATATGCGCAATGAATTCAATATCGCTGATACGAGTAAGATCTCTATTGGACTCATGGCACTTGATTATGACGATTCATTTGTGGCATATTTGAACGGTGTAGAAATTGGTCGAAGCAATATTGGAGTTCCAAACATCACTCCTTTATATAGTGAATTGGCTTACGAAGAGCATGAAGCAAAATTGTACGCTGGAGGAGACGTTGAGTATTACTTTATTGATATAGCTCTCATGAATGCTGCAAAGGTTCCAGGGTTGAATGTTTTTTCCGTTGAGATCCATAATGATGATGCAGCATCTGACGATCTCTCGGCAATCCCTTATTTCGCGATAGGCGTCACCAATAATGTTGTGACTTATCCGCCATTTGGCGCCGCTACTGATTTGCATACGAATTTCAATATTTCCAGTTTCCCATCTCGCTTAAAACTTTTTAATCCTACTGGAAACGAAATTGACGAAGTAATTATCAATGGAACTCAGCTCAACAATAGCTTTGGAAGAACAACTGATGGTGCAGCTACATGGTGCATCTTTGATTCTCCAACACCGGATACTTCAAATGCTATCTCAACATGTTATTCAGGTTATGCTCCCCCTCCACTTATTTCAGTCAGTGCCGGGTTTTATGACGTCACGCAGGATGTAAGCATTTCCTCATCAATCACTGGAGTCATCTATTATACAGTTGACGGCAGTATTCCAACCCTGAGTTCAGCCGTTTATGGATCGCCAGTATTGATTCTGAGCAATTCCACATTAAAGGCCATTGTAATTCCATCTGATCCAAATGTGTTACCTAGCAAACCAGCCGTGGCAACCTACTACATTGGAGAATCTGTTACGCTTCCAGTTATCTCAATCAGCACTGATCCTGCAAATTTATGGGATTACAACACGGGAATATATGTATTTGGACCTAATGCAGATTCTATTAATTATCCGTTCCAAGGTTCCAATTTCTGGGCAGGATGGGAGAAAGAATGCCATGTAGAATATTTTGACAGAGATCAGAACTTAGGATTTTCACAATCAGCAGGTTTGAAAATTCACGGTAACTTTTCTAAAGCTTGGCCTCAGAAGAGTTTTAGAATTTTAGCAAAGGATGACTACAATGAAAAATGGATCAACTATCAGCTCTTCCCTGAAAAACCATATCGAAATAGGTACAAGAATTTCAATATTAGAAATGCGGGAATAGATTACAATACTGTTCACTTTAGAGATGCTTTTATGCATCGTGCAGCTGAAGGAATGGATTTAGAACATATGGCCTATGAACCATGTGTACTATTTCTGAATGGTGAATATTGGGGAGTTTATGGTCTTCGTGAGCGTCAGGACGACAGCTATATTGAAGAAAACTACAGCAATACTAGTAAAGATAATATTGATCTGTTGCGTTTTGAGGGTGACCCTTTGGCGGGATCAAATGAGGAGTTCCTTGACATGCTTGGTCAACTTGTGACAACTGATTTGGCGGATGACGCTAACTTCGATTATTTTGCTGACAATCTACTAGATGTCACTAATATTGCAGATTATTTTATTGCCGAAACCTTTTATTGCAACGTCGATTGGCTCAATGAAACATCTAGTAACAATGTGAAGTATTGGAAAACCAAAGGACCTGGAAACAAATGGCGCTATGTCTTATGGGATACAGATCTTGGTACTGGATTGATCTACTTCAACAGCTTATTGAACTACAATTATTTTGCGGACATCATGGGACCTACCTATAATGATGTCCATGCAATCTTGATCAAAAACCTTCTTGTCAACCAGAAGTATGCTGAGTATTACACGAATCGCTACTGTGATCTCTTGAATACCAATTTTCATCCATTAACGATGGAGAAACTTGCCCGTAAAATGCAGGCAGATCTAGAGCCTGAGATGGCCCGTCATTTTGCTAAATGGAACGAAGGACCAATCAACATCTTTGGAGCTGACATTGCTAGAAGCACGAACTTGGCAGAATGGAAATTGAATATCGACACCTTAATTCTTTGGGGTAATTTACGACCTCAAATAGTTCGCGATCATCTTCAGCCAATGATTGGTTCACCAAATCAGGTAGATGTTACGCTAGATGTTGAACCTGCTGGTGCAGGATATATTAAGATCAATACAATCGTTCCAGACACTCTTCCTTGGAAAGGGCGTTATTACAATGGGGTTCCTATAACTCTTACTGCAGTTGCCAATCCAGGTTATTCATTCAATAACTGGGAACCATCATCTATTGTTTTGTCAGATTCCTCCTCATCAATCATCAATGAAAACATACCACTTGATGAAACATTTACTGCACATTTCAATGCATTGGATTTTGTGGTGAGTGTCTACCCAAATCCTTCAGATAATGAGTTTACAATTGATTATGAATTGGCAAATCCAACTCAACTCTCTTTGAAACTTTATACGCTCGATGGAAAACTTGTTCGCGAAATTATTTCGCATGAAACAATTCATCCAGAGGGAAAACATAGCCTTACCATTTCAAAGTCTGACCTTGGAATCAGAGTTGGGGTTCACCTTCTTCGTTTCGAGTCCAAAGAATTTTCCAAAACAATTAAACTAGTCGCACATTAAGTCAACTGCATGAAAAATTTATTTTATCTCGTTCTAGTACTCGCCCTTGTCGCGTGTCAGAAATATGAAGGCACAGGGGGTCGAGCTTCTGTCAAAGGGAAAATTTATGTGAAGAAATACAATCAATCCTTCACTCAGTTATTGGATGAATATTACGCGCCAGAAGAGCGTGTTTATATTATGTATGGAGATAATGAAGTGTATGATGATGATATGCGGACAAATTTCGATGGTGCTTTCGAATTTAATTTTTTGAAGAAAGGTAATTACACGATTTTCGTTTATTCTGAGGATACAACCTTTACTGTTCCTGGTGGACTTGAACCAATCTTCTATGAATTTGAAATTACTGACAAGAAGGAAACCATAGATCTTGGTGATATCACAATCATCAATTAATTTTCAATTCACTACCTTTGGTGTTGGAATTCAAAATGAACGAATTTCAACAACTAGAAATAACCAACGTATGAAAAAGATACTACTTATCGCCTCACTTTTTGGAGCGTTCGCTGTCCAAAGCCAATGTTCAGATTTATTTTTCTCAGAATATGAAGAAGGATCATCAAGTAACAAAGCCTTCGAAATTTACAACCCTACAAGTTCTGCTATAGATCTTGCAGATTATGTCGTTTACCGCGCTAATAATGGTTCACTCACTCCAACAGATAGTCTTTTCCCTGTAGGGATGCTTTTGGCAGGAGATGTTTTTGTTACAACAAACCCATCTGCAGCGATTCCTAACATTATCGCTGAAAGTGACACAACACATACAATGACTTTTTACAATGGAGATGATGCAATGTGGATCAAGAAAATATCCACAGGTGATACACTTGATATTATTGGTGAGATTGGAGTTGACCCTGGTTCTGGCTGGGTTGTTGGAACGGGAGCTACAAATAACTTCACGCTAATTCGGAAGATTGGCATTCAACAAGGACAACTCAACTGGGCAATTGGAGCTACAGAATGGGATGTATACACTATTGATATGACAGATTCACTTGGTTTTCATACGATGACACCTTGTACTGCTTGCATCCCTAC
>JBLHON010000357.1:0-3674 GCA_047621865.1 Crocinitomicaceae bacterium | reverse complement strand
TTAACCACAGACGCTCTGCTAAATGAACGTCGAAATGAAAGTAAATTGCTCAGAAGGGTGAACGTAAATAGTTGTGGATCACTCTGTCAATTTACCTATTGCAAAAATGCGTACATCAGAATATTTGCACCCATTTGCAAGGCTTGTGTTCGTTTATCAGTTCCATCATTGTGAACTTCTCTATCTTCCCACCCATCACTCAAATCTGTTTCGTAAGTATAGAGACAAACAATTCTGCCGTTCACAATAATTCCGAATGCTTGAGGGCGTTTTCCATCATGCTCGTGGATCTTTGGAAGACCATTAAAATCGTATTTCTGATGAAAAAGCTCATGTGTGAATGGTAGTTCAACCAATTCATCATTGGGGAATACTTTTTTTAACTCGACACGAATGAATTGATCCATCCCATAGTTGTCATCAATGTGAAGAAATCCACCACCTTCAAGATAGGTGCGTAAATTTTCAGCTTCTTGAGAAGAGAAAACCACGTTTCCGTGACCAGTCATGTGAACATAAGGATAGAGGAAAAGATCGGGACTCCCAACTTCTACATAGGGTGTTTCTTTCGAAATTGACGTACTGAGATTCGTATTACAGAACGAGATTAAATTTGGTAATGCTGTTGGATTTGCATAATAATCGCCACCTCCACCATACTTGAGTACTGCAAGTTGATAGGTGCCTTGACTGAAGACAGCTCCAAAGAACACAAGTGCGATACTAAAAAGGATCCATTTCATAGCTTGTCGATTATCAATTTTGCCTGCATACATACGTAAAGTGCAGCCGTCTCTGTTCGTAAACGATTTTCTCCTAAAGTAATTGTTTTGTAGCCGTTATCCAATGCAAGTTTGATTTCTTCTGGTGTAAAATCACCTTCAGGACCAATTAATAGTGGACATCCACTTGGCTGAAATACTTCACTCAATTTAGATTTTTCACCCTCATAACAATGGGCAATCAATCCATTTGGATGTTCCTTTATAAAATTTGAGACTGATTGCAAGTCATTAATTTGAGGTAAAAAACGACGTTTAGATTGCTTCATTGCCGAGATTGCCTTCTTTTCTAAACGCTCAGGTTTCAGCTTTACACGTTCAGAATTAGCCCCTGAAATAAATGAGATTTCCGTGATTCCAATTTCTGTTGCTTTCTCAATAAACCACTCGATTCGTTCCATTTGTTTGGTTGGACCAAGGGCGACATGGATTTCTTCTGTGGGTCGTTCACTTTGCTCTTCCTTGTCAATTTTCAGTTGACAACGTTTTGCATGTGCTTCAGTAATTGTAGTTTCAAAATAACCGCCAATTCCATTAACGAGTGCCACAGAATCACCTTCAACCATTCGAAGAACTCGAACGATATGTTTGGATTCCATTTCTGAAAGTTCATGCGTCAATGCGCCAATTGCAATCGTTGGGTCGTAGAAGATTCGCATCAGTGCATTATTCGATAAACGAGTTCCTTCATCAATTGACCAGGTGTAAACGATGTATTGTTGACTCCTTTGGATTTTAAATCATATTCATGTAAAACCGCGATAATCGAAGCGATCTTTTTTGGATTGTAAATTTTTGTCGAATTCAATAACTCACCTGCAACAAATGGATGAACTCGAATGGCTGAGGCAATCGATTCACGTGATTTATTCTGTAAGAAATGAATCTTCATCAGACGAGAAAAATGATTGAATAAATTAGAAACAACAACAATGATGGAGACAGCTTTTGGGTTGTGATCGAAATAATCCACAATTCGATTTGCCTTGGATACATCTCGAACACCAACTGCATTAATTAACTCAAAGACATTGTAATCTTTCGAGATTCCTATATTTTCTTCAATATGAATTTCGTTGATTGTCGTTCCTGACTCGATCAATATATCGAGTTTATTCAGTTCATTGACGATCTTGCTTAAATCATTCCCCAAGAACTCAGCGAGAAGCATAGTTGCTTTAGGTGTAATACTGTATCCCCTCGTGCCAACATACGTCGTAATCCACTCAGGAAGTTTATATTCCTTAATCTTTTCAGATTTAAATACAAGCCCCGTTTTCGCTGCAGCCTTAATGGACTTCTTGCGACTGTCGTAATTTTTGTACTTATAATTAATGACAAAAATGGTCTGATCAGCTGGCGATTCAAAATAGGAAGTAAGGTCTTCAATTCCACGAAAATCTTGAGCTTCCTTCAAGACAACCAATCGTCTTTGCGACATTAATGGATAGCCTTTTGCGTCCGAGATCATGCTCAATGCATCAGAATCCTTTCCGTATAATATGGTTTGATTAAAATCGCGTTCGTGATCTTCAAGTGCATGTTTAACAATGGCATCTGTGATCATGTCAATAAAAAGGGGTTCCTCTCCGTGAAGAAAATAAATCTTCTCGAATATTCCACTTTCAATGTCTTTTATGATCTTCCGATGTCCCAATTACTTATGTTTTGACCAGATTTTTACCAATTCAACAAGCGTATAAACAGCTTTCTCCATGTCTTGGATGCTTACATATTCATGCCGCGAATGAATTGCCATTTCGCCTGTAAATATGTTTGGACAAGGAAGTCCCATAAACGAGAGACGAGAACCATCTGTTCCTCCACGAATAATAGTAGGAAGTGGTTTTATTCCCGCATTTTCCATTGCATTAACGGCATAATGGGCAACAAAAGGAACTGTTCTGAGTACTTCTTTCATGTTTCGATACTGCTCAGTCACTTCAAACGTATACGTAACTCCAGGATATTGATCCACAACTGCTTTCAAAATTCCCTCTAGTCGTTCTTCGTATTCTTTAAGCTTATCAGTAATATGATCGCGAATAATAAATCCAATAGTCGATTGTTCAAGTGCTCCATTAAAATTCATTGGGTGCACAAATCCTTCTCGATGTTCAGTTGTTTCTGGCGACCAACCTTCTTTTGGCAATTGCTCTACAAATTCTGCAGCAACTTTCAAGCTATTGACCATTTTTCCTTTCGCATAACCAGGGTGAGCGCTAACTCCATTGATTGTGATTTTTACGCCATCTGCTGAAAAGCTTTCATCTTCGAGTGAGCCAAGAACTCCACCATCCAATGTATATCCATAATCGGCAGCTAATTTTTTCATGTCGAGATGATCTACACCACGACCAATTTCTTCATCTGGAGTGAACAAAATTCGAATTGTTGGATGCGGAATTTCTGGATTGTTCATGATATGATGAGCGAAATCCATAATAATTGCAATTCCAGCTTTATCGTCTGCACCAAGTAGGGTATGTCCACTTGCAGTGATGAGGTCGTCACCAATCTTTTCTTTGAGATATGAATGTTGCTCTACTGTAATTACCTGAGTTGGATCATCTGGAAGTGTAATTGGAGTTCCGTCATACGTGCGATGAACTATTGGCTTCACATCTGTTCCACTGCAATCTGGAGCTGTGTCCATGTGAGAGCAGAAGCAAATTGTAGGAAGTTTAGGATTGTCAGTATTGTTTTGAATCGAAGCATATACATAACCCCATTGATCCATTTCAGCATCGGCAATCCCCAGTTCGAGTAGTTCGCCAACAAGTTCTTTTCCGAGATTCTTTTGAATTTCCGAAGATGGAAAAGTGTCAGAAGTTGGATCAGCAGATGTATCAATTTTCGCGTACTTCACGAAACGATTTTCAACGGTGGATG
>JBLHON010000356.1:0-3675 GCA_047621865.1 Crocinitomicaceae bacterium | reverse complement strand
GGTAATACATTTTCCAATCATCTTCTAAGCCGCAATTGCTGAGGACGTTAAAGAGGGTAGATGATTCAAATATCACTGAATGCGTTGGATGAACTCCAGCAATGTCATAGTTGTCGACATACCCGCAAGATGTTCCACAGAGCGAGAATGCTCTATTGGGTGAAGTTTGTGAGGGAACTGAGCAATGCCAGGCATCACTAATCCCATAATTTTTGGCAAGGGCATTCATTACTGGCAAACTATAAGGAGTATAATGCTGCATGATTTGTGCCGCCATTTCACTGGTAACATCCTTTTGCGTCTGATAGTTAGCTAAGAATCCTTGCATGTTTGGAACCGCGTTTGCTGGCGGGTCTTGACCCTCAGGAGTATTGAATACTTGCTGGTTCACATCAGCCCATGGTTCTCCAGGATCGAATTCTGGAACATTGAGAGTTCCAAAAACTGGATTTATCCGAACGGGAGGTCCACCTTCTTTAGGAACATTTGAAAAATCTGGATTATTGTGAAGTCCATCAAAATTAATTGGGTTCTCGATGGTGGAATTTTGGATTGGTGGATGACTTCCTGCGGGATAAATATTTTTCGGGTCTTTGTCGTAAAGTGATCCTACCAGGTGATCAAAGCCACGATTTTCAAGCATGAGCATTACCACGTTTGTAATCCCATTCAATGGTAATGATTCAGGCAATGCATCAACCAGTTTATTATATGCAATTGAAAAATTAACATAGGCAGGGGAATGATCAGATCCAGGCTTGTTCAAATAGTCGCGAGACTTAGGCTCTTCAGCTCCTTGTGCCCCATAAAAATAAGAAACACCATAGGCAAGATTAGCTGCACTTCCATTCTCTTTTTGGGGAACAACGTTCAAGGTGGCTTCACTCTTCAAAAGACCATTTCTAAACATCATGTGAATGTTGGCAGCTGAGTTGTTTTTAGTGTTGCCAGTACTCCAAATTAGCAATGCACCAGCTGTAAGAATAGCATTTCTCGAGAGTGTGAAACTGATGGTGTCACCTGCCCCAATAACGGCTCCAGGTACAATGCCAAAATAATCTGGAATGACGTTAATGAATTCTCCATCTGCAGATTTATCAATATCGTCTGGATCTGAAATGCTGACTAATGTAAGTGGATAAGGATTGTTGGAGTTGTCGATTTTAACAAGGCATTGATGACTCATATAAGTGGCTTTTATTCCATTCGTTGCAGCGTTAAATCGAAGTTTAATTTAAGCGAATCAACAAATGATAGTTAAGGTTCGTACGCAACAATGTACAAATTTTCGCCTACTAAAATGATCAGTCGAATTAAAAATTGAGATCCGTTTTAAGATTGAAAAGGGAGATTATGGAAGTTCTCGTTTCGCAAATTCCCACAAAACAACTCCTGCACAGACAGACACATTTAAACTGTGTTTTGTTCCAAATTGTGGAATTTCAAGAATATAATTTGAGCAGTCAATTACGTCTTGATCCACTCCGTTCACTTCATTGCCGAAAACAAGTGCAAAGCGTTTTTCTGGAAGTTTCCCAACATCTTGGAGCAATGTAGTTTCTTCTGTTTGTTCAATGCTGCAAATACAAACTCCTTCAGCTTTGAGTTCTTCCACCAACTCCAACGTGGATTCTCGATGTTCCCATTCTACACTTTCTGTAGCTCCAAGTGCCGTTTTTTGAATTTCGCGGTGTGGAGGGGTCGCTGTAATGCCACATAAATAAATCTTCTCAACATTGAATGCATCAGCACTGCGGAAAAGTGCACCCACATTCGTCAAACTCCTAATATCATTGAGTATAACAATGATTGGGAACTTCTTTTGCTCCTTAAATTCCTCCTCGGAAACCCTATCGAGCTCCCATAATTTCAATTTCTTGTTCATTTTGTGGAAAACATGCACCCCTGATATTTTGCTAAATGCAGCAGCGCCGTTACATTTATACTTGCAAATTTTAAAAAATCAATTGACTTGGCGAAGACGAAGACGGTAAAAGATCCGAAAGAAACACCTTTGATGAAACAATACAATCAAATCAAGGTGAAGCATCCTCAGGCATTGCTGCTTTTTCGCGTTGGGGATTTTTACGAAACTTTTGGTGAAGATGCCATCACAGCGTCTAAGATTTTAGGGATTGTGCTCACAAAAAGAGGAGCTGGATCTGCCTCAGAAATTGAATTGGCTGGATTTCCGCATCATTCGTTAGATACTTATCTTCCAAAACTGGTTCGCGCTGGACAACGTGTGGCGATTTGTGATCAGTTGGAAGATCCAAAATTGACAAAAAACATTGTGAAACGAGGAGTGACTGAATTGGTCACGCCTGGAGTTTCCTTTAATGATCAGGTGCTTGATACGAAGAAGAACAACTTTTTGTGCTCAATACATCTTACGAAAAACCAAACGGGAATTGCCTTTCTGGATGTATCTACGGGAGAATTCCTGGTTGCTCAGGGTACGAATGAATACATTGAGAAATTGATTCAAGGATTTGAGCCAACCGAAATTATCTACAATAAACGCAGCTCAAAGGAATTCGATGATCTTTTTGCTAATCGTTACTATTCGTTTCGTCTAGAAGATTGGATTTACACGGAAGATTATGCCTTGGAATGCCTGAATAAACACTTTGGAACAAAATCACTCAAAGGATTTGGACTGGAAAAACTCGATGAAGCAATTATTGCCGCAGGATCAATCATTCACTATTTATCGGAAAACCAACATGATCGATTAGGACATATTCGAAACATCTCTCGAATTGAAGAAGAAAGATATGTTTGGCTCGATCGATTTACAATTCGCAACCTAGAATTGATTAGTTCACCACATGAGAATGCAACTACGCTCATTGACGTGATGGATCATACGAAAACGGCAATGGGTGGTCGAATGATGAAACGTTGGATGGTACTTCCTCTAAAGGATTTGCAGCCAATTCAAGATCGTTTGAGTGCTGTTGATGCCTTGCACTTGGATCAGGAAAGTGGCTATGCACTTGGCGAACGATTGAAGGACATTAGTGACTTGGAACGATTGATTTCCAAAGTTGCAGTTGGGAAAATCAATCCACGAGAAATTCTGCAATTGAAAAGAACCTTGGTTCAATTGGCTCCCATCAAAGAGTTGGTTGGGTTGATGGAGTCTGAAGTGCTGAATCGAATTTCAGATCGACTTCATCCTTGCGATGAATTGCTGGATAAGATTGGATACATGCTTCATGACGAGGCTGCTGTTCAGATTGGAAAGGGGAAAGTGATTGCTGATGGATTTGATGCTGAATTGGACGATCTCAGAGCCGTTTCTCTATCGGGAAAAGATTATCTCGATGACCTGCAGAAACGTGAAAGTCAACGAACAGGGATCACCAGTTTAAAAATCGCATTTAATAATGTGTTTGGCTATTACATTGAGGTACGAAACTCACATAAGGATAAGGTTCCAGAAGAATGGACGCGGAAACAAACCTTGGTCAATGCAGAACGATATATCACAGAGGAATTAAAAGTATACGAGAGTAAAATTTTAGGCGCGGAAGAAAAAATTTACCAGATTGAATCACGTCTTTACCAGGATTTGGTGTTTGCAATGGCAGATTTCATCCAACCAATTCAATTAAATGCGCTCTTAATTGCTCAATTGGACACCCTATTATCCTTCGCAGAAATCGCACG
>JBLHON010000355.1:0-3695 GCA_047621865.1 Crocinitomicaceae bacterium | reverse complement strand
GTCGGGATCATTGTTGTTGGATCTCACATAGCCTTCTGGATACTTCTTGGTAAAATGATCCACTAGTTTCGTATGGAGATCATCCACTTTGGCTTCATTTGCACGTATATCTCCTGCATTGATGCTTATCATAGAAATTATCCCACCTTGAAGTGTCAACTCTATATAAAAATTTCGTCCCTCCATTCCATAGTCAATTTTAGCTGTGGGGTATTGAGAATCTGGTTCAACGAATTCTACTGCATCTCCAATCAATGCTGTCAATTTTGTTTGAGCGTCAGTCCAGTTATCTCCAATTGAAATTCCTGCAACTGTTCCATCTTCGGCGCTTAGAATATCGAATACTTGGTCATAGTCCATTTCAGTTTCTGGTGCCCCACAAGAGGCGAATAGTATTAGGGCAATTGGCAGGGCAAAGAACTTTCGCATAGGTTTGAATTTTAGTGAGTTTTCTCTAAGTTAATTAAAAAATACAACCTTGGTTTGTGGAACTAATTGGCATAAAAAATCCCGTTCCTATCAAGAAACGGGATTCAGTTGTGCGATCGCAAATTCGATCTATATTCTTTTATTTTGCCATGACCTTTGGCGCTGCAGATTTAATTGCTTCACTTGATCCAGCTTCAAATTGTTCAAAGTTTTTAACGAATTGAATGGCAAGATTTTGTGCTGTCTCTTCGAATGCTGCTTTGTTTTCCCATGTATCAACAGGGTTTAAGATTTCAGAAGGAACCCCTTCACACGATGTTGGAATAGCAAGATCGAAGATAGGTTGATTTTGGAACTCAACATTGTCCAATTTACCGTCCATTGCTGCAGTAATCATAGCCCGTGTGTAAGAAAGTTTCATTCGACTTCCAGTGCCATAAGATCCACCAGACCAGCCAGTGTTTATGAGCCAAACTTTGATGTCTGTTCCTTTAAGTTTATTTCCTAGTAATTCAGCATACTTAGCAGGGTGAAGTGGCATAAAAGCTGCTCCAAAACATGCTGAGAATGTTGTTTGAGGTTCAGTTACTCCCATCTCTGTTCCAGCTACTTTTGCTGTATAACCAGACATGAAATGATACATTGCCTGCTCGTTCGTTAATTTTGAAATTGGAGGAAGTACACCAAAAGCATCTGCTGTTAAGAAGAAGATATTCTTTGGAGCAGGACCTACAGATGGCACCATTACATTATCAATGTGATGAATAGGATATGAAACACGCGTATTCTGGGTAATATCACAATCCTCGTAATTTGGCGTTGAACTTCCATCATAGAAGCCTATGTTTTCTAGGATTGCGCCAAATTTAATAGCATCATAAATTTGTGGTTCTTTATCGCGTGAAAGATCAATCGTTTTCGCGTAGCATCCACCTTCGAAGTTGAAGACAGAATCTGCGCTCCAACCATGTTCATCATCACCAATTAATTTTCTGTTTGGATCAGAAGAAAGTGTTGTTTTTCCGGTTCCAGACAATCCAAAAAAGATTGCTGTATCTCCATCTGCACCAACATTTGCCGAACAGTGCATTGAAAGCACTTCTTTCTCATGTGGAAGAATGTAATTCAATACAGAGAAAATTCCTTTCTTGATTTCTCCTGTATATCCTGTACCTCCAATGATGATCATCTTCTCAGTGAAGTTGATTACTGCAAAGTTATGTTGACGCGTTCCATCAATCTCTCGATCTGCGAGAAATCCAGGTACACATACGATATGCCATTCTGGATCAAAGTTTTCTAATTCATCATCAGTTGGACGAAGAAACATGTTGTGAGCGAAGTGATTTGACCAAGGAGTTTCAGTCACAACGCGTAAATTCATTCGGAAATCATCATCTGCACATGCAAAGGCATCTCGGACATAAACATCCTTGCCATTCATATACGCCTTCATTCTGTTGTAAAGCGCTCGAAATTTCTCAGGAGTGAATTTGAGGTTGATATCTCCCCACCAAACTGAATCTTCAGTGTTTTCATCACAAACAACAAATCGATCCTTTGGAGATCGACCTGTGAATTCACCTGTTTCAATAGCTATAGCCCCCGTGTCTGTTAACATTCCTTGCCCGTGGATAATAGTATCTTCTATTAACTCGGAAGGAGTCAGATTCCAAAATTGATTCCCAAGGTTTGTCAACCCAATTGAATCGTTTAAGTTGGCATTGTTACCTATCTTACCAAATACATCCATATAATTTGTTTTCAGCTAAACCGCTTTATTATGAACAACAAAATTAAAGGATTATTATAGAGATAACCACGAAATGCTTTAGGAGTTTCCCACAATTCGTGAAAAATCTTGTTAACATTTAGTTCATATTCGTATTCATTTTTTCATATTGATCATCTATACAGTGATAGTTTGAACGTTAAAGCAGCAAATTTGTACCGTAAATTATGAGAATAAAACAGTTGATTACTAGTATTTTTGTGTTGACTACAATTGCTGTAAATGCTGAGCAGGACTACTGTAAGATAGCCTATCTTCCGCCAGATACGATTTATTACCACTTTAATGATGGGGTACAAATGATCGAGATAGATTTTCGCGGCACGTACATGTCCGTTCATCTCACTGGCAGAGTTGGAACACCTATTGGAATGTATCTTTCTAACTATTATCGATATAGAAATGGTAGAACTAATATCATTTTGTTCAGAAATCGAAAAGGGGAAATTGTAAAATCGTACAATGATTGGCGTCCTAAGCCTACTTATGAAGGGTTTACTTCAGTGGCAGAACTCGATGAACTTGAGCATCATAAGCGTCCCAGAATTGCAGTTCCTGGCTGTAGCCGTGATAAAAGTACGCTGGGAACTTATGTTGTCATGGGCCCGATTAAGAAATCAGAAGATAGTGAGGCGAACGTTCTGCCCGTCAGAAGCAGGTATGGCTTAATTGATAGCGTAGGTAATTTTCTTCTAGAGCCAAGCTTTACATCTATCTATGTGTCGGGATCGATGTACTTTGTGGATAATGGAACGAATGAAATAGCGTTTAATTCCGAATTAATTCCGATCACTGAAAGCTCCTATAAAATTATGTCACCCTCGGCTGAAATTCCTGGCAATCTCTATGTCAGCGAAGACGGTATGTGGGGAATGCTCAATGGTGCCGGGGAAGTTGTCCTCGAACCGATTTATGATAATTTCACCATTAAGGACGATCGAATTTTTGTTACGCTAGGAATGAAACATGGAATCTTAAATCCTGCTGGCGAAATAATTCTCCCAATTGATTTAGATGAACTCTCACCTTTTTCTGCAATCTATGTATTGAAGAAGAATGATAAATATGGAATTTTGAATCAGTCGAATGTGCTTCCCGTGAACTATATTTATGATCTTGTCCAGATTATACAGAACGAACAATATTATCTTCAAGTCTGGCGCGATTCTAAATGGGGATTGATTGATTTAGATGGGGTAGAGGTGATTCCTTGTATTCATCAGGAACGTGTAACACCTGCTGACATCAAGCCCAAATAAATCCATAACTTGAGCACAAATTAGACGATTAATCAATCGAATTTATGAAGAACACTCAAATCATTGCACTTTTTGCCATCTGTATTTCATTTTCATCAGTTGCATCGTTTTCATCAGAAGAGAGCGGGCAACTTTATGGAGTTAGTTATAGGAGCGCAGACACCATCTATTATCATTTTTATGATGATGTTCAACTGATCGAAATTGATTTTCAT
>JBLHON010000354.1:0-3728 GCA_047621865.1 Crocinitomicaceae bacterium | reverse complement strand
TTTCGGCAGGATTCTTTTTCTCAATTAGCTCTACAGATTGGATCATTCTCATTTTAACCTCTTCCATTGTTCTAGGGCTTGAGGGAATCAATACAGCCATTGAAAAAATCTGCAATGAAGTAACCCTAGAGCGGAAACCAGCCATTCGTGATATTAAAGACATTGCTGCTGGAGCCGTTCTCCTTGCATCCATTGGTGCAGTTATTATTGGAGTTCTCGTCTTTTGGAAATATCTCAAATAAAGAATACATTCAATACTTTTCTTAACTTTAACTGACTCAATTTCAACTAATCTGGATTGAGTAAAACCAACATTCAGTTATGAAAAATCTACTTTATCTTGTCTTTGCATCCATCCTAATTTCCGCCTGCAATTTTAACCATTCAGAATCTCTAGACTCAGTAACTGGAATGTCTACGAAAGGTGATGGGCTGTCAAGTGATGAACCATTTATCGAAATAGAAGGTGTCACCGTGAATCGCAACTCATTTAGCTATGGGGAGAAAGTATGGATCATGTTTAACAATGTCCAAGGATTGGAAAGAAATAATGATCGCGCTCATGTGGGTCTATCGATTAAAATCACCAACACACTAACGAATAAAATCGAGGTTGAAGAAGATGATTTATTCGCTGATCGGGCTGATGGTTTTGAAGAGACACCTTTATTGGTAAAAGCGAATTTTCTGGCTGCTTTTCCCTATAAAGACAATGAAAAATATAAAATTGACGTCAGAATTTGGGACAAAGATGGTACCGGAGAATTTACAATGTCAATGCCATTTACGATCCACGAAAGCGAGTTAATCAATGTGAAATCTAAGCAGATAGAGTATTCCTCTGTTTATCTATGGAATGAAACTAAACAGATCGCTCTGGTGGATAACAAGATTGACATGAGCGATAAATTATTGATCATATTTGATGGATTAAAAGGGTTTTCTGAAGAGGGAGGAAGCGTTTATCCCACAGTTTCACTTGAATTGATTGACGATGCTGGAACTGTTATTATCTCGGAAGACAATCTACTAAGTGACGTCGTTCAGAGTGGTGTTGGTCCAGAAGAGCTCGCAGGGCAATTGCCACTTTCAGTCGCATTTGGAAGAAAAATTAAAAGCCCTGCACATCTGAAGGTGATAATTGCCGATCAAATCTCCAACGAACGGCTGATTTTAGTGTCGGATTTAGAAGTTATGAGGTAAGTGAAAATTATACAACTTTCATTTCTTGAAGATCAGCATAGGATACCACTTATGCAATTGTGGAATCGTGAATACCCCGCTAGTCTTGCTTATGATTCAATCGAAAGTTTTGACGCCTATATTTCGAGTCTTATAGATGCTCGTCATGTTCTAATTCAATCGAAAGAAGGAATAATCCAAGGCTGGTATTTTGATTTTCTTCGAGACGGGAATCGAAATTTCGGGATGCTCCTAGACGCGAGAATTCAAGGTGCTGGAGTTGGTAGCGAGCTACTCAGAAGATCCAAAGTATCGAATTCTGAGCTTCATGGATGGGCAGTAGAATCATCCAAGTACAAAAAGATGGATGGCACTTTTTACAAATCCCCAATTGATTTTTATCGAAAAAATGGCTTTGAAATCATCCCAGAAGTCCAATTCACAACTGAACAACTTACAGCAATAAAAATTCAATGGACGCTCTGAACTTTATGAAAAAGAGAGATCATACGTTTAAATTCCTATATTTCGAAGCAAATTATCTAATTATGAGAAAACCAGTATACGTTTGTCTACTATCATTTATGGCACTTTTTTCCTGTTCAGAACAGACTCCAGATTCAGAAAAGAATCTAGTGGAGGAAAACGAAATAGAAACTACAACAGACGAAGTTGATCATGAAGACATTAGCGATCCCGATCCGATAGCAACTCCTAAAGGGTATGAAGTAATCGGGGAAGCAGATGGAGACTTAAATAAGGATGGATCTCTCGAAAAGGTAATCGTATATAATACATCGAGAGAAGGCGATATGGGCTCAGAGCGTGAATTATGTATCTACAAAGTGGAGAACAATCAATGGAAAATATGGTTTAAATCTACAAGTGCAGTTCTTTCGAGTGAAAGTGGAGGAATGATGGGTGACCCATTCGAGAGTGTAGCAATCGAAAAGGGCTGTATTGTACTCAACCACTTTGGGGGAAGTCGAGAGAAATGGAATTATACACATAGATTTCGCTACCAAGATGACTTTTTTCATCTTATTGGTGCAACATCCATTTTTGGCGCTCCATGTGATTATTGGGAAGAGTTTGATTACAATCTTTCCAATGGTCAAGCAACTTATAAAACTGAATCTGAGAGCTGCGACGACGAAGGAGGGAATCCTGTAACAACAGTTACGGCAGATGAGAAATTCACAAAGAAATTGTCAAGCTTGCCTGCAATTGCATCATTCTCTCCTGGAGCTAATAAGATAACGATACCTGGTAATAACTCTGTTTTTTATTATTGATTTCGGCGTATAGTGGACGCAAATTCAGAAAAAGACAAGATCGATAACACGAAGAAGGCAGTGGCAATCTTCGAAGAGAAGGCACTTCTGTATCAAGAGAAATTTATGGATGTCGACCCCTACCATGATTCATTTGACGTCTTCTGCTCATACATCAAAAAGAAAAACGCAACCATTCTTGAACTTGCATGTGGTCCAGGAAATGTCACTAAATACATTGCAGAAAAACGTCCAGATTTTGAAATTCTGGGAACGGATCTGTCCCCAGCAATGCTCAATCTAGCACGGAAAAATGTTCCTAGCGCAACTTTTGAGCTTATGGACAGCAGAGACTTACATCAAGTTGATAAAAAATATGATGGGATTCTCGTTGGATTTTGCTTGCCCTACCTTTCGAAAGAAGACACCTTGAAATTAATCGAGGCTGCATCCAGAGTCTTGAATGAGAATGGAGTGCTCTATATAAGCACAATGGAAGATGATTATTCGAAATCAAGGGTAATTAGACCAAGTGATGGTAGTCCTGGTGGACTTTACACGTATTTCCATCAGGCAGAGTATCTACTCGCCTATCTCAAACAAAATGATTTCACCTTACTTGATTTGAGTAGACTTGATACAGTACAAGATGGTGGGGAATTGAGAGATTTGGTGCTGGTTGCGAGGAAGGGGAATTGAGAGGCTGCGCCAGCTATGTTTAACTATCAATTGTTCGGGAACTTTGGTTATGGAATTTCGCTTCCGTAGTCATCTGTGTTGTTAAACAAAGTGACTATAAATGAAAATCATCATCCTACTTTGGAAGTGTCTCATTATATCTTGCTTTCTCTGCATTACATCGTCATGTATCAATCTTAGACTAAAGGGCGAATACCAGAGCAGCCACTATGAATATTATCAAAACTTTCATCTTGGTCAGAGTCCAGAAATAGATATACGCACAAGAGACCAGATAGTCGTGCCTCCAGCATAGCCAAGGGTGAAAGAAGAGATTCTATATACGCTCAATATTTATAGAAAACTATATGCGACCTTGGATGTATATTCTCAAGGAACAGATTCTTCTGTTTTACAGAAAAAATTCTATTATTATTCTGGAAATGGACAAGTTAAAGGAGACAGTTTAAACTTTGAATTTTACGCCGCCAAGAGATTTAAGTTGAGTGATTCCATTCCTACTTTTGAGAACCCCGTAATTGTAAAATATTCAATAACATTGGATGAGTGCGACAATAGCATTTGTTTACAGTA
>JBLHON010000353.1:0-3800 GCA_047621865.1 Crocinitomicaceae bacterium | reverse complement strand
GTTTTCTCAGGATCGCTATCTTTAGCTCATTGCAGCTATCTATACTTGCTCAAGTTCTTTGGTTTGGCATAGATTTGGTTGCGATTTGATAACTTAGACATATGTAAACGAATTAGTTATGAAAATACTATTACTCTGTACGATCGTATTAATAGCATCCACTGGTTGCAAGTCATCCTTTAGAATTAGTGTGAAGCAGCCTGCAACGATTAAAGTTGCAGAAAGTGTTGCGTCAGTTGCGATTGTTAACAGCATCGACAATACAGCGACACCGGAAAATGTGATTGGAACCATCCTCAATGCTGAGCCATTTAATGGAAACAAAGTTGCGGGAGATCAAGTTCCTACAGGCATTCTTAGAGGTTTAGAGGGAACAAATGATATGGCTGGCGTAACATTCGTGTCTGACTCAATGCATCTTGCTGATGGAACCGTAAATTGGAAATATCTCGAATCTGCAGCAGAGGCAAACTCATTTGATGCGTTTATTGAAGTAACGTCTGTCACTGCCAAAACAAATGTTGGTGGCGCTGTTGCAGCGGCTGCAGAAGGTAAAGGAACTCGTATTGAGGGTACGGCATTAGTGAACATTTACGTTATTGAAGATCACCAAGCAGTTGAAGATTATCGTGTGTTCAAATCAGATTACCTTCCTGTTAAAACTCCGGGAACTCTTCTCGATGTGGTTGCTGAGGCACAAAAGCGAAAAGATAAATACCGCCAACTTGGGATCAACATGGGCGTTAAAACTGGTCGATTGATCTTCCCAAACTGGGTATGGGTGAATCGTAGCTATTACACACGTGGCAGTGACATCTTGAAGCGATCAAAAGATATGATCAGAAATGGCAATTGGGATATTGCTGAGAAGCAACTACTCATGGGCTTAAATGATGGGAGTGACAAAGTTCAAGGCCGAATCCATTACAATTTGGCACTTGTGAAAGAAGGTCAGGGCGAGTTAGATGATGCCATAAAATATGCTGAAACAGCAGTACTTCAATACGGCGAAAAGCATGGAAATGAATACCTCCAAAAGCTTAGAAAAAGGAAACGGATTATCGAGTTGGATGCCTCAAAATGAAGCTGAGATAGCTGATCATACATTTAATTAACACAACAAAAAAGAGGGGCATGAATAATGCCCCTCTCTTCTTTTAATCTGATGTGCTTTTTATATTGATGACACTGCACAGTCAACAGAGATAACCTCTCCATTACATCCTAGTGTTACTGTTCCTACTGGAACCACTGTTTGAATGCAAATTTGGTTCCCTGGACATACAGGCACTCTCCAAAATGACACTTCTGTGATGAAGCCATCTACGAAACAGATTTGAATAGCCGTTTCGTTGTAACTTAAATTTCCCTCAGCATTTGGACACGAAGACTTGATAGCAGCAAGTGCGTTACCAATTCCAGCATTCGAAACAGCTTCAGAAATTACAGGCTTTACCGGATCAGTAATCCCGTTTGATGCAAAAGCAGCTGACATAATCAATGACATAACTGCAAACATTAATACTTTTTTCATATAAGTGGTTATTGTGTTAGTTAGCGGCGAAGATATGAATTCCTCCCTTTAATCATTCTAATTTTTCGAAAACATTTTTCGAAATACGCGCAATGCTCACCTTAATTACATTAACGCGAAGTTGATCACATTGGTCGCTCTAATAAGAGGTTCCATATTCGAACATAGACAAAAAAAGCGGGCGTTAAGGACACCCGCTTTTGTCGATTAAGAATTCTACTCCTATAAGGATATGATCCCACAATTTACTGAAAGAACCTCATTATTGCAGCCAAGTTTCACTGATCCAATAGAAATAATTGCTTGGATACACACTTGATTTGGCGGACAATTTGGAACTTTCCAGAAAGTAACTTTTGTCATTGTCGCATCACCAGCACAAGTACCTCCAGTTGTTACACTATAGCTTAGGTCTCCTTGTGCGTTTGGACAACTCGTTCTTATTGCTGCCATCGCTCTTCCTATTGCAACTCCATTGGAGGCATTTTGGGCAATTTGACAGATTTCATTGATTTGGTTGACTTCCAGCTTAGGAAGTTCATTTGAGGCAAACACGGTTGTCATAGAAATTGACATGACCGCAATCATTAGCATTTTTTTCATAATAGTGGTTATTAAATAGTTAGACCACTAAGGTATGAAATATTCTCTTTTTCATTTCACCTTTTTTCAACTATTTATTTAAACTCTCTCGTACTCAACTTTGATTTATCTGACGAAAGATTGATCGTAAGGTCAAAGTAATGTTGATGCTCATTCTCGAAGCATTCTTGTAACTTTGCACCTTGACGATGGAAGAAGGACAATCAACACGAATTAACAAATACCTAAGTGAGGTAGGCTACTGCTCGAGACGAGCGGCAGATAAATTGATCGATCAAGGTCGAGTGACAATTAATGGACAAGTTCCAGAGATGGGCACTAAGATCACTTCAGAAGATGAGGTACATGTGGATGGAAAATTGATTTCCAAATCAACAACACCTCTCGTTTATATTGCTTTCAATAAACCAATAGGCATCGTTTGCACCACAGATCGTGGAGTTGAAAAAGACAACATTATTGATTATATCAATTACCCATCTCGTATTTTTCCGATTGGTCGCCTGGACAAACCAAGTGAGGGGTTGATCTTTCTTACAAACGATGGAGATATCGTCAACAAGATTTTGCGCGCACGAAACAATCACGAAAAAGAATACATTGTGACGGTAGATCGGCCAATTTCAAGAGACTTCATTGAAGAAATGGCAAATGGAGTTCCAATATTAGATACAGTCACCAGAGAGTGTTTCGTGGAACAAATTAGTCGCTATGAATTCCGGATTATTCTCACGCAAGGATTGAATAGACAAATTCGAAGAATGACCGAATACTTGGGCAACAACGTTCGTAAGTTGAAGCGCGTTCGAATCATGAATGTCGAATTAGATGTTCCTGTTGGAGAATACAGAGATCTTACAAAGGCTGAACTGGATGAAATTTATCGATTGATTGAAAGCTCCCAAAAAACGCATGACTCCGAGATCTAGAACGTTACCTAATACTGTATAATGAAGCTTGCATATCTACTTAAAAAACTACCAAAGATTACATTATTACTTCTATGTGTTCAACTTGTTGGATGTACTTCCTTCAGTCATCTTACCTATTCAGAAGCCCCAAAACAATTATCCAAGGCAACAAAACACAACGCCAAAATTCCAAGGTTGACCTACTATATTCATAAAGGAGATAGTACACTAGAACTTAAGATTGTTTCCGTGCAGAAAACGGAAGAGACTACAGAAATTAGTGGGTATCAAGCTGAACTAAATCCAGAAAAAATAGTGCTGTACGAATCAATGTCAAAGGATTCGAAGTATGAATTCACGAATGAAGAGGAAAAGCTCATTGGAAATCAGGTGCATCTCTTTGTTTCGGATTATAAGTTCGAGAGCGGCACAAATAAAATCACTGTTACACAGGAAGAAACAAATCGCTACGAACTATTTCAAAATGGACGCGAGGGCTCTCCAAGACTTCTGCGAGGAATCATTATTGGCCTAATTGTCACTGCAGGATTGGCCGGAATATTTTTCGGCTTTGTGGCGCTAATAGGTTCTCTCGTATGGGGCTGATTTTCTCCAGTGGACCTTCTGCCCTACTTTTTATCAATCGTAACTTCAACATTAGGCAGGGAAGTCAATTTGACCACATAAATTCCTGAGCTCAAAGAAGAAAGGTCTAACTCATTTTCAAGAATTCCAGATAACACTACCTCTCC
>JBLHON010000352.1:0-3812 GCA_047621865.1 Crocinitomicaceae bacterium | reverse complement strand
GCAACTTACGATTTACAACCAGAAATGAGTGCGCCTGAGGTTCGCGATCGAATTGTATCAGTCATAAAAAAGAGCGCTCCAAATTTCATTTGTTTGAATTTCGCAAACCCCGATATGGTTGGGCATACAGGAGTATACAAAGCAATCGTGAACGCAGTTGAAACAGTTGATCGTTGTCTGAAAGATGTCGTTACGGCAGGACAAGAAAACGGCTATGAGTTCATTGTGATTGCCGATCACGGAAACGCAGATTATGCTATTAACCCAGATGGCTCCCCAAACACAGCCCATTCATTAAATCCAGTTCCAGTGGTACTTGTTACCGAAGATAAACTGGAACTCAGCAATGGAATTCTTGCAGATGTCGCGCCAACTATCCTAGGTAGATTGGGCGTTAAATTACCAGTTGAAATGACGGGGAAATCCCTGCTAAAATAATGCTGATTTTCAATCAATTAGCCGTTAGTGACGAATTTTCAGTTTTTAACATATTTTCGAACATTCGAGCCTTCTTTTCGCGTATTTTTGCAGCAGTTAATTTATCATTATGAGAAAGTTGTTTTTTGGATTCGCACTCTTAACATTATTTGCCAGCTGCAGTACTTCTGAATCCGAGATTATTAAACCCGCAAAAGCAGAGGTTGCATCAACTGATGAATCATCCACTCAAGTAGCTGCCCTAGTTATTCCAAATCGATTATTGACAGTTGAGGTTGATGGTATGGTTTGTGAAATGGGCTGTGGTGGAACTATTCGCAAAGGATTGAAAGGAGCTGATGGTGTTGCTAATTGTTCTTTTGATTATGAGGAAGGACGAGCTGTAAATACTGCCACAATAGAATTTGACAAAGAGCTGATTTCGGCAGATAAAATTTCAACGTTAATCGCAAGTCTAAATGACGGTCAGTTTACCATTGGAGAATCGAGTACTAGTGGATTAGAGCAACTTAAGGAGAATTCAGTAGAATCTTCTAAAGTGGACAAGACGAAAGAAGTCATTGTTGAAAAGCCTGCACCTATCAATATGTCGTCGTCTTCAACTGGTTTTGAAATGCCGAATATTCTAGATTTATTCTCTGGACTTCTTACGCGTTAAATTCAACTTCTCATCTTCGAGTCATGTCGCGTCACTCGAAGTATGGAAATCGCTGCATCTTGGCATCTTTAAATTACAAGATCCGATTTTATGAAGATTATCTCACTCTTTTTTACGCTTATTCCCTAGCTGGCTTTCACCCAGTTTAATCTGACATTGAAAATAGTAGATATCGCTGATGATCAACCTATATCTGATGCGAATGTGAAAATTGGAGGCCATATTCACTATTACAGGTATCGATACTTCACTCTTGAAAATTTAGAGGATACCTTATATCTTGAGCATGCCAATTATCGTTTCGAAGCATTACCATTATCGCACTACCACTACATTATTGGTTCAAATTCTGAGTATATCATTACTGTTTATGGCTATCCGGAGGCAAAACAAATCATAACATTAGAAGCTCCATTTGCTAAATCCAGCAAACAAAAGAATGATTCTATCGATTTTGAAGTGTTCTACCCAGAAAAGAATGCTCTAATTGAAATGAACTCACGCAATGGCGAGAAGTCCATTTTAAAACTAAAGGCTTCAAGCTCATACGATTACCAAGTTAAAAATGGATCAACTCCAAAGTACAAGTATACAGCAAGGTTAAAGTACGACGATGTTCAACATGGCTATATCACGCTGCCCGATAATGATGAATTTGATACGATAATTATTCGGAATTGGTGGGAGCCTCTTTACCTGTTGAAGAATGGGGCAAAGGAAATGAAAACGCGAGAGCTCGATCTTCTCAAAAAGTATTTTAGCCAAATTGAAAATGCTCAAATAGAACGACGGGAGATCCGTATACAACATGAATATGAACTAGTTGACCTCAAATCTAAAATCGATTCATTGCAAGTGGAAATTGATCGCTTAAATGGAATCTCGATTGATGAACCACTAGAATATCTAGAATATCCAGTCGAACAAATAGAGGCCGAAATAATTGACTTTCCTTCAATTTCTGCTAATTTCCCTGGTGGGATTCACGCTCTAAAACATGATTTACTCAAGCGTCTATCAATACGCTCAGTGCGTTATTCGGGCAACATTACGCTAGAGTTGATGATCGAAAAAGATGGAAGCGTTAAGCTCAAGTTCTTACACATTAGCCCTGCCATGGATGAGGTGAAAGATGCCCTGGTTGGATTTTCTACTGTTCGTTGGTTGCCAGCAGAGCATTCTGGTAGAAGGATTCGAGAGAAGGTGATCCTTCTGATCAACTTAAGTGAAAGGTAAGGAGTAAACACACGTCACTACTTGGAAAGAACAATCGCTTTTTTGGCCCAAATCAAGAATTTATCTAAATCGTTTATCACCTCATCTGGAATTGTGAAATAAGGCATTTTACTGTGCTTTATACTTCCTTTTGATTCATACTCATCCCTAGTTTCTTCGTTTGCTTTCAAGAAAATTTCTCCTTTCGTATTGACCAATCCAAACATTTTTCCATCTTGAAAAACTCCATGTCCTCCAAACATTTTTTTTGTTGTGATCCCGTCAATTGAACTTAGTTTGTCAAGCAGCAATTGCGCCGAAAGAACGGACGCATTTAGCTGCTTATCTTGCCTATCACTCATAAATTATGCTTTCTTTTCGAGTATCTCTTTTAGTAATTTTAAATCTTTCCGATTCGCCTTTCTCATCATTCTGTTGCATTATCAGGATTAGATACATAACTTTCGCTTGAGGTAGCACTATTTCTATTTCCGTATAACATCTACCATTTCATGTAGTTTCCTGTAGATCTAGAGTAGGTGAATTGATCTTCATTTATTAAGAGCATTAATTTCAGTAACTTGCAATTAAATGCTGAAATGCTCTCATATAAATGTACTATTATTTCTGCTACTTCTCCTCAGTTGTGCGAAAGATAAGGTAACTGGAAAGTACATAACTGAATACGTAATCATCGTTGTGATTGATGGCCCCAGATATTCTGAAACATGGGGAGATCCCAGTCATACGTACATTCCATATCAATCTGCATTGGCATCTGAAGGAGTACTTTTTACGAACTTTAAAAATAAGGGAATCACCTATACAGTTCCAGGACATACGGCATTGACCACTGGGGTTTATGAAAGCATTGATAATAATGGAGCTGAACTTCCTCAAAACCCATCCATTTTTCAGGCTTGGCGTCAAGAATATTCAACAAGTGCAGAATCAACCTGGTTAATTTGTAGCAAAGGAAAGCTAGCCGTTCTAGCGAATTGCACAAACTCAAGTTGGAACAACCAATTCATGCCATCTGCCAATTGTGGGATAGATGGAGCTGGAGTAACTGGAGGTAAACGAGAGGACAGTCTGACTTTTATAGAAGTAATCGCGACACTCAATGAGCATCACCCCAACATTGCATTGATTAATTTTCGTGAGCCAGATTTCTCAGCACATCAGAACAATTGGCCTGCATATACTGGTGAAATTTCAAAGACAGATGCGTACGTGCAACAACTGTGGGAGTTCATAGAGAATGATCCTGAATACAAGGGAAAAACAACGCTTTTGATCACCAATGATCATGGCCGGCATCTTGATGGTGTTGGAAATGGATTTGCGGGACATGGAGATGATTGCCAAGGCTGCGAGCACATCAGCCTTCTTGCACTAGGTCCCGATTTTCCAGGAAATCGTGTGATCACAAAAGAGTATGAACAAATCGACGTTGCCTCTACGATTGCACATATGCTCAATTTCAGAATGCCAAAAAGTA
>JBLHON010000351.1:0-3837 GCA_047621865.1 Crocinitomicaceae bacterium | reverse complement strand
CGCTTGAACTTTTTCACAAAGTCTTGACGGAACTAAACCCTGATATTTGTAGTGTAAGAACTTAAATAGTAAAGAGATGTCAAAACATAAAGAAGTAAAAATGACAAAGTCATTAGAAGTAAATGTATCAGCTGAGAATTTAT
This sequence comes from Crocinitomicaceae bacterium, assembly GCA_047621865.1. Taxonomy (GTDB): domain Bacteria; phylum Bacteroidota; class Bacteroidia; order Flavobacteriales_D; family Crocinitomicaceae; genus UBA4466. The sequence continues at coordinate 3,694 of JBLHON010000351.1, read as the reverse complement.
GGGAGATTATTGGACCTGGATTCGCAGATGCTGGTAAATGGAGTACAGCAATTGATCATTCTGCAGGTCATGGTGAAGCAAAGTTCGATGGGGCAACATGTGACACAAGATCATGTGATTTGAGCGCAAAAGGTTTCAGTAGCGTGAATGAACGAATTACTGAGTACGAGCCAAGTAAACACACAATGTCGTTTGATGTATATGCAGGAATGCCAGGTTTTGTAACATACATGAATAATCGTACAGTTATTACCGACCTAGGTAATGGAAAAAGCAAGGCTGAGTTATCAATCACGATGCACATGAAACCATTTATGGGGGCACTGATGGGGGGAATGCTTAGCAAAAATCTCAGCAATTTGATTGATAGTGCACTGGATGATTTGAAGGTCTATGTAGAAACAGGAAAACCATCTGATCGAAAAACGGCACGAATGAATAAATTGGCTGCAAAGGCTGCATAGTTTGATGAATTGAAGTCATATTGGCGCTGCTATAGCTATAGTAGTGCCAATGTTTTGTAGTTTAGGTGTGTCCTCAATAAGCTATGTGCCACGAATCTACACTGACAAAACTATGCCGTCTGCCTATATTGAGTTATTGAAAAAAACGCCAATCTCCTAGACCAACTTACAAAAGTGTCTTTAGGAAAGCCAGTAAGAAAATGTATCTTCAATGTCTTTTATGCAATTGGTTGAACCAAGAGACAGAGAATGAAACAATTATTATGGAGCATTTTATTTCTTCCACTATTTGGGGTGCTGTTAGCTATTATTTATTGGAACCTTAATGCACCTCAATCTACTTCAAGCTTGTTGATTTATACAATGCTCCCGTTTTTTGCTGCTGGGTTCTGCTCGTGTCTTGATCTGATTTATCTTATTACCAAACTACCAAACTACCAAACTACCAAACTACCAAACTACCAAACTGGGCTCGTTTCTTACTTCCTGGGATTCTCTCGATTGTTCTGAGCATTCTTAGCTCCCTAGGTGGATCGTCCATGGAAAATAGTTTCTTTATTCCCTTTGCTATCTTCAATCTGCTCCTCGGAATTTTCTCGCTGAGCCAACCAGAGGATGATCTAGCAAAATAGAGGGCGATACTTGTATACCCACTGAAATTCAATTTTGTAAGTAGGTCTGAATTCGTTACATTTATGGTTCAAAACTAAAATGAACACCATGAAAAACCTAATTTTCGCAGTTTCACTTCTTCTAGTCGCAACTTCTTGTAATAAATGGGATGAAGGAAAGGATAAGGAGAAAACGTTAACTTATTACTCAGAAGATTACAAAGGTACAGACCTTACACTCTTAGATGTGCCAAGTTCTGATATGGATGCAGTTTGGGTTGAGTTCAATTACAATAAAGAGAGCAAAGTCTACGATTCGTATAGTTTAATTGTTAAAGCTGGGTGTGGTACTCTCAACAAAGAATCTGGAACATGCACAATAGACTGGGAAGAGAAAATCACATTCAAGCCTGCAGGAGGAGAGGCCTATTTTGGTAAATGGGTCAGTGAGAAAGAGAAATATACGATCTCGTTTGAGGGTAAAACACGAAATGAAGAACTTACATTTGTCTATAAAGATACAGGCTTTGACGGATGGTGCAAAAATTAAAAAGATCGATTTTAATACAGACAAGAAGCATCTCAGTTGGGGTGCTTTTTTTATTGATAGGAATTGAAATTCTGTCCACTGCCTAGTTCACTGAATCGTACAAGCAGTAAGACCTATGATAGAAATTGTTGACCCAGCTCCTTAGGTGATGTTGACTATCAGATGGTCATGTACGACCTGTCTCATTTCGAGGATAAGGATGCTGAAGCTTAGTTCACTGAGAATGAATCCGAAATTGCAGAAAAAATTACTGACTCAGGCCAATATTGGGGCGTTTATGTCATCCATTCAACCTCAGATCGTGGGGTGGATCTTAAGCCCTTAACAGACGAAGAAAATGATTTCGTGTACAATCGAGTCAATTTGGACTCTGGTTTTTGTTTTCATTGTCTCGCGATAAAAGCAGATGGAATGAACCTTCAGATTCGTTCTGGATTCCATTGGGCTCATGCAACTGTAGATGATTACAAATTACCAGACGCTTGGAATTCGATGGATAGAGCCTCTGAGGGTTTTGTAGAATTGAAGGTAAATAAAAGCGATTTCCAACGTCTATACAACGAGCAAATTGAAGTCTGAAAAGAGCAGGTCTCAGAAAGATTGAATAAGCCTTAACTCTTCAAATTTTATCGAAAGCATTTCAGGTGTGCCGCAGGATTGTAAATCCGACACATCAAGGACTCACAAAGTGATCCAATCTAACTCGCACTCTGGAAAGAAGGCAAATAATTTGGGCCTTCCATTGGTGAAGCAAACGTATCCTGATACAACATTTTAGTCTCGTCAAAAGCGTTCACAAATTGCTTTCCATCTCCTTGGCCTGGCATCCCGAAATAAGGATAATGATGCAGGATATGACCAAATATAGCTTGGCAATCTGTGTAATATGCTTGTGTATCTAAAATATGGTAATGCCACATTGTATCAATTGCTAGATTGGGAACGATACGCGCTTCAGGATACAGTAGATTGAGTTTCAAATAACGTTTGTACTCACGCGAAACCTCGTCACATTGTTTTTTACTCCAGCCTTCACCATCATGCTCGTCCATGAGTTTCATGCAGATCATTGAAAGGTCGAGTGCCTTAATTGCTTGCTTTCCATTGCCTGATTTTTTTGTAGAACTGATTGGCAGTGTCTTTAGCAGAGGCTTCTGTTTTGCTGTTGTTTTGGAGTAGAGCAAAACCAATAAAGCTGCCGGCGTCGTGAGATAGGTAACTCTTCTGAAGAGATCCATGAGGCTATCTCCATGGAATGCCCAAGCTAAAAGTGTCAATCCTGTCCAAACCATCGCCCAACGAAGTATATTCTTGGATGGTTTGAACAAGATTAAGAGTCCAAGTGCAATGTCGAGCAGCCCGATTACCTTTAGAAGCACTAAGGACTGTGAATGATCAAGTCCAAATGTAGCAAGCAGAGCAACAAATTTTGTCGCGGCACCAAGTGCTACTGCTCCATGACCAATAAAGCAAAGTCCTGCTCCTATTCTTAAGATGATTGATGGATTGATTGTCATGATCTTTGGATTATAGGTTTTTTGGACATTCAATCTTCTCATCTGGATTGCGCATCATGCAATGAGTTGGCTGCAACCAATCAGGCTGGACTTTAATTGGATCTGGATCAATCACCACTGGATCTGATATAATCGCTTTTATGCGTTTCTGCTTGATGAAATCACCATTGGAAGCATATTCCTTCCAGAGTCCTTCTTTTTGATTATTGGTGAATTGACCTTTTCGCAAAACCTTAGCACAATCACAGTAATAAAAAACAGGTCCATTCTTCATGCCTGATGTGTATTCCACGGATTCGCTTTTGAAGTTTTTGATCAGATTAGGATTGAAGGGTGTTTTAACCGTTCCCTTTCCAGCAGTAAGCTTGCCACCTTTCACTTCATTTCCTTGTGGATCCCAGAATCCTATGAGGTCATGAGCCCGAAGATCTCTATAGATTACAAGCCCCATGTGATAATCATCAAAGTAGGTCTCAATGGTGTCTCCATAACTGAGTGTTCCTTCACGTGACTTTAGGATAGAATCTCTTAGCTGGATTTGATTTTCATGAC
>JBLHON010000350.1:0-3841 GCA_047621865.1 Crocinitomicaceae bacterium | reverse complement strand
CTGATAATAAACTCAACATTGCCAAAATCGAGATGAGTTGGCGAGAAATCTTTCTTTCTGGGATCTTCCAGAATTCGCTTCGCCTTTACTTTGGAGATAATTGGCGATTTATAATGCGTTGGGATTTCGAATTTCTTCATCTTCATCAAATGTACTAAAAACGGGGTTTTAATTGTAGTTTACAGCTGGTAATTCTGAATTTTTTGGGAATAAAAAATCCGACTCTCTTAACTGAATTGACTCAGATGGAAAGTCGGAAATTTAGATTTGCGTGTCTGTTGTGTTAAACAGAACACTGTTGTATCAGAGGTAGTCTGATATTTTGAGTGTGATTCTCGCTTAGTTCAGTACGACGTTTTGGTCCTTATCGTGTTTGACCTCATATTTGAAAAGGATGTCTTTCAGTCCTTTAGGTTTAATAGTTGCTTTCCATTCGATTATTCCTGTCCGTTTATCGAGTTTTCCTCTGCTCAATTCCATTGCTTCAATTTCGATGTCAGCATTTTGCGTGATTGGAAGTTGATCCTGTACAATGATCTCAATTGAAGTAGATTTCAAATTCTTCACTTCGATACTATAAGCGAATGTTCTTTCTTTTTTCGTCCCAACGACTTTCTCCTTGTACTCTTTCTTAAGAAGTGTGCGTTTGACGATGATATTTGGGTCTTTACCAAGACTTAAGTTGAGTGTGTCGTCCATTGTGGTTGGATCGAGGTAGGTTTCGCCGATATAACTTCCGTCAAAGAAAATATTCGCTTTGGCAGGAACCAACTGTAGCTCATCCAATTTCGATAGTTGCGCAACTAAGTAGGCAGCATTGTCATATTTCGGCACTGCATAGTATTTGAACTCAGCCTTGAGGTCAACATTTTTAACGAGAACCATGTGCTGTTCGTTATTTGACTTAATCGAGTAGTGGAGGTCTATTCGGAATTCGGCAGAGATCATGTGATCAACAACTTCAACAAATTCACTTGAAATTTTTGCTTCTACCTCTTCCATTTCATAATTGGAATCACTCATAGACTCAGTTGGAGTGTTCATCCCATAAGCTTCTGCTTTCTTTTTGAGTCCATCTTTGTATACTCCTGCTTTTGGCGTATTTTGTGCGGCCGCGTAGGTGTAAAAATCAACGTACCATGGATGTAAAGTTGGTTTTGTCTTATTCTGATAAGGATTATTCGTCGAGATACTCAAGCGAACATCTTCCCAATCTACGCCCGTATTTTGATAAACTTGAGCTTTGTAATTCAGGTTCACTTTTCCACTTGTGATCTCTGTTCTTAAATCATATAGTGGAACCCATCCAGCCTTGCCAACTAAGTAGGAAACATCAAGTTTGCCTTTTGCATATTCTGTTGCATTCAGGGTAACTGTAATTCGATGAATTGGTCCTTTTGGAGTTGGATTTGTGTTCTGGCTGTTTTGATGATTCTTTAAATCAGTTAGCCGACTCCTCATTGCGTTCATCGTTTTGGTGGATGCTGCTTTTGAGCGCACTAATTTTTGCAAACGCTTGTTGATTTCCATCATTTTGACTGTGTAATAATCAATGGCTTCTTTCAAAAGACCAATTGAATCATTCACTTTCCCCTGTCCACGAATGGCCCCATTATTCATCAAAATTTTCTTTGAAGCATTCATCACATCAATCTCATCCTGCACATCTTGCATGGTGTACCCGAAATTTAAAATTGAATCCTCTAGGGCAACAATACTGTTCCGAATTTTCAAGGGAAGTCCTTCCAAGGTAATTGTGGTAGTCTCCGGATAGTAGAGACTGTACTTTGAATCAAGGATAATTACATTGCCTGTTGCCTTTACTTGGAGGCTTTTTGGATCGATATTCGGGCTGATTCCTTCGATGATAATTTCAGTAACTCCAGCGGCTACAGTATAGGATGATACTCTATAAATTTGAGCTCCTTGAGAGTATACTGTGACCTTTGAAATTTTAGAGGGAACAATTTTTTCATCTGCTGCGCTCGCTTGTGCAGCGAATAGAATGACGCACATTAAACCTAAGATATTTTTCATTTGTTGATTTTTGATTCTGTACACGATGGACTCTTTTCCGTTCAATCGAAGAAAGGATTAAGTACGTTTTTGTCGAAGGGAAATTTAGCGCTAGATCAGAATGAGCTTAGGATTTATGAGAGGAAAATATTAAAGATTGGTAACATGGTATCTTCCTGCACTAATTCTTCTACGCTTGTGGATAAAAGGAAAACGTTTTGACCAGAACCATTTTTTGTTGCCGCGTCTGATAATTCGCTTGATATATTTTTGACGATGCTGCTTAGCACGTTGTTCTTCCCGAGATTCTTCTTTAGTTGGAGTTTCAATGGGAGTAGTAACTGTATTACCAATACTCATTGAGATTGGATCGCCACTCTGTTGTTGAGCTTCTGCTTCTTCTGGTGTCAATTGTGGTGAATTGCTCGTGCTTTCAGCTTGTTCAAATTTTGGGTCTACTGTTGATTGTGCGTTGACATTTGAAACTCCAAGCCAGATAAACATAGACGACAAGAATGCAAATGATTTCACTTGTTTCGGAAATTGAATTGGATGCAGATCTGGTTCGATTTGCTCTGGGGTGAAAATTCCACAGAGATCTTTGCCACCATTAGAAAGTGCTCTAATTTCGGATATTGAGTTAAATCGATAATCAATCACTTCTTTCTGACACGATTGGCAAAATTGGCCACGCTCAGTACATGACATTGCTGCAAGGTCTTCATTACAGCTAAAAGTAAGATCTACACTCTCTTTCATTTTTCAATTGTATGTTTTTGTTCGCTAATTTCAAAAGGTAGCATGCACGCTTGAATTCTCGACTAAAATTTCCCGGCAGAGAACCTTCTTTTATGAAAAAAAGGAAAACGTTTTGACCAGTACCATTTCTTCGTGTAGCGTCTGCTCATTTTTTTTGCATGTCGCTTCTGTTTTCTAGCAGCTTTTTTATCTAATCTCGTATTTTCTTCAGGGGTAATCTCAGTTGTTACTTTACTCACTGAATTGCCAATACTCATTGAAATTGGCGTGCCTGTTTGTAGCTGTTCCTCTGTTTCTTCAGGGGTGAGTTGTGGCGCATTACTTGTGCCTTCTGACAGGACTAATTTTGGATCCACGGTTGATTGTGCATTGACATTTGTAGTTCCAAGCCAAATAAATAGTGATGACAAGTAAGCAAACGATTTAACTTTATGAGGTATTCTTATTGGGTGCAGAGATGGATCTAGTTGATCTGCACGAAAAATCCCGCAGAGTTCAGCTCCAGATTTAGAAAGGGCATTAATATCCTCGATTCTATGATCAGTGTAATCGATCACTTCTTTTTGACAAGCAGTACAAAAACGACCACGATCCGTATATGACATCTCGCTGAAATCTTCATTACAGCTAAAAGTAAGATCTACACTCTCTTTCATGTTCGAGTAACTATTAATTTATCTCAAAAACTTGGCTTGCATACTGCACCTCCACGATGTCTCCTCCTATGTGCAAACGGAAAACGTTTCGACCAGAACCATTTCTTTCCATAACGTCTGCGCATTTTCTTTACATTTCGCTTGCTCTGTCTATCAGCTTTTCGATCCATTTTAGAATGATCTTCAGGAGAAATTTCGTCAGATGCAGTAATCACTGAATTACCCGTACTCATTGAAATTGGAGTACCACTTTGCAGTTGTTCTTCTGTTTCTTGGGGCGTTAATTGTGGTGCATTACTTGCTCCTTCTGACTGCACAATTTTCGGATCTACTGTTGATTGTGCATTGACATTACTAACTCCAAGCCAGATGAACAGTGACGATAAGAAGGCAAATGATTTAACCTGTTG
>JBLHON010000349.1:0-3841 GCA_047621865.1 Crocinitomicaceae bacterium | reverse complement strand
TCCATACAACACGAATCTTCCCAATGTAATCGTCTCTGATATGGAGATTAATTATGCTGAGAATAAAATCTATGCAGCTACATTTGGTCGTGGTGTTTGGACAACAGATGTGCTTGCAGATTCAATTGCTGGGAACGTTGGCATTGAAGAGCTTAATGGTTTCAACAATTTGAACATGGAGATCTATCCAAATCCAAACAATGGTGAATTTAATCTAATGATTGAGGGGTTTGTAGGTTCTGAGTTGAACATGGAAATTGTGAATATCATGGGAGAAACGGTCGTTGTAAAATCGCTTTCTTTTATTGATGGAAACTATCAAGGAGTTCAAGATTTCAACTTGCCTGATGGAATGTATTTCCTGAAAATTGCACATAAAAAACGCATGAGAACACTTCGTTTTGTTGTGAATTAGAATTGCGCCAAAGTAGTATCTTTATTAAAATGTCATCTATGAAAAGTCTATTGTTTGTTGCGATCATCCTATTGAGTTCTCTATCCTATGGCCAGATTAACTTTAAGACGGGAGACGCGGGTCTTGAAGCTGAGCTTAATCTCGCTAATACTGAGGCCGAAAAAAACCTTCCATTATTTAAGAAAGACCTAAGTATTGAATTTGGAATTTCTATTCCCATCATTGAAGATCTCCTGAATATCATGAAACCAGCAGAGGCACTATTAGCTGCAAAGATCGCGGACATCGTGAATAAGCCAATTGGTACAGTGGCTGATAGCTACAAAGCAAATAAAGATAAAGGCTGGGGGCAAATTGCAAAAGAATTGGGCATCAAACCAGGATCCCCAGAGTTTCACGCATTAAAAGGCAAGAAAAAAGGTGGAAAACCAAGTGGTGGCCAAGGAAATGGGAATGGAAATGGTGGCGGCAAAGGGAAAGGGAAGAAATAGTAATCGAGACATCAAGACTGGAAGATTTCAAGACCTCAAATTGGATATGGAAAGTCTTTCCTAAAAGCTTCTAATGGTAAACGAATGAGAACCATTCTTTTTGTTGTGAATTATACATTCCTACGCCTCTTTCGTGTAAAAAAAAGGCTCCCACATCACAAATTAGTGCGCCCTCTATAAAATTGATTACCTTGCATAAAATCAACTATTCATGAAGCTGTTTTAAGACATTGTTTCAGGAATTGAATTACTATCATTGTGAAGAATTTCGTACTAAATACGTCGCTACTTTTTGCATTCGTGACTAGCGCATTAACGAATTTGAATTCTCAGACTTTTCTCAACGGAAGTTTCGAAAATACAATTGCCACAATGTCGTGTAACTACAACTTATCAAATGGGGTTTTTAATTCGCGAATGTCAGATGTGAATGCCTATGGTGGAGGGAATGAGTGTGATATATTAATCAATGGATGTTATACTTCTGGAATTCCTGATGGCGTTCGAGCAGTTGGCGTAGCAGCTTCCCCACCAAATCAAGACCAAATTGCCTTAGCATTATCTGGACCACTCACAATGGGAACCACGTATACGCTTACTTTTTCAACTTACAGTGAAGTTTCTTTCAGAGTTCAAGGAGATGTTGAAATTGGAGCATCAACTTCAAATTCGGCGTTTGGAACATTAATATTCACTGCTCCAACAGTTGCATTTACATGGGTTAATCATTCAGTAACTTTTGTGGCTCCCAATAATGCAACAAACATAACAGTGAGGAATATTGCAGGAGTAATTCATTGGAATCATGTCGATAATTTTGCCTTTGACCTGACGCTTCCTATTGAGTTACTTAATTTTAATGCTATTCCCGTTGACAACAACAAGGTTAAATTGGATTGGGAAACTGTCACTGAAATTAATAACGACTATTTCATAATCGAACGTTCCAAACTAGGGAGTCATTGGGAAGAAATTGGAAGATTGAATGGCGCCGGAAGCTCAACGTCCAGCCTCAACTACACATCCTACGATAATGATCCATATCTGGGAACTTCATATTATCGCCTAAAGCAAGTCGATTTTGATGGAAAGTATGAGTATTCACCTGTTGTTGCCGTAACGATTACAGATGCCCCATCACGCATAAGTGTTTATCCAAATCCAACCCTCAATAGTGTAACACTAGAAGGATCAGAGGTAGAACTTTCAGAACTTAAAATCTTTGATGTACTTGGACAGAATATAACGGAAAAAATAGAAATCAACCAGAAATCTAATTCTGTGATCACACTTGATTTATCCAATATGCCTTCAGGAATCTATACACTCAAAACCAAAACTTCAGTGGTCAAAGTGTGTAAAAATTAATCGGAATTACTTATTCTCATTTTAAGGATATTAGAATTCCCCAATCCTTGACGCCTATTCTGAAAGCAGGCCATGCTTCACTGAAAACAGCACTAATCCCGCCATGTTTCTAGAACCTGTTTTCTCCATCAATAATTTTCGATATCCTTCAATCGTTTTTGGGCTAAGGAACAGAAGTTCACCTATTTCAATTGTCGTGTGTTCTTTACAAATCAGATTTAAAACCTCCAATTCGCGAGCAGTCAATCCATGACCAGAGAATTGTTCTTTGGGTGACATCCCCTGATCTGAAATACCATTTAGCATAGCCATTGAAACTCGATTTGAAAAATAATATCCAGAAGTATAGACTTGCTGGATTGCCTCAATTACAACTCCTGGATCAGTATTTTTACTTAAGTAACCATTCGCACCAAATTCCATCATTTGATAAATGAATGCATCATTTTCGTGCATAGTTAGCAGTAGAATCTTAACCTCTGAATCTGTTTTACGAATGACCTGAAGTGTCTCGCTTCCTGTCAAAACAGGCATTTCTAAATCAAGAAGTATAACATCTGGTTTTGATGTGGCAAGTCCATCCAACAATTCCTGTCCATTAGAAGCCTCGTGTACAATCATATAATTGGGAGTAGATTCAAGAATTGAAATCAACCCAGATCGAAACAGTTTGTGATCATCTGCTAATGCAATCCTGATTTTATTTTCCATGCTTGTTAGGTTTTAATGGGTACGTTAAGTTGTGCTTTGAATCCAGTTTCTCTTTCTAGGTCAAATTCAAAAGTCCCGTCTAATGCTTGTGCTCGACTTTTCATGTTTTTGATCCCAATTCCATTTGGCTGGACATCACCTCCAATACCACGACCATTATCCGTATAAATGACTGAGATGAATTGTTGATCAAACGTAAATTCAATAGTTGCCTGTGACGCGTTTGCGTGACGAATTGTGTTGTGAAGTAATTCTTGAATAACGCGTAAAATGCCAAGTTCTACGTCTATTCCAGGTCGATTAAATTCTCCATCCTTCATGAGTGAAATTGCAAATCTGTTCTCGTGCTGCAACGGCTCTATCCATTCTTTCAATGCCTGTAGCAATCCGAAATTTTGCAATGTGACCGGCAATAAGTTGTGGCTGACCCTTCGAACATCAACTATTCCCTCTTCCAACATCGCGCAAGCTTGAGTTAAAAATTTTGATTGATTAGTTGATGGTTCAACCAGATGTAATTGATGCTTCAGATTGAGATTCAAGCCTGTCAACAAGGATCCTATTCCATCGTGGAGTTCTTTTGCCAATCGTTTTCGCTCTCTCTCCTGCCCTTCAATGGTTGCGATTAACAGTTCCTTTTGATAATCAACTTCAATCTTCTGAACTCGTGCTTCTTGTGCCATAACACGCTTTTGGTGCACCACAACAAAAATGACCACAACTGCTGCAAACAACAAAAGAATGCCAGCGGCAGAAGCGAATATTAAGATGATTTCTGAGTCCTTCGAATCCATAGAATAGCAATCGCATAAATGAGGTAGAGCAAGATAGCTAAAAGCGCATGAATTCCCCAAAT
>JBLHON010000348.1:0-3866 GCA_047621865.1 Crocinitomicaceae bacterium | reverse complement strand
GTTGTAATGCGTCATTTTAACTGTACGGACGAATATTACCTTCTGCTTGATGATATATTGATTACAGGAAGCAGTAAGCTAACGAATATGATTGTCTATCAGTTTGAATATAATTCACCGTCGCATTTAAACATGATCACGGCTCAATTCAAAAGGCAGCCAATTAAAAGTTAGAGTAGTTCGTTCGTCACTATTTTAATGTCTTTCGTCACGTTTCCTATGTGCCGTTAGCATATATGGGTCATTAGGGATACTATTGGGAAGTGATTTTACGCCCATTTTGGTGGAGTGAAAACGTGATGGGAAGGCTAATAAAAATGGAATATTAATGAAAATTAAATTAACCAAAGAATAAAACGGAATCTATGAAAGCACTAGTTACTATCCTAATTGTCGGGCTGAGTACTACTTCTTTTTCTCAAATAAATTTGAAAGGAATGGGAAACAAGGCAAAGGAAAAAATTGAAGCTAAAGCAAAAAGTAAAGCTAAGGAAAAAGGGGATGATGCTGTCACAGAAGCAACACGCGATCCAAAAGATCCACCTCAGCCGGCTACAGAATTATTTGACCCATATATGCGGGTTCTCAAGTATATCGGTGAATTGCAGAACATGGCAGATAGTCGAGCCGAGCATGCGGAACGCACAGGTAAACAAGTGGGAACTGATATGGAACAAAAAATCTACTTGGCAAATGCTAAAAGCACGTTAGAAAAAGCGAGTGAGAAACAAGTGCATTTTGATAAAAGTCACGCAAAAGCACAGGACTCTCTAAATAAGTTCAACGAGTATAACACAGCGAATAAGAAGGGGAAACCGCGTTTTGAAACCACATTTCAGGCAGATCTGGATGCAGCTGTCGAATTGTTTGCAACGGGAAATACATACTTTGTTGAGAAGTTTCAGTCAGATCTGGACAGAAAAAACAAAATCGACGCAAGTTTAAAACGGAAAAGAGAAATTGAGACAATCATTTTTGAGAAAATGTCTAGCCATATAGGCTATATACTTGGTGATCAAGACGTATTATCGGATGGCATTTATAGTTACGGAGAAGGATTTAAACTAGGTGTATCAGAAGTCAATTGGACAGAGCTCGATGAGCTAATAGCTGATTGGCAGGTAAGTATCGCCTCATGGAGAGAAGCAATGCCGCCTAATAGCAAGTTCATTTATGATACTCCAGACGATGTAGAACATTTGCGCGTAAAGACTGATGATCGTCATTCTGTTAGGATGCCAGAAGGAAAGTTTTTTGAAAACTATAAAGAATGGTACGAAGCGTTTGTGTCCGAAAATGTGAAAAGTAGGATAGAGGATCTAGTGTACAACTCTAAAAACGAATATCCAGAAAATAAAAGCTATCAATATCGCGATGCAAGTGAAGCATTGTATTTTGGCCAAGGTGCAATTACTTTATTCCCGTCAAATTCAGAATTGAAAACATCTAAAGATAATGCTGAAGTACATTATGATGCATTATTGAAGTCATTACCAGGTGGACCACTTCACAAAGCAAACTATGCAAAAGTGGTGACATTTGGCAAGTCGATATCTCCAGGTTCGGAAACACAAGCGGATATTGGAAACACTTGGAAAATGGGTCAGAAATTAACTGGATTGTACTACATGGTGGATCCTGCGAAGTACGAGTTCCGTTACTATGAAGATGAAGGAGGAATGGGCGTTATCGTATTTGACGTGAAGTTCGATAATAAACGAGTTAAAGTTAACAGATTGTTCTTTCCTCTTATCAACAGAAAAAATACGGAAGACCCATATGCGCATTTTGACTTTTTCCCAAGTGTAGCATCTTTGATCGGCCCTTATGGTGCTGACTACGAGCGCTTTTTCGAAAACATGTTGACACTTCCTATCGGTCACTATAAGATGAGCATGCAGCGCGATCCAGACGATCTTGCAGAGCGAAAAGGTCCTACATCGTTCGTTGAAATTGAAATTGACATAACACAAGATGCACTAGACTATTTCAAGAAAGGACAGGAAAAAGCAATTCACGAAAAATTGAACTTAGTACGAATTGGTAAAGCGGGAATGACAGATGCAAATATTACCACCGCAGTAAAGAAAACGTACAAGGAACTCTCACCAAAAGGGCAAATACTGCGTGTAGTTGTTACAGGTTCACAGTGGGAACTAAACAAAAATCGCTACGGTATTCCGACTACAAAATGGATTGAGTATGAAGCCATATATAAGGACGAAAATGGTAAATGTTGGTTGCATAAAGGAGGGTCGGCGCGCAAAGAATATAATGGAGCGGGTTATGAGCCAATGTATGCTCGTTACGCCAATGATTATACTGAAATGCTCTGCGAAAACGCTAATAAATAACTACTGAATTGATCTACTATTGATTTTAAGTCAATAAACAAAGAAGGATTTCAAACCGAATACCTGCAACTACACCTAGCCTGTTCGTGAATTGACGAACAGGCTTTTACTCTTTCTCCGTAGTTTTCTCTGGTGACTCTAGTCTCTGCCCCAAACAAGGCTAAAATCTTCTCTCTTTTTGGATATTAATAGGATTGGACGAATGGTTAGTCTCTGAATGCAGCATGGAATAAATCCAATAAGCATGGAACTTTCACCATAAATTGGTGCTTTTTCTGAAAATGAACTTGATCATGCGTCTTGCTGTACTTTTCGCTCTTGCTTTCTTATTACACTTTAGTGGCTTTGCACAAAAGGAAGTCAGTGATACATGTTTCTTACGCATAGAATCTATTTCCAGCAACAAGAAGAAAGCAATTGAATATGATAAGGCTTCTGAATTGGCATGGAAAAGAGGAGCGTACAACATAGCACTTGATTACGCGGACAGAGGATTGAAAATCTGCAAGAATGGGGAATTCCCAGCATCAAAAGCTAAACTCCTAAATAATAAGGGGATAGCAAACGATTATTTAGGGATTTTAATACATCATTGAAGAATTATTTTGAGGCATTACGCATTCAAGAAAAATTAGATGACCCAGGAACTGAAGCATATATTTTAAGCAATATTGGTCTCATCTATTCCAACCAGAAGCTTGATGATAAGGCACTGGTGTATCAAAATAAATCCCCTAAAATTAGGAGAAAGTTGAACGATATGCATGGCTTATCAGCTTCACTTAGCAACATTGCCATCATCTATCTTCGGCAAGAGAAATTTAAGAAGGCGATTGACAATTATTTGGAATGTGTGAGAATTAGTAAGGACCTTGATGATGAAAGAGGGATTGCAGATGCTTATAACAATGTTGCTATTGTCTATATGAGGGCAAAGGATTACGATAAATCTGAAGAGTATTTGTTTAAGTGTTTGGAGATTAGACTAGAGTTGAATGATCCTTTGGGTTTGGCAGATACTTACGGCAATATTGGCACATTTTATTCGGCTAAAAGAGATTATGTAAAAGCGCGTGAATATTTCTTGATGGCAGTTCCAATTGTCAAAAAAATTGGGAGCAAAGAAGCACTCTCCTATATGTATGAGCATTTGTCGGATGTCGAAGATTCTTTGTTGAATCCTTCAGCAGCATATGATTTTTATAAACTGCACATTATCTATCGTGATAGCGATCAGAATTCTGAAGTTGTTCGTGCTCAAACTGAACATGAATTGCAGTATAAGTTCGACAAAGAAAAAGAGGTAACGCGACTGAATCAAGAAAAGAAAGAAGAGCAAGCACGCATTATTTTGTATGCAGTTTGTTCTGGATTATTGATCATTCTCATTTTTTCAATCATGCTTTTTAGAAGATGGAAGGAAACACAAGGTCAAAAACGCACAATTGAAGAAAGGAATAAATTGGTTGAGCTTAAAAATGAGGAGATCTTAGATTCGATCAGCTATGCAAA
>JBLHON010000347.1:0-3874 GCA_047621865.1 Crocinitomicaceae bacterium | reverse complement strand
AATTCGAATTCATTATCGTTAATTCTATAGAAATGAATTTCGTTTGGCGAGTCTTTAGTTGAATCCTCTTCCTCTTCAGCATAAGGATTACATCCAACGGCAACAGTTGTATTGTCTACCCAACAAATGGGTCTATTGTCGTGTTCCCATCCTCCAATATGGATTTGGGCGATCCGATTTTCAGTAATAAAATGCTCTACGTTATATGCTTGATAAGAATCGAATGAACCCCAAGACCAGCCAGCACTTAAGAAGTGTTTATTGTCAGGTGACATTTCCAAATTCCCATAGAAATAATCGTATTCAGAAGGCCAAGCAAGTTTACTATCTTCCGAATAATTTTTATAAAATTCTATGTGACTTTCTTCTGCAAATTCTTTGATTAATGATTTTGAAGCCGTAAGAATTTGTCGTGTTTCAAGATTCATTATTTGGAGATGATTCCAAGCTACACCATAAATAAGATGTGGAGTGTCTGTCGAGTCTTTGAATAGACAGATAGGATAAGAAGATATATCGGCATGATAATCCTTTCTCCATAGATGAAGTGACTTATATTTCCCTGGATAATGGATGAAGCCATGCCTTTTGTAATCGTTTACAACTACAACTATTGAATTTAAGGTATAAATAGATGATGCCGCATTTAGGTCGAATCCATCATCTTCATACGTGAAATCACTTTTAACTGAAAAAAGAAGTTCTCCACTGGCAGAACCAATTTTGTAACGTGTCACACGACCTGAGCTCATTAACATTACGATCTCGTCTTCAGCAGAAGATGTAGCTGTTACAATTGTTTCATCTGTATCAAATGCTATTTCTTGAATACGATTAATCTTCATTTGCTCTCAAAAATAATTTCTCAAAAATCAGCGGTCACCTGCACCTGCATTCGTTCTCGACTTCGTGGGTGCATGAATTCAATCCATTCTGCATGTAAGTGCAATCGAGTGCTTTTCTTCCCGTAAAGATCGTCCCCAACAATAGGAAAATTTAAGCCATCAGGATGAGCTGCATGTACCCGTAATTGATGCGTACGTCCAGTGATTGGATAAAAGTGAACACGCGTCTGATCGTTTGACCTTTCGAGGACTTCCCATTTTGTTTGTGCGGCTTTCCCCCATTCAAGGCAAACGAGTTGGCGTGGACGGTCATCAATGTCTGTACGCAATGGCAGATCTATAATTCCTTCATCTTCGTTGACGATTCCATCGAGCAGGGCAACATAGCGTTTTTTGATTGTGCGTTCTATAAATTGACGCTGCAGAATTTTATGCACTTGCTTCGATTTTGCAATCAGCATTAATCCAGATGTAGACATATCTAGACGATGCACAATTAACGGTCCAGTGGCTTCTGGATAACGCTGTTTCATTCGATGATAAACGCAATCTAGGATCGTTTTCCCTGGAACAGATAAAAATTCAGCTGGTTTGTTGATAACAAGCAATTCCTCATCCTCGTAGATCGTTTCCAATTCCTTACCCTCACTAGGAACAATAAGTAAGGGGTTCTCATCCAACTCAATTCCTTTTAGCATGTGTGCTAGAATTGGTTCGCATTTTCCGCGACAAGCAGGATAGAAATTACCGTGTTTTCGAATTTCTGATTTTGGTGAATCTCCCCACCAGAATTCAGCCATAGAAATTGGGGTTAGATTGTTGTCGAAAGCATAGTGCAGTAATTTTGGTGCTGCACATTCTCCCGCTCCTGCTGGTGATTGCTTTTGCACAGTATCTTGAAAGATATCCCACAAGCTTCTCTTCTCACCATCAATTGTCAAAAAATGATAATTGTCGAAAAGTCGTTTTTGCAAGGCTCCAGATTTCAATTTCCGCTCTTGCTTTAATCGTGCAATTTCATTGGAGAATTTACCCGATTTTTCGCTCACATTTTCTAGGCGTTCCTTCCATTGCATTGATAAGGCACGAAATTCAGCTTTCAAGCTTAAACTTTCACGCGTGATATTTGAGAGAGTTGTTTCTTTTTCGGGCGAATCTGGAGTTTCATTGAGTGCAGTTCTTCTAATTTTCCTTTCTGCCTTAGCTGCTCGCATCATTGCACGGAATTCCTCCAGATCATGCGCGGATGTATTTGTTGTCAACTCCAACTCTTGTTTGGCAAGTTCAAATTCAGGATCTGCTTCAATTCGCAACACTTCTTGATTCAGATCATCAAGTCCTTCCATGCCCTCATTGAAAAAGCCTCCATCTGTCAACATGTCAAATACGGGAGGAACAAACTTTTCGAATTGATTTCCGCCAGCTAATTTTCCGGAAAATGCAGCCAAATAGCCAAGTTGTCCCGCTTCATTTTGTACAACGAGTACACCAAACATTTTGCCAATGACCATTCCTTTTTTCGCAGGATCGATTCCAAAATTATGCTCCCAATCCCTTTGATTGATTAAGTATTCTTGAAGTTCTTTGGCCGCAATTAAGCAGAGTGGATGTGGATCGTAATAGAATGGAAATGTAAATCGCTCAGGCAAAGGAATCGAATCAATAGATTCTACAAAGGGTATGAAACGATTTGACTGCACTTTTAATTTGTTGATCACGCAAAAGTACGAAGCTTTTGGATTTATTAATCGAATTAAAGGATTTCATGTACTGCATCGTGTTACGTGTAGCGTGCATTCGTACTTTATCCCAAAGGATGGGGAATTTGAAATCGAGATATCTTAGAAAAAAAAGTTGCTAGCAATAATTCGTACTCAGAATCTGATTGGGGAGAATAAAAAAACGGCATCTCAAGAAAAAATCTCGAAATGCCTTTTTAAACAGTCGTTTGCGGAAGCGAATCTATTTATTCAATCCTTTTCCAATAAGGTAAGTTCCAGAAGAAATTCCCATCAGTACGAATACTTCCTGACCGAAAATAGGATACTTCTCCATGTCATTAAAAAATGTTGCAATGTAGATTGCTACGAATAAAAATGTGAATATGAGGTGTTGTAATCTTCCAATAGATACTTGTCCATTGTCGTCAGTGATCATGTCATTCCAAAATGATGAAGTATCACGATGTTGTTTCAAACCAGTAACAGGCGTGGCAGGATCTGCACCAGCAACTGTATTTGCTTGTTTAATGCTAGATACTTGAGCAGATGCGACAACAGCTGATGTTACTGCAGTGGCAGCAGGAATTCCAAGTAAGATTAAAGCTGTTGTATTAATAATAGGAGTTAGCTCGGCTGAAAAACCCCAGAAAAGTGCAAATACTGGACAAATAACCAGGGTCCAAAGCCATAATTGAAAACGGGAGAAACTGTAAGGACGATGTGTCGTATCTCCTGTTGCAATTGGCGCTGTATGCAATAAATTCGTTTTAAGTCCCAAGTAGAGGACAGCGCCAAAACTGATAACGGCTAGAGAGATTCCAATGATGTGAAAAATGTTCATAAATAGCGATTTTTAAGTGAGTTGATAAAGCAATATACTTTTTTTATTGATTAATTGCACTTTCGATCGAATCGAAAAAAAAAGGCGGCATCTCAATTAAACTGGAGATGCCGCCTTTACTGCTATGATGGAGGGATTTATTTTTTTACCAATCGAATGATTGCATTTTTCTCTCCATTTGTGATATCTAATAAGTAGGTTCCAACTGCGTAACCTCCTAAATCAATCGTTCCTTGATTACCTGTACTCGTTCCAGTCCAAAGTAATTTTCCATTTAGATCAGTTAATCTGAAATTCATTTCAGCTGTTCCATTGTATGAATAATTTACGATTCCATTTGTTGGATTAGGGAAGATCGAGAAAGCTGTTCCTAAGTCATACTCATCAATGCCAATTGTTGTGTAGGCAAAACATGCTGAATTTACAGTACAACCATTTTCAGTAACTGCAACTGCATAATTTCCATT
>JBLHON010000346.1:0-3901 GCA_047621865.1 Crocinitomicaceae bacterium | reverse complement strand
CGAATCATTGAGATGCTGAATGTCGTTGATGGAAAACTAGTACTGGAAGAGAAAGGAATCTATTCAATCGAAAAATTCATTGTTGCGCGTCGCTTAATGTATTGGCAAGTCTATTTACACAAGACTGTGGTAGCAGCAGAATATATGTTGATTCATGCTCTGAGACGTGCAAAGGAGTTAGCCATGGATGGAAAAGTAATTTTCGGCAGCCCTCCACTCCTCTATTTTCTTCAGCGAACTATTTCCAGTGACGATTTCAAAAACAAGCCAGAGACATTGGATCAATTTGCATTACTGGATGATTTCGATATCCTTGGTGCGATTAAAGTATGGCAATTTCACGATGATTATATTTTAGCTGAGCTGTCGCGTAGAATTGTACAACGTGATTTATTCAAGATTGAAATTTCTCGTGAACCATTTACCGAAGAACGAATTGGAGCAATTCGGAAGTACGTGATGGACAAAATGGACTTGACAGAAGAGCAAATACCTCATTTTGTTTATACTGATCAGTTGACCAATAATGCGTACAACGTATCTAAGGAAAATATCAATTTGTTGATGAAAACTGGAGCCGTTATTGATGTTTCAGAGGCATCAGACAATCTAAATATCTCAGCATTATCAAATCCAGTTGAGAAATATTTCTTGTGCTATCCACTCTTTAAGAAGACGAAAAAGGGGAATTCGACCAAATAGGATTTTGAACTGATTCTGGGAATACTATTGTTTCGCCAACTTGCCAGCTTTCCAATCCTTGATCAATTTCGACCAAGCATAAGGGTTGAGCAAATTATTCGCTGGCAATTGCCCATTCGTATAAAGTGCTGTTTGATATTGTGCTTGTGCAGATCCAAATGCAAGTGAAGCATCTGTATTCAATCGTGCAGCTGCAAAGGCCAGACTTTCACCAGAGAGTTGTCGTTGTGCTCTACGAAGAGCATCATCATAAGGATTCATATTCACAAAGGCGCGAGCGAAATCTTCTCTCGAAGGCCAAGGAAAAACTTCAACAGATGGCAATTCAAGTGTATCCATTGTCATTACATGAATAATTGAATACGACTTTTCAGACAATGTATCTGGAATAATATAATTGGACGTTTCATGTCCATATGCAGAAAAGATCAATGTATCTCCTGGAAATCCAATCATGGTGAAATAACCATAATAATCAGATATAACTCCACGATGTGATGTACGATTAAGAACTGTCGTATAAGGAAGTTCTTTCAATGTTTCTTCAGAAACCACAACTCCCGACATCTGAATCATAGCAGTATCGTCCATTGCAGGGTTCACTTCTTGTGCATTCACCAAGGGGGAAAGCAGAAGCAAAAAAACGAAGAAAACGTATTGTATACCTACCATTGCTATTCGATCTAACGACAAGATTATGCAATATATTGATTTCTGCAATAACATTTTCATTTCTTTAACAAATTCTCTTGGGCATGAATGACTTTGGTTCTAGCAAATTTGTACTAACTTTGCCAGAATTTATTTCATAAATAGGTTCCTATGTCTCTTTCAAATCTCAGTGAAATTAGTGAAGGTTTAACCTTCGATGATGTGTTACTAGTTCCTGGTTATTCTCAGGTTCTTCCCAATGAAGTTGTGCTCAAAAGTAAGCTTACTCGAAACATTGAAGTGAATACTCCAATCGTTTCTTCTGCTATGGATACTGTTACAGAATCAAGTCTTGCTATTGCAATTGCTCAACAAGGTGGAATTGGCGTTATTCACAAAAACATGTCTATTATTGAACAGGCGCTTCAGGTTAGAAAAGTGAAGCGTTCTGAAAGTGGAATGATCCTCGATCCAGTGACCTTATTAGAGTCAGCATTAGTGTCAGATGCATTGAGACTTATGAAGGAGAATAAAATTGGCGGTATTCCTGTAGTGGATGAGCACAAAACGTTGAAAGGAATTGTCACGAATCGTGATCTTCGTTTCGAGAAAAAGCTTAGTCGCCCAATTCTTGAAGTGATGACTGTTGATAATCTCATCACCACTTCTGAAGACACAAATCTTAGCACGGCTGAGGCAATCTTACAAAAAAATAAAATTGAGAAATTACCTGTTATTGATGAGAACAATAAGTTAATTGGCCTCATTACATTCAGAGATATTATAAAAGTAAAAGAGCACCCGAATTCGTGTAAAGATAAATATGGCCGTTTGCGTGTTGCTGCAGCTGTAGGTGTTACAAACGATACACTGGAGCGAATTTCTGCCCTTGTTGAAGCTGGAGTAGATGCAATCGTTATTGATACTGCACATGGACACACAGAAGGTGTCGTTGTGAAACTAAAGGAAGCAAAAGCAAGCTTTCCTGATCTTGATGTAATCGTTGGGAACATTGCCACTGCTGAAGCTGCAAAATTCCTTGTTGAAGCAGGAGCAGATGCTGTTAAAGTAGGAATTGGACCTGGTTCAATTTGTACTACACGAATTATTGCTGGGGTGGGAGTTCCACAATTAACAGCAGTGAATGATGTTTCCAGAGCCCTTGAAGGAACAGGAGTTCCAGTTATCGCTGATGGAGGAATTCGCTATACTGGAGATATTGTAAAAGCAATTGCTTCAGGTGCTGATACTGTGATGTTGGGATCAATGTTCGCAGGAGTGGAAGAATCACCTGGGGAAACAGTGATTTTTCAAGGACGGAAATTCAAAACCTATCGTGGAATGGGATCCATTGAAGCAATGCAACAAGGTTCCAAAGATCGCTATTTTCAAGATGATGAAGATGACGTGAAAAAATTAGTTCCTGAAGGAATTTCTGGTCGCGTTCCTTTTAAAGGAAAATTAAATGAAGTAATGTATCAGATAATTGGTGGATTAAGATCAGGAATGGGATATTGTGGATCGCCTGACATTCAATCACTTAAAGGGGCTAAGTTCGTTCGAATTACCTCAGCAGGGATACATGAAAGCCATCCACATGATGTTACAATAACAAGAGAAGCACCAAACTATAGCTTAAAATAATACGTCTATGCAATCAAAATCCAATTGGTTGTATATTTTTGACCTTTAAAAACTAATCTTATGAATAAATTAATTGTTTTTGTCATTGCTTGTGTTCTAAACACAGTTGCATTCTCACAGGTAGATCCTGTCATCATGA
Organism: Crocinitomicaceae bacterium; assembly: GCA_047621865.1. Classification (GTDB taxonomy): domain Bacteria; phylum Bacteroidota; class Bacteroidia; order Flavobacteriales_D; family Crocinitomicaceae; genus UBA4466. Next base: position 765 of record JBLHON010000346.1, on the reverse strand, counting down.
CAATCGACGGCAATCCAATTACAAAATCTGAATTTCTTCAGATTTACCTTAAGAACAATGATAATCCAAAGTACGATAAAGCTTCATTGGATGAGTACATGGAATTGTTCAAACGTTTTAAATTGAAAGTTGCTGAGGCTGAAGCATTGGGATATGATTCCATTCCAAAACTCGTAAAAGAGTTGAATGGCTACCAGAAACAACTTGCTCGCCCCTATCTAATTGACTCCTCTAAAAATGAATCACTCGTAAAAGAAGCATATGCGCATACGAAGGAGGAAATTCGTGCATCACATATTCTATTGCGTGTTGAATCCAATGCTACTCCAGAAGATACATTGAAAGCTTACAAGCAACTTATTGGATTGAAAGCTAGAATTGACAAAGGAGAAGATTTCGCATCTGTTGCCAAAGGAAAAGGTGGCTCTGGAGATCCAACAGTTCAAAGCAATGGTGGAGATTTGGGTTATTTCACAGCATTTCAAATGGTTTACCAATTTGAAGATGCAGCGTTCAGAACTCCAGTTGGAAGTACATCAATGCCATTTAGAACTCGTTTCGGATACCATATCCTTCATGTTGTTGATAAACGTCCTGCCAGAGGTACATTGGAAACTGCACATCTTATGATTGCAGCTGCTAAAGATGCTTCAGAAGAGGAAACAGCAAATGCAAAAGCTAAAATCGATGAGATCTATGCATTATTAGAAAATGATGGAGATTTTGACGAGCTCGTTGCAAAGTATTCTGATGATCCATCTTCGA
>JBLHON010000345.1:0-3903 GCA_047621865.1 Crocinitomicaceae bacterium | reverse complement strand
ATACATTTCAGATTTGATGCGTTTGAATAAAAGCTTCATTGTTAAGCGATCAGTACAGGGTAGAGAAAAGTTGTTAGCCTCAAAGCAATTATCTCAATACATGCACTTTTCGATAGATCAAGGGAACAATGTATGGATTGCACAAAGAGAAGGCAGAGCAAAAAATGGTATTGATCAAACCGAGCCTACAATCTTGAAAATGCTCCATATGGCGAATCGAGATTCTATACCAAAGATGACGCTAAAAGATTCGATTGACACACTTCGAATTGTTCCTGTTTCCATTTCGTATGAATATGATCCTTGCGCAGAATTGAAAGCAAGGGAGCTCTTTGAAATTGAAACGAAAGGTCATTTTGAGAAAGATGAAAGAAGTGATGTTATCAGTATTTCTATGGGAATGAATGGTGAGAAAGGAAACGTACACCTGAACTTTGGAACAGAAATCATAGCCATCGACAGTGATCCAGCAACTATTGCTCAACAAATTGATCGCCAAATTGTCCTCAACTACAAACTTCATCCATCGAATTATCTTGCGTATGAAAAGCTTCAAATCATCGACCCGTCAATTGGTTTGGTATTGAAGGAGTTAACGAATGATCTGGAAGCGATTGAGCAAAAACGAATGGATTTCGATAACAAATACGAACAGGTTGAGGAAGAGTTGAAACCTTATTTTCTGTTCATGTATGCCAACCCTGTTATCAATAAAATGCGATTTGAGAGTGAAGCCTAAGTGATAGTATTAAGATTTTACTTTTATCTTCTTGATTTTTCTTAATTCCATTATTTTTTTTTAATTTTATACTGTAACCCCCAATGAATCAGATGCTACATCACCCTTTGCCAGAGGTGAATTAGTTATCTAATTCCGATAATTCTTCAACGAACAGGATTAAAAAGACCTCTCCAAAATCACTCTTTATTCAATCAAGACTAGACAAAAAAAATGCTATTCAACTAGAATGAAATCTAGTCGAATAGCATGAATTTGATCATACTCACTATTGGAAGCAGGTAAATCTATCTATCCTACACAGAGTAAAATGCACTTAATAGATCCAAGGTTATCCTTGGCGAACAAATGTGTCACCCAGCGAGTATAATTACTTTGCGTGCTTAGCGCGAAGATTATTCAATTTATCAGGATTCTTATCCGGTGCAAGTTTCGCGAAATTCCCAGATGCTACCTTTGGCTCAGGTGCAAGCTTAGAATAATTTCTTGATGCCAACTTACTTGGCGCAAGTTTTGAATAGTCTCTTGACGCTAATTTACTTGGTGCAAAACGCGAAAGATCTCCTAATGCAATCTTTGGACCTTTAGCAAATTTCGTGCGATATTTTTCTATCTCTTCAGCTCCAATTGAATATGAACTACCATCGCCCAATTCAATTACATAGCGACCTGATTCCGCGTCTTTGAACGTTTTCATTCCTTTTTCTTCCTTCATATCCTTGAGTGTTTTAAGACCTTTTTTGATTCCAGTGGTGTTGGTTTCTTTTTTCATAACTCAAATTTAAAAATAATCGACGAGAATTGTAATGAAAATGATTACTGTTTAGAGTGTAGCGAAACGTATTCGCGAAATCGGTAAAGACTCTAATTCAAATGATTACAATAAAAAAGCGAATGATTATCTATCGTTTAAATCGTCTCGAATTCTCCTGATTCGGTAATCAATAGAAGATTCCCATTTTTGAAAAGGCAGTCGAATGAAATCTAGTTTATCGTAGCCTGAACCTCATGATGTCCTTCAAAACGAGTTCCCCTTTATTGAAATTTTTCAAGGTCTGGACAATCTTTTTGTCCTTTTTTGAGTTTCTAGCAACAGTCTCGTAAACAATAAGTTCTACATCATCTTGCAGCTCCTTCTCGTGATTAAGTTGATTTTTTAAAACCTCTAAAAACCGATGTGCTGCCTCTCCTTCGAACTCTTCTTTGTGAAGTGAAACTATATTTTTTCTTCGTTCATCAAGTTTAAATGTATCCAGGAAAGCGTTTAAACAATCATTTGGACGCTGTTCTAGTTCCCACCCTTTGGTATAGTGATCTCGGGCTGCCTGAACGTTTGATAATTTATCATGAGCAACTATTCCAGCACTAAAGTATCGTTTGGAACTAAGCATTTTAGTGATTTCCTTGTTGTAGGCAAGCTCTGCTTGAGTACCATTCCCCATCTTGGTTTGAAGATCCCCCACTTTCAATTGTTGATCCAATTCTTCATAAAGTTCAATTGCACGACTGTTGAAATTACCACTTTCGTAGCATTCTGCTGCTCGAGCTTTGTCCTTACATCTGGAAAGAAAAATGGCTGCAGCTGCTTCGTATTTCTTACCCTGTTGGAGCACGATAGCCGCCTGAGTGGGATTCGATAACAACTCTAGATACACAAATGATGCCTTTTCCCATTGCTGAGTTTCAACATACCTAGTGGCCATTTGATTGTATTTTGAACGCAACACATCCGCGCGACTTTCTTCGAGGTTTACATTACCTCCACCTGGAGATCCACCACCACTTCGGCTCCCCCACCTCTTCATCATAGTGAACCCCACGTCTCGACCTCTGGAAAAACCACTTCGATCTATAGGAAGTGCATACTTTAGGGCCTCATCTGGATCCTTTTCAAGCATGTCCATCAACTTGTCCAATTCTCTTTTATTTCGTTCCTCAAGATCTTCAAGCTGCTCCTCCATCTTCTCTCGATTTCGCTTCCACCATGACTTCTTGTGACTAGTGTTAATGTCTTGATTATCTGATTCATTAACATCCTCTTTATCTATCTTATCAGTTGCTTTCTTTTTCCCCTTCTTGCTCAGCACAGTTCGAAGAGCTTTCAATTTGATTTTCTCCCAAGATGTAAGCTGAGGATGATCCAAAGAACTACGATCTGGAATGGCTTTTTCAATGAGTGTTTTTAATACTTCTTCAGGCTCAACCTCTCGGATAAAGTAGTTTCCTAATTTATACGGAATTTCGGGACCCTTTTCGGCTTGTGTCAATGTTACTTGAAGTGGCTTTAATTCTACAAACGAAGCCCAATCTTTCAGCTCTTCCAACTCTATAAGACCATATATAGGATGAAAAAAGTGAGGTGTACGACCAAAACGTTTTAGTAGTGCATCCTCATTTAATCTCGGGCTAACCTCAGAGTTCTCCAACAAGAAAAAGGAATTTCCAATTGATTGCACCTTTTGATGACTCCCAGACTCAAAATCATTGAGACCATCTGAAATGAGTAAAACACCGGAAAGTGAATTAGCCACAATCCCAGGAATAGGAAAGAATCGAACGTGATCTGAATTAAACTTTGACGCAGCATCTACCCACTTCATCATCTCAGCATCTTCTATAAAAATGCCGCATGCTGTGGAAGCTATGTTGGAATAGTTAAGTTTAAACTCCATTCTGAATATTTTCGATAAACGCTTTTAGATACAAATCATAAAATTCGATCGTAGTAATCATTCGTTGACTTTCTCCACAGGACTCATCTCTGTACGCTTCATTACCCGTAAAAAATGAATTGCTTGCAAGTGCGGGACTGACTTCTACAAGGGTAGTCATGTAAAAGTGTTTCCCTAGAACTAATGCCTTGATTTCAACAGTATTCCCAATCTTTCTCAGATCATCTGCAAACGTATTAAGCTTTTTCAGATCACTTGATATTGCAACGCTTCCACCATGATCATCAATAAATTCTTTACAAGTCTTCAGGCCTTTACCAGTTATGGTTTTCAACGTGCTGACAGTAGCTAATCTATTGTCTGCTACTTTGCTCAAAGTAAGTTCAAACCCTTCTGGTTGATGCGAGTCGCCAAATTGAAACTCTAGCATTCCTGATGGATTCGTGGTGATCAATTCTCCTGAATCAAACTTAAAAAAACGTCGCTCACCTA
>JBLHON010000344.1:0-3910 GCA_047621865.1 Crocinitomicaceae bacterium | reverse complement strand
TTACCGTGTGACATTTGTTACATAAGCCGAGTGCCTCTGCTGGAGCCTTGCTTCGCTGAAGCTACGCGAAGGCACAGCTAGGGCAAAAGCATATGCGAGAGCATCAAGACATTAAAGTGGATTTAGACGGCTTATTATTTGGAAAACTAGTTAGTGTTCACTAACTTTGTAACATGGATTTATCGAAAAGACAGATAGAAATTATTGAAGCAGCTACCCAACTTATCGGAAGAGGGGGAGTTCAAAGTCTTACTACAAAGTCCTTGGCAGCTGAGATGGGGTTTTCTGAACCTGCTCTTTATCGACACTTTTCTGATAAAAATGAAATACTAAAATCAGTACTGATTTATTACAAAGAACAGCTTAAAAAAGGATTGAGTAATGTCATGCAGTCAGATGTGACAGGAAGAGAGAAAATAAAGGGGATGATCGATTTTCAATTCGACCATTTCACAAAAAATCCAGCTGTTATCATGGTGATATTTTCAGAGACTAGTTTTCAATACAACAGTCATCTGTCGAAGTTAGTCTCTGAAATAATGCGTCAAAAGAGTACCATGGTTAGCGGCATCATCGAAAGTGGTCAGCTGGGAGGAAGTATTCGATCTGATATTGCACCCGAACAACTCGCAACTATGATAATGGGGAGCATGCGTTTTACAATCCTTAAGTGGAGGTTATCCAACTTTGATTTCGACCTTATTCATGAGGGAGATGCTTTATGGAGCACAATTGAGCTCTTGATAAAGAAAGAATAAAAAAATTTGAACAGCAAGTTAACAAACACTAACATAGAATAATCATGAGAATAGCCAATTACCTATTAATAACGGGAATTACAGCACTCCTTTTCAGCTGCGGGAACGAGGTAGAAAAAGACATAGCTAATTCTACTGTGTCCCAGGAGGAGCATGATCATACATCTGAATCGATTGATCTGGACAATGGATCGAAATGGAAAGTAATAGACAGCATGATGGTACATATTGAAAATATGGAAGCAGATCTCAAACAGTTTGAGGATCTAAAGGAAACAGACTACAGTCTATTGGCATCGAAGTTAACCGCCAATATTGATTTGCTGACTTCCAGTTGTACCATGACGGGCAAAGCTCATGATGAATTGCACAAATGGCTCCTCCCATATATTGATTTGGTCACTGAGCTTTCAGATGCTGAGAATCAAGAGGAGCAAATTGGAGCACTCAATGCCATTCACTCCTCATTCGAAACATTTAACGCTTATTTCGAATGAACATGGGCTAAAGATAGCTTGCGAATGCATGGAAATTGAATCTGTGTTAAACTTTGGGTAAAAGCTGATGAGGCAAGTAATTTCTCACGAATAAAATCTTAATACGATGATAGAAATGAAACAGGGTAAAACGACGAAGCTTAAGTTAGTAACTACTAACTTATTGATTCTATTTCTTGTCAATTCAACCCAAGCCCAAGTGTGGGATCTGCAACAATGCATTGATACTGCTTTGGTAAATAATAAAAAGTTGAAAATTGGCAAGAATGACATTTTGATCGGCGAACAAAAGAATAGAGAAGCAAGAGCCAATTTAATTCCTAAAGTGATTGTAAGTGCAGAGTACAAGTACTATACAGATCTTCCATACCAGTTAATGCCACTGTCAGTTTTTGGTGGTCCAGAAGGGCAATTTAAGGAAGCACAATTTGGGGTTCCACATAATATAAATGCCAACATTCAGCTCAGTGTCCCATTGTATAACCCCCAAGCATATGGCGCGATTAAGGCAACTCAAGTTGCAATGGACATTAAAGAAATTCAGTACCAAAAAACGGAGGAGACAATTTATCTAGAAGTTTCAAGTCTTTATTACAACGCGCAAATTTTAAACAACCAATTCAATTTTATCGATAGTAATATCACTGCGAATCGGTCTTTACTAAAGAATATTGAATTGTTACATCAGCAATTGCTTGTTCAACATACTGACGTGGACAGAGTGGCTCTTCAGCTAGAGAAACTGAAATCTCAAAGCGAAATTATTAAGAACAAATATGAGCAAGTCCTGAATGGGCTGAAATTTTTGATGGGCATTTCAATTCAAAGACAAATTGATGTTGATTCAAACATAGAATATGAGAGCAGTAATACCTATGCGACTGTTTCTGGTTTAGATTTCTTAATGGCGAAATCACATAGTATTCTTTTGAAGAGTGAATTAACCACGCTCAAAAGAACTCGTTTGCCGTCAGTGTCACTCTTTGGTTCGTATGGAACAATGGGATATGGTTATGACACAAAACCTGATGAGTTCCTCAATTTTTATCCAGTTGGATTGGCTGGACTTCAGATAAAATATCCACTCTTTAATGGAACAGTAACCCAGCGGAAAATTGATCAAAAGGAATTAGAAATAATGAACAGTGAATTACAGCTGGCACTAATTGACGATCAGAGCGAAATGCTCATTGAGAATGCCCAGATGAATAAAAAAGCAATGCAATTGACCGTTGAAACGAATTTGTTGCAAATCGATCTGGCAAACTCAATCTACAACAATACTGAACTTCAAAGACGAAATGGAACTTCCTCACTGAGCGATGTTCTTATGGCTGATTTGGCATTGCGCGAAGCACAGCAAAATTATCTGGCTGCCATTGTTGACTATTTAAAAGCTGATCTAGAATTGAAAAACGTAACAGGAAACACATTAAAATAAAGAGCCATGAAAAAAACAACAGGAATTTTAATACTCATTGCCTTAGCTGCAATTATTGTTATACAGTTGATGGGGAACAAACAGATCTCCGAGAATAGGATTTATCAGTACGATAAAAATCAAGCGATCTCTGTACACACGGAAACAGTCCAACTGGAAAATGTGATTGGAGACTATTCATTCACAGGTACTTTCGAAGCAAATAAGGATGTCAAACTAAATGCAGATGTACAAGGAAAAGTAGTCAGAATGTATATAGACGAAGGGGCTTCAGTCAGAAAAGGTCAAAGCCTAATTAAGTTGGATGATCAACTATTAAGACTACAACTTCAAACGGTAAATACACAGATAGAAGGACTTGAAACAGATGTGAAACGATACACGATTCTTTCAGAAGCGGATGCTATTCAAGGTGTGAAATTGGAGAAAGCTATTCTGGGATTAAAAGGTGCCAAAATACAACGTCAAACGCTTTTGAAGACCATTTCTAAAACAACAATAAAGGCTCCATTCGATGGAGTTGTTACGACGAAAATGACTGATGTTGGTGCTTTTGCCGCTCCAGGTGTTCCTTTACTTGTTGTGACAGAGATTTCAAAGTTAAAATTTACAATTAACGTTTCTGAAGGCGATTTAGCGCTTTTTAAACTTGATGAGGAGTTTACTATTAAAGCGGAGACCTACTCAGAACTGAATCTCATCGGAAAGGTCACAATGATCGGAAGTAAAGGAAATATGGGGAATAGTTTTCCGATCCAATTTTCTGTAGAAAACACTTCAGATCATACAATTAAATCGAAAATGTTTGGAAAAGTATCTATCGATTCCTCTAGTGATGAGAAAGCAATTCTTATCCCTTCTTCCGCAATTTCTGGTTCGAATATTCAACCACAAGTATACGCAGTACGAAACGGAAAAGTGAAGATTGTAGATGTTACGATATCAAAACGAATAGGTGGAAAAGGACTGGTAACAAAAGGATTGAAAGAAGGCGATGTGATTGTAACTGCAGGATTTATCAATCTATTCGATGGGGCAAATGTCACAGTAGGTGAAGAATGAGATAGACATATCAAATGAAAATCATTTTGAATCTATCCATGAACTTTTAAAATTACAGATATGAATATTACAGAAATATCAATAAAACGCCCATCACTGATCATCGTAATTTTCAGTGTGTTTGTGCTGTTGGGATATATCGGATACAAAAA
>JBLHON010000343.1:0-3916 GCA_047621865.1 Crocinitomicaceae bacterium | reverse complement strand
TTGTTTCAAAACATAAATCTTGGTAGAAGATCATTCGAATAGTTTAAACTCATTTCTAGTGAAAAGTCCATTGATCGTTGTGTGCAAATAAAACAGAACGGAAAACGAATTTTTGGTCTTATATTTGGATAGAGAATACATTGCCTACGTGCAATCAATATTTATAGAAGTAATTAACTAGAAATTAAATTTTAATCTTAAAAATATGACGAAATCAATTCAACTGCTTGGGGCTCTGGCTTTAATGTTAGTTTTTTCAACGGAAGTAAAAGCACAAAGTTTACAAGAAGAAATGTTCGGGAAATTTGGAACACTTACCGAATGGATGAACACTCCAATGATTAACTCATACATAGAAGAGTCTGCTGAGTTAAATGAGGAATTTTATGGATTACTTGACGAAACGGCCGTGAGCGATTCTAAAATTATTCCCTTAGGAAAAGTAGAGAAAGGCAAAAGTGTAATACTGTTATATTTGGTTGCAGAGTATACTGATGAGGGAAAAATGGATTTTTTCATGTTACACGCTGCTACGTTAAACCAGAAAACGGGAGAGAAAACAAGCGCAGAAAAATATTTATTAGCTGGAGGGACAAGAGGTGAATCAACGTATAATGGAAGTTATAAATTAAAAGAAAAAGGATTAATAGTTATTTCCCAAAATGAGGTAAATACTGAAACTGATAGCGAAACTGTTGTTGTTAAAGAGTACGCATTCCGAAAAGAATTGGAATTTATGCGAACCATTGATTAGTAAAACATGCCTCTATAATGGATTCAAATAAATTGAATCAGTAATAAATACATGCACCTTCGCTGAACTTCAGCGAAGGAATACTTAATTCTGGCATTGAACCACAGAAGTAATTGCACACTTTAAAACAATGCAAGAAAATGATCTCATGAAGAAATAGGAATCAAAATGTATATTTAAGAGGTTTAAATATTTTGAAAGACTCCAAAGCTGGGTTAAATTTTAACTTGTCATTATGAAAAAATCAGGTGTTTGTATAAAATGTAACTGTTCCGAAGTCTATTCAAATCAAAATGAACATCCACGTGGAGAACGATCAGTAATGGCTGGCCCTGGTGGAAAAATAAGTACACGTCTTTTTATCCAAGTATACATCTGCCTAGATTGCGGTTATTTTGAAGAGTATGTCGAAGACAGTGATCTAACCAATGAAAAGAAGATCAGCAAGATAAAATCAAGCTGGAAGAAAGTGGTTTAGTTCCATTATGAGCTGATGCTGCTACTGTTCATATTTTGGGAAGTTCAACCATCTCATGCTCCCATTATTCTTCGTAATACTGGTTTGTAATGACTCAATCATTCATGATTCTCTCAACTATTTGTATCTTAATCAATAATTCTGGTCATCTCTGCACTACTGGTTGTAGTCTGCACATTAGCTCTAATTGCAAACAAATAAATAGCATTCATTCAACATAAGTTACCGTAATTGATTCTGAGAACGTGAACTCTTTTACACACTAGTTTGGAAATAGCAACTCCTGTTAGCAGGTAGAGAAAATGCGTTAGTAAGCCTGGACTCAAACCCAAGTACTATCTTTACACAAACGTTATGTTTCATTGGATGAAAAATAGAATTAGTAAAAGATCTAGACGGATAATATCCTTAATATTCCTAATTTATCTAGTTTTTTTCATGACCAATGGGATCATAATTTATAGTTACTCTTTTGAATATTCTGAAGAGAAAAGTGATGTCGCAATTGTCTTAGGCGCCGGCACCAATAATGGACAAGTTTCACCAATATTTAGAGAGAGAATTAACCATAGCATCTACTTATTCAATGAAAAGAGAGTTCAAATGATTCTATTGACAGGTGGATATGGTGATGGACAAAGCCGATCTGACAGTGAGATTGCGAGAGAATATTTAGTGAATAAAGGCGTGCCGAATGAAGTAATCATTATCGAGAAAAAATCAAGATATACAGTAGAAAATTTAAAAGAATCCGTTCATATTATGGATTCATTAGGATTGAAATCAGCATTAATTGTATCAGATCCACTTCATATGAAACGATCGATTGCTTTGGCCGAAAAATTTATGATTGATTGTAAGCCATCACCCACTAAAACAACAATGTATAGATCGTTTTTACCAAAAGCAAAATCTTTAATGTATGAGACTTTTTATTATTCAATCGATCGAATTATTGGAAAGATTTAATGCCTCGAGAGATCACGCATGTATTAACAGTACTAATCTTAACTTCGAGAAAAGAATCTTGGCAGATCTCCACACATTGCGTGGCCTTGAACATAATGTACTATATACATGAATATTAATTACAACAATCGCAAATTCAGACCAGTTTCCAATTCAGATAATGGAGAGGTTTCGAGTGACATGATTTTTCATTATAAGCAAACGGATGGTATTCTAACATGTTCGTATGAAGGGGAGAAGATTACTATGGGACACTTAATTGGCTTGGTTGATCAAAATGGTTCTATAGAGATGAGGTACCACCAAGTGAATAAAAATGGTGAGCTAATGACAGGTATTTGCCATTCAAAACCTGAACAAATGGAGAATGGAAAAGTTCGACTTCATGAAGAATGGCAATGGACTTCAGGCGATAAATCCAAAGGCAACTCAATTTTGGAAGAAATTTAAAGCGAAACAATAAACTCGATGAAAAATATCAATGACGTTATTGAGTACACTGAGAGCTTTCTGTCCACAGAAGAAGCAAATGAGCTCTTTGAAGAGTTAATGAAGTATCCAGAGCTCACCAGTATGTTTGAATTAGAAATAGCAACTGGTGAAAAATTCAACTACGACTTTGGTAAGATGATGTTTCTTGATCGGGAACTCGTAGACAAAAATGCCTTTCCGAAAGCAAGTTGGGGGCATTCAATGGAATGGTCTGAGAACATCTTGAAACTAAAAAAACGAATCGAAAAGATTGTCAAGTGTGAATTTCATACCTGTGTCTGTATTTTTTATGCTGATGGAAATTCTGGCGTAGATTATCATTCAGATCAAATGGCATTTGGCGATACGAGCATTATCCCATCAATTAGCCTTGGCGAAGAACGACAATTTTGTTTGAGAGAGAAAGAAACAATGACCGTGACCCCCATGCTTCTAAAACATGGGAGTTTAGTGGTCATGAAAAATGGATGTCAAGAGCATTATGAACACAGTTTGCCAGTGGATTCGAAATATTTGAATCCAAGAATCAATCTGACATTTAGAAAATATGGGATTTGACAAAATGGACAATTTAGCCTTCCCTAGCTATTCTTCTGAATACACTTTCACAATATCCATCGAACTCAACATCCCAACAACCTTTCCGTCATCCATTACTGCAAGATGATGAACACCATGCTTCACCATCACCTTAGCTGCATCACGAAGTTGATTGTTTTTCACTCCAATGTGCACCCGTTTCGACATTATATCTTTCACCAATAGTGAATCATCATGGCAAGCAACTAGATCACTCGATGAAACAATTCCAGAGATTTCTCCATCTTCTTCAAGAACAGGAACAGCACTGATATTCTTTCGTATGAATAGATCCTTCAAATATTGCACCTTCACTCCTTGATGCGTAATCACTACAGGCGTACTCATAATCTCTTCAATTCTCATAGTTTGTTTTTAATGTAGAGATTAAATTATCAGAATAAATTGAGAATAAATATGATGAAGATCAATTTGTAAATTCTAAGGTGATATTTCAGGCAATTTTCATGAAGACAAAGCAACACTGGTTATTGGATCAATCTAACTATTACTGACCCATGAAGAGGTGATTAGGTCATTCAGTCTCCCTGATTTCTAGGATGAAATGAGATAATCGCATCTTTTAGGAATTGTTGATCTAAATGAGTGTAAATCTCTGTAGTCGTGATAGATTCATGTCCAAG
>JBLHON010000342.1:0-3943 GCA_047621865.1 Crocinitomicaceae bacterium | reverse complement strand
CAGGATCTACTTCGAAACCACTGTTCAGATCTACTCCAACGAGTTGTGGATGATTGATTTCGAGTAGAGCGTCAATTGAATCTGGCTGAATTCCTCCACTTAACAGAAAAGGTGTTTTTCCAGAATAAGCCTGAAGATGTGTCCAATCGAATTTCTTCCCTGATCCTCCATAAGAAGGTGTTTTCGTATCGAACAAGAAATAATCTACCACATTAGCATAGGAAATTGTTTGCGCAAAATCTTCTGTTGTCCTGACTCCAAATGCCTTAATTATTCGCGCATAAGGCTGTACGGCTGTGCAATATTCAGGTGATTCATTTCCATGAAGTTGCACATAATCAAGTGAGTGCTTTTTCACTTGATTTAGAAGCTCAGCCAAATCGGCATTAACAAAAACACCAACCTTATTTGCGTGTTTCAACGCGCTTGTCTCTTCAACATATCGCGGCGATTTTTCATAAAAGATAAAACCAATAAACGTTACCAGTTCATCCAATTCTGCAATTTGATGAGGGTGCTTCATCCCGCAAACTTTTACAAACATGGGACGCTGTTTTTACGGGTGAGTGAGGCAATGAAATCACTCGGCATAGGGTCATTGAGTATTCGTTCGCCCATCAAGGCACCATGATATCCAAGTTCCGCAAGCTTATTTATCTCCTCGTTAGTACTGATCCCAGATTCAGAAATTATCGTTCGATCGTAAGGCAAATAGTTAAATAGCTCGTAGGATTGATTAATGTCCGTCTTCTGAGCGTGCAAATTTCGATTGTTAATGCCAATGATGTCGACGAATTCATTGAGTTTGAACAGTTCTGACTGATCGTGAAATTCCATCAGTACTTCCATGCCTAACTGCTGGGCCATGATCGTCAGATGAAGTGCTTCTTCCTTACTGAGAACACTCGCGATTAGCAAAATGGCATCTGCTCCAATTGCTTTTGATTCGAACAATTGTAGTTCGTCAAGAATGAATTCTTTGCGCAATATTGGCAAGTCAACAGCCTTTCGAATAACAGCAATATCCTCATTACTTCCACCAAAGTAAGTGGAGTCAGTAAGACAAGATATCGCGATTGCACCTCCATCTTTATATGCTTTTGCCAGTACTTTAACGTCTAATTTTTCATTGATCACTCCTGCACTTGGAGATTTCCGTTTCATCTCAGCGATAATTCCGAATCCACCGTTCTTCAATCCTTCAGAGATGGATCGACATGGCATGGTAAAGTAGGGGGAAACCTCAAAATCTCGATAAGTGAAGCTTTCCTTAAGTGCTCGAATTTCGTCTTTCTTTGTTTCTATGATTTGGTCTAGTATTGTTTTCATTAGTTCAAGTTTATGATTTGACTGGCATGTCCAGACTGGATAAATTTAATTGCCTCTTGATAGAGGTCTTCAATGGATGTCTCTGGATGGAACAAACGTAATCCTGCTGCAACATTTGCTGCAGTAACTTGATTTTGCTCTTTTGAACCTTTTCCGCTTAGAATTCCGCTCATAATTTTCGCTGCACTCTTCACCGTTTTTCCTGCATGAATCTGAGAAGGCTGAAGAGATTGCGCCGAAAATGATCCTGCATTGAGAATCTCGTCTCCAGTTTTTCCCAAGAGTCGCGTGTCATTCGTCAAGGTAATTTCATCGTAGCCGTCCATGCCATACGCGATTCCAAAATCAGTACGTTCATTTTGTAGAATATGCTGATAGATTTTGGCCAATTCAAGCGAGTAGGTTCCTGTCAACTGATACTTTGGCTGCGCGGGATTTACCAATGGCCCCAAGCAATTAAAAATGGTTCGAATTCCAAGATTTCTGCGCGCACATGCGACCTTCTTCATTGTTGGATGAAAAAGTGGAGCATGAAGAAAGCAGATGTTCTTACGGTCAAGTTCATCTTGTAAAATGCCAGAGTTTGTTGTGAATTGAACGCCAATTTCCTCCAATACATTGGAAGATCCACACAAGGAGCTAACGCCATAATTCCCGTGCTTGATTACTTTTTTACCCATCCCAGCTAATACGAAAGAAGCTGTTGTAGAAATATTGAATGTGTTCTTGCCATCACCCCCTGTTCCACAAAGATCAATCGCATTTTCGGATTCAATCGTTATAGGTTCGCAGAGTTCAAGTAGGGCAGACCGAAGACCGCGAAGTTCCACCAATTGCACTCCTCGCATTTGAATCCCAACTAGAATTCCAGCAATCGTTTCTTGGGTGTAGCGCTCTTCCTCAATTCCATAAATAAAGTGTTTCGCTTCCTCAAATGAAAGGTGTTCATGTGCGAGTATTTTGTCAAGTATTGTTGTCATTTTAATGTGTTTATCCAATTGTTAATGATTGCTCTTCCGTTTGGAGTTAAAATCGATTCTGGATGAAATTGAACTCCATAAATTGGAAGTTCCTTATGTTCCATAGCCATGATTTCGCCTTGAGATGTTTCTCTTGTTACACGGAATTCAAGAGGTGCTTTCTGGACCTGCCAGCTGTGATAACGACCAACTTCAAACGAGCTTGGAAGATTAGAAAAGAGGGTTGAAGATTCTCGTTCATATGTTGTGGATGCTTTTCCGTGAACTGCTTTTTGTGATTGCTCAATGCTTCCACCAAATGACTCTGCAAGTGCTTGATGTCCCAAGCAAACTCCAAGAATGTTTTTTGTTCCACTAAAGAGTGATATGGCTTCCATGAGCTGACCTGCTTCACTTGGAATGCCCGGTCCAGGAGAGATTAAAATCCCGTCTGACTGCCCTATTTCCGCAAAATTCAATTGGTCATTGCGTTGAACGTCAACTTCGCAGCCTGATTCTTTCAGGTAGCGAACGAGGTTAAATACGAACGAATCGTAATTGTCTATAACTGTTATACGTTTCATTTGATGCTTTCTTTTTGTGTTGAATAGTGTGCGCAAGTCCGAGCGATTGCCGTGCGGAGTGCGCGTAATTTATGGTGAACTTCCTGTGTTTCTTTCTCAGGTATTGAGTCGAGAACTATGCCCGCTCCAGCGCGATAATGCAAAACGTTATTCTGACTTAGAAAACTTCGAATAACGATTGCCGTATTTACATCACCATTAGCCGAGATCATTCCCAAAGTACCTCCATAAAATTCTCGACTGGAACGTTCATAACGATGAATTAATTCCAATGCTCGTGGCTTTGGCGTTCCCGATAATGTTCCCGCTGGAAAGGAATGACACAAGGCTTCAAATGCATTTGATTTCTCGAGATCCCCAGTAACTTTGGATACAAGATGGGTAACATGACTGAAATGTTGAACCTCCTTATAAGTTTCAACTTGTACTGATGTGCAATCACGACTTAAATCATTTCTTGCCAAGTCAACAAGCATGGTGTGCTCAGCATTTTCTTTCTCGTCCTTCAATAGAAATTCCAATTGAGCATTATCTTCTTCTGCGATTCCCGTTTTTGGAATTGTACCAGCAATTGGGTGAATCTCCGCCTTTCCATCTTTAATGATCAATTGTGCTTCTGGGGATGAACCAAATAATCGATAAGATTCAAAATCAAAGTAGAAAAGATAGGGCGATGGATTTAGGCGGCGCAATTGTCTGTAAACCTGAAAGTCGTCGCCAAAAAATGCTTGCTGGAATGCATTCGAAAGAACCAATTGAAAAACATCTCCTCGCTTGCAATGCTCCTTCGCAGTTTCAACTAAAGCAGTGAATTCATCGTCCGAATAATCTGATTGCTCATCGCCCAAAATTTCGAAGGGTAATTCAATGATGCTATTTCGTTGAAATAAATTTTCAATCCTTTTTGACTCGAAACTAGATGTCAAACTGTTTTCGATCACAGTACCCTCATTTGTGAAATGATCAATAACGAGTAAATAGTTAAAAATGAAGAGGTGCACTATTGGAATAGTATGATCTGATTTAACAGCCGTAATATGGGTCTCGTCACGAAGATTCAATTCAAAGCTT
>JBLHON010000341.1:0-3959 GCA_047621865.1 Crocinitomicaceae bacterium | reverse complement strand
ATGCGAGAAGCGAGCACTCACAGTCCCGAAGTGAAATGGGTCGTAACGATATGCTCCCCATACTGATCCTTTGATATCGCCATTTAAAACGCCAACAGACATATTTGTATAAGAGTCAAATGTGCGTTCATTTTCCCATTTCTTGAAGAAATCAAAGCCTGGTTCAATACGTGGTCCCGCAATATAAATTGGTTGAATCAATCCAGCAAGAGAGTTGAACGACCATTGTGTTTTCTTCGCGCGATTGCGGTGATCAATACCAAACCAAAGCACTTTGAGGACTGTGATCTTATTAAAATCTGCATCCACTGAATCCAAGTATTCTACGCGATTGTGTGCATCGTGAATACTGTCCTTAACGATAATGTAACGTTGCTCTTCAGCAGTAAGAACTTCCGTTCTGCTTTCATTCCAAAAAGTGCTGTCCTTGTCATACGCCTCTTTCGTGGTAGTCGCAACTTCATTCCCAAAGAACTTTGGAGGGAAATTAGGTTCAAAATTGTAATCTGAAAAAGTGGCAACAGTTGTACAAACAGACGTTTGAGAATTGAATTTCACGCCATAATCCAACACTTGCCTGGTCAGGACACACATTGAATCTCCTGGATGATCAAACTCTTGCTTTATGTCAAAGTAATCATAGACGAGCAAATTTCCCTTTTCCATCGTTAGATCTAGCTTCTGTACGAGCCAAACTGAGTCGATCACATAGATGTAACCTTCCAAGGTTGTTGTTGCCGTATTTCGAGGGATGATTTTAATCTTGTGAATCTTGCGACCATTTTCTATGTACTGATCATCCAAACGATATTTATAAGAGAGGATTCCAGGGCCAGAGATAGGTGAACTTACAGGTGTTTGATGCAGGTCGTCGACGTGCATTAGGTTCTGAAAGAAATTAAAATTCGATTTCACTGTGGTGATATAATAGAGGAAGTTCCGCTTATTTCCTCTCAACTCATAGGCATTTCGAATTTCTTTAACCTTGTTTTTTGAACCATAATGACGTGTAAAATTCGATTCCACGAGGTTCATATCATTGGCTAATTTCTGATCAGCTTTCTTTTGTTCGGCAAAAGGATCAATAATGCCATCTGGATCACTTGATTCTTCAGCATCATCATTCTTCTTTTTCTTATCGTCTTTCTTTTTGTTCTCCTTGCGATTGATTTTCTCTGTAGCTCGAATATATCCTTCCACTGTATGAGGTCGACTCCAAGGATTAATTTCATCGCGTTTTGCTACTACTTTGAGCATGATATCTCGACCGGGATTTGATTTCTTAGCACTGAAACTTATGGATTCAAGATCTTGAATTTTCGTTGCGAAAAGTGTGATGTTCTTTTCTTGAGCTTCATTGTTAATAGTGATGTAAACTTCTCGATCGTCATAGCCTAGTGCAGTAATCACCAAGAAATATTCACCTTCTACTAAGCGCATTTCATAATAGCCCTGATCATCAGCAATAGTTCGTAAATCAGCATCGTTTTTAGCATAGATTTTTACAGATGGGATCGACAAACCTTGTTCATCCGAGATAACTCCACTCAATAGCTGTTGGCTCCAAGCACTGGCAGTGCTGAGAAGAAGAAGGATTGGAAGAAGAAGATAGTGTACTTTCATCTCGTATAAGACCTATTAATCATTTAAAAGTTACAAAGTGAACGAGCTAAATTCAGATAGTAACACTTCAAGTGTCTTTGAAATCAAAAATAAGGAAATGCTTCAGGTAAGCATGCAAGAATGACAGCAGTGTGGCTGGAATGAGGATAAATTAACGATTCGGATGATAAACGGGAGAGAATTCGACCTCAATTGGCTATTCTTGAGCTCCTTGTTTCTCTTTTTCCTGTTCAGCGAGAAATTGCATGTGACGCTCCATTCTACGCATCATCCAACGACGGACAAAAAACATGAGAAAGCAGAGAATTGCAAAAATATACGAGGTCATCCATTTGCTGAAGCCATCTGTAATGCCCAAGTACGTAATGGCGATTGTGAGAAACACTCCAATGAAGAGCCAGAAGTAAAGCATGATTTTATTGTACCCGTGCATATGAATGATTTGTACAAAAGTACTCAATCTTCTGAGAAATCGAGTTTCCCGACTGGATGTAAAATATCACCTTTTACATTACCCGCATCAAAGAAGTGCGAGGTTTTGATCCCTTTACCACTCCCAATTACGCCCTTGCCTTCTTTTTTAATGGTTACGAATTTTTCGGTGTACACAGTGCTGTCCTTTTGATTGTAAAACAACTCTTCTGTTTCCATGTATTGTTTCTTCTTCAAATTCCTTAGGACTACAGAGTCTCTGACCATCATCAGTCCTGTTTCTTGATTCACTTCTCCATATTTCGCCTCCAATCGTGAAATGATTTCGCCTTTTTCCGAGTAAAACTCAACAACTACATGATCTTTTAACTTGATCAGGTGCTCTGGCTTGTGGAAAGTTTCAGCGAGATCTGCAAAAATCCGAACGCGTGCGTAACCAGAATCAGTAAAGTATACTTCGAGATTGGTTGCTACCTCATCAGGCGCCTTAGGATCATAGGTGACCTTTTGGATTGTGTCTAAATCATTTACACAGGAAAAAAGAATACCTGCCAATAGAATGACAGGTATCCAGTAAAATAATGTTGATTTATAGTGTTTCATCTCCGTTTTATGGATTCACAGTGACTCCATAGCATGAGAGTGTAACAGAAGAAGGATTACCTTCGTTGAATTTTTCATCAGCTGTAGGCGCATTTGCGTTAAAGCTAGCAACGCGATTTCCTGCGTTACCACCATTGGCTTGTCCCTGAGCTGCTAGTTGAGCAGCATAGAGGTAGTTACAATCACGTTCGAATGTACTCACTCCACAGCTATTTGCTCGTCTTGCAACACAATCTGAAGCAATTACCAAGGCATCTCCTTTGAACTTACCTCCTACACTCATTGCAGAGCTATAAGCAGACGCGTAAGAACCCATTTTAAACAGACAATACGTGATGTTGTATTGCATCTCGTGCTTCTTGTCAGCATCTTCAGTGACTGATTTGATTTGCTTATATACCTCTATGGCTTCGTTGCATTTGTTTTGTGCCATCAATAGTTTTGCCTTCACCTCCAAGGTCTCTATCGAGTTTGGATCAACTCCAATCAAGGTGTCAACCAAGTTCATGAATTCATCAGAACTCGTACAATCTTTTGACTCCAATAAGGTAATCATGTCATTAATAGCTGTTTTTTTAGCCTCTGGATCTTTTGGCAATGATTCCAGAAATCCAGGAACCTCTGGAAGAATGTCTTCACATGATTCAACCACATAATTCAAGTAGCTTGTCAACGATTCTTGTGTTTGTGCTGACATTTTTGCCGCGGTAACAAGTTTCGACATATCGAAGTAATCAGAGATCATTCGTTTTTTCCATGCAGTTTGCTCCTCACCAGTTGCGTCATAGTAAATCATGTACACATTGTAATAGAAATACGAAACGTATCCTTCAAGTGTGCTAGTTCCCGCAGCCTTGATTCCTCTTCGGTAAAGCGTGTCAGCTTTCTTACGATTAGGATTTTCAATCATTAATAAATGAGTTGCTAAGGCAAAGTCGCTTTCTTCTTTGTAAAAACCTGCAGCTGTTTGTCGTTCATATGCCGAAATAATTGAATCGTAGTAAGGCAACTTTGCCTTTTCATCTACAATCCCATTGATCGCATTTGTCAAACTTCCAATTAGACGTTCAAAATTTGGAGCGTCAAATGGACCACACAATTTTTCTGCGAGGTGATAGTATTTGGTAGCATCAATATAATTTTCAGCTGTTACAGCTTCTCCTGCCAAGAAGCGCATTCGTTTACACTCACGATCAGGATCATCTTGCGCAGTTGAAGTGAATCCTATTAGGAGAGTTGCCGCTACAATAAGTGTTTTCGCAAATTTCATTTTCATCAATTTTATTAGTTCAGTTTCCGTT
>JBLHON010000340.1:0-3971 GCA_047621865.1 Crocinitomicaceae bacterium | reverse complement strand
TTATTCGATATACATTGTAAGCCTTTATGGATCCATTGAATTCGCTATAAGGACTCCAATTAATGTAGACCTTTTTGGCAACATCATCTAGTTGGACCTCTAGGAAAATAGTTTTTGCTTCATTTGAAATTTCCGCTAGAAATCCGCAACTATCGACTGTTTGCGCGCGATAGGTAAATGACTTTTCATGGACATCAACTTCATCATCTACTACAGTGATCAAGTTAGAGGTCACTGGAATTCGAGCAATTTCTTCAAATAAACCAGTTTCATCGTCTTTTCGTTGAAATGAAACAGCCTGTATTGCCACTGTGTTATCAATATGATGGCGTAATTTAATGTGTCCGTCATAAACTGTTGCTACTCGCAAGTAGTTGAAGGCTGGCCTGATCGGGGTAGCAATAAAAATGCATGAGATATTTGAGAAGGATTCGACTCCAGTTGCGGTAACGGATCGTATGACAAAGCAATAATTTTTCCCTTCATTAACTGTCACTGGGAGTGATGTAGCCGTGGTAGTTCCAAGTGTTATCCAAGGTTGTCCATCCCATTTACCAATGATCTCATAATGATCCAAATCTGACCATCCTATATATGGCGACCAATTGAGTGTTACTGTTTTGCTGCAAATATCCAATGTGGATGAAACAAAGGCTGTTGTATGGAGCTCAGCTTTTGCTGATGTTTGATGTGTAGGCGGAACCCCGGGAGTCCAGCAAGAATCAAAGGCAGCCACAGAATACGTCAAAGCACCTGTTGTTGTAATTGTATCGTGAACGTAAAAGGTAGTACCAATTCCCCAGACAGTATCCAGATTGACGATGAATCCAAATTCATCCATTGTATAAATTACGTAACCATAGGTGTCAGGTTGTGCATTTTCATTCCAAGAAATTGTCGTAAGATTCGTGGCCGTATCAATAGTCACAAAATTAATGATGGGAATATCAGGGGTCATCATGTCCTGAAACTGATCGCCAACTATATTTGATGTATAGTCACAGGGTTGATTAGGTAAGACAATTTGATAATTCAGAAAAGTATCACAAATATCAATAGTATCAATCAAAAATGTAGATCCATAAGGCACGCTATCATAGAGCGTCCAGATTCCCGCAGGATATTCGCGATAGATGTGATAATAAGCATTCATACTAGGAAGTGCTGGATTCACTGGATTATTCCATTGAAGAACAGCTGTTCCATTTGATGGGTTCGAGACATCTAGAAAAATGTTCTTGATTGTATCACTGTATTGAAGACTATTCCCATCACAACCTGAGGCTACAGCAATGAAGTAATCGTTGGCTTGTGCAACTCCTAGATCCGTGTATGATGCAGTCCCAATTGCTGGAATCGTAGCAATAAGACCTAATTGCTCTGTATAAATTTGATATTCTGTAAAGGTGCCAAGTGGATCAGCAACAGGATTCCAACTTATTGTAACATCACCTGTTCCATCAGATTGAATGCAGTTAATTGCTGGCGCCTGAATAACTCCAGGGTTCAATACATTGATGGTTATCGTAGCATAGGTCACTTTTGGAACTGGACAATAATCATCTTGTACTTTGAATACGAAATGGTAGGGAACGAAATCTTCTGTTCCCCCAAATTGTGTTACGAGATGATCGCAGTCTGTTTGCCAATCAAAGGTAGTTGTAACGCCCTGTGACATTGTAATTAATGGTGTTGCATTCAAGGTTGCACAAGGAGCAATCAAACATCCTACATTACTTGTGAAATTAGTTCCGAACATCAATCCAGAGGCAGATAAATGATTATTTTGAGGTGATCCATCCTGTAAGAGTTCAACATCTGTGGAAGTCAAATCGAAATTGACGAGATCACCTGCATTGACGGTTGTTTCAAATAATCCACCAAATGGACCTGTTATTACTGGTGCAGTATTGGTTCCAACACAGTTCGTCACAATTAGTTGGATTTCGCGATCTACTTCTGCTATGAGAACACCATTTCGATAAGATCTTGCGATAATCTTCACAGCATAGCTTCCTGCATTATTCGAGAGAAAGGTAATCTCCCCAGAACTTTGATTCACTTGTGCCGTAATATTTCCTGCATTCATAGAGGGTCCTGGTGTAGGTGATGTAGCCGAAAATCCAGGTTCATATAAAAGTGCCGCTGGACTTATTGGAGGATTATAGGCGGCAGATGGGAAATGATCGAGAGCGGCACCAAAAGAGATATGCATTGAATCTAAATCTGGATCTACTGCATTTGTGTTGTAGATATATGGGTCGCTCACGCAACTCACAAAATAAGGATCTTGCAAAAATTGCGGAGAATTATCGATACATCCTCCTGCACCTCCTGGAATTGCAAACATTTTCGAAGTGATCGTCATCCCCATGGTACTTGGGTCAACCAAATTCACAATCGATGGATTCCTGGAATAGTTCTGATAGGTAAAAACCCAACCACTAGCAGGTGGCACGCCTACTAGAGCAATTGGATTACTTCTATAAATTACTTTTTCGATTGCCCCAATTCCGTTCCCACCACTAGCTCCAACACCACAATCTAAGGCAATTGGCCCACCTGGAACTTCAGTACACAATGGCGATATATCCGTTCTCGATATAAAATTTAAGATAAAAGACGAGAGAGTGGGATGTCCCCAAACATCAATAGTTTCATTCACAGTATTTACTGGAGCACCATTACAATCGCGGTAAAAAACCAATTGAAATACATAGTCTCCTCCCTGACACGTCCATGTGATATCGCCCCCCATGACATGCGAAGCCCGACCGTAAAAAACGGAGGAAAAACAGATCAGTAAAAGGAGTAATATTTGTTTCATGTTCGTATAACGAAAAAAGAGCACACGTAGTATGAAGACGAAAGGTTTATTAATATGGTTGCGAATTGAGTCTAGCCAACTGATACAATAGCAAATTCATCCCACTGTAAGTACTTTTTCGCGAGCTCTTGAATTCGAGCTGAAGTGATCCCCTGTATGGAGTTTAGCGCCTCATTGTAAAAGTCAAGTGACTTGCCATGAACTTCCGCACTTAAAAAGAGATCTGTCATGGCATAAGGTCCATCTGCACTCTTAAGTAGCTGACCAAGCATATAATTCTTAACAAGTTGGATTTCATCTTCTGGCACCAATTCGTCATGGAGTCGTTGAATCTCAATCTGGATTTCCTTAATAGTTGCATCTTTTACATCAGTCCCAACTTCAGTAGCAATCAAAAAGTATCCAGTTCCATTGAGCTCGGCAACCATTGAACCAATTCCATAGGTATATCCTTTGTCTTCTCTAATGTTTGTCATGAGGCGACTTCCAAAATAATCCCCTAAAATGGTATTCAAGATGAGAAAATCGAGGAAATCCGGATGATTTTTATTGAAAAGAATCCTTCCTGCACGAATTGCTGATTGAACTGCTCCCTCTTTTTTCTGCTCTAGAGTTCCAAGTGTATGCACTAAATTTGAATCAAAATCGGCAAGATTTTCCGCAGACATTAAACGAGTAGCTTCAATAATTTGATTGATTACTGTTTCCTCAAGATCACCTACAATAACGATTTTGGTCAATCCTTTTAAATAATACTGAGCATGAAATGCTTGTAAATTTTCGAGTGTTACATTTTCAATGTCCTGCTCAGTAACTGTCGAGGCATAGAGGGCGTTTGAAGAAAATAATTTTTCTCTAAATTTTTGCTGTGCAAGGAAACCTACCTTTTCTTTATTAATTCGCAAAGATTGGGTGCGATCAGCCAAATATTCGCTCACTTCTTTGGGGTCGAAAACAACTCCCTGAATGGCATCTAGAGCAGTGTTGAAAATCGAAGAAAGGTACTCGCGAAGACAGTAAATGGAGATTACGGAATTTTCTACTGAGATTCCTGTTTCTATAAATCCACCAAGCGAGTTTATCTCCTCTTGAATTTGACTGGAAGATTTTGTAATCGTTCCAGAAAGTAGCAATCCGTTCACAA
>JBLHON010000339.1:0-3987 GCA_047621865.1 Crocinitomicaceae bacterium | reverse complement strand
GGATCGTCAAATTGAGGTCCCCAAATTGCATCCTCGAACTCACCAATATAATCCTCCATATAACTAGCTTGGAATGAATTCAACTCATCAAATTCAGGATCGTGAAATTGGAAAACAACCTCATTATCATAGTTTGATTCCCATGAATATCCAACTTCCCCAGTCAACTTATCAACCTTTACAATATAACCACCAGTGAGCGTGTCATTCCATAAATTTGGAACGTGCACATCCTCAATAACAACTCGGTCATTATCTCGTTTAATTCTCTCCATCATCACATATACCCCGCGATAATCGCCATTAATGGTCAATTCACAATAACGAGTATTGGAGGCATAATGACCCATCTGTCTGGCGAGATCAAATGTCAATACATTCCGAATCATTGTCTTATCTGGATAGGGGCCGTACAAAATCCAGTCGTTTTCAACAGGCATGCCCAGAATTGCAACCTGAGCATTTGCTCCTAGGCTATCCTGAGTTTCAAGAGCATATCCTTTCTTTGGATATTGTTGGGAAGTAGAACCACGAATTTCAATTTCAATCCGTCCATCATAATTCGTATAAGGATCTGTTAGGTAATTTCGAATTCCTGGGCCATTATCAATCACACCCATATGTGCAATGACACGTGGATCGTCAATAATTGGAGCCCCACCTTGTGTGGTGATAACGACTATTGGTAGATCAGAATCTGTGAATATTTGTGCCGTACTTGTACTCGCAACAAGTAGGAAACTAACGAGGATGTAAAAAGATGTTTTCATAGCTGGTACTACTAAGTTACGTAAGATTTTAGAAATGCCTTTGAAACCAATAATATTCACTTTACCTTTGACTCAGTTCTTTAGATATAAAACTTATGAAGAAAGGTGGAGGGATAGGCCCTGCGAAACCTTGGCAACCTCTTCGATTCGATTCTAGAATTGAAAAAGGTGCCAAATCCAGTCTCAGCAATTTGCCGAGTAGAGATAAGTTTGTGATAGTTATTCTTCACTCTTCTTCGTATAAAAACATATAATAATGACTGATCTACAATCGATATTGCGCGAGCGTATTCTTGTACTTGATGGTGCAATGGGTACTATGATTCAACGACACGCGTTGGAGGAAGAGGACTTTAGAAAGGGGTGGTTCGAGAACCATCCCTCTTCATTGAAAGGGAATAATGATTTATTATCGTTAACGCGACCTGAAATCATCAAAGATATTCACGCACAATACTTCGCGGCTGGTGCAGATATTGCCGAAACAAATACCTTCTCGGGGACAACTGTTGCTCAGGCTGATTATGGACTGGAGTCAGCAGTTTACGACATTAATTTTCAAAGTGCAAAAATTGCCCGTGAGGTTGCTGATGAATTCACAGCTCGCGAACCAAACAAGCCACGATTCGTTGCAGGCTCAATGGGACCGACAAATAGAACTGCTTCCATCTCGCCAGATGTGAATGACCCAGGATTTCGTGCCATCTCATTTGCAGAATTAGTTGTTGCTTATAAACAGCAAGCACTCGCACTTCTTGAAGGTGGAGTAGATTTATTATTGGTTGAAACCGTTTTCGACACCTTGAACGCGAAAGCAGCATTGTTCGCGATCGACGAAGCCTTTGGAGAATTTGGCAGAAAAGTTCCAATCATGGTCTCAGGAACAATCACAGATCAGAGTGGACGTACGCTTACTGGACAGACTACTGAAGCATTTCTGATTTCAGTGTCACACATGGATTTGCTCACAGTTGGCTTGAATTGCGCGCTTGGAGCCTCAATGATGAGACCTTATTTGCAAGTATTGAATAAAAAAGCGCCTTTTGGTGTGAGTGCTCATCCAAATGCTGGACTTCCCAATGAATTTGGTGAGTATGAGGAAACACCAGAACTGATGGCAGAGCAAATCAAAGAATTTATGGATGAAAATTTGGTAAATATTATAGGAGGATGTTGTGGTACAACCCCCGAGCACATTAAAGCAATTGCCGATTTGGCGGCGAATTATTCACCAAGAAAAATTGTAGAATATGCCGGATAATTCGAAACCGACTTTAAAATTATCCGGATTAGAACCCTTAATCGTTACAGGAGAAAGCAATTTTGTCAACATTGGAGAACGAACCAATGTAACAGGATCGCGAAAGTTTCTACGATTGATCAAAGAGGAGTTATTTGATGAAGCCTTGAGTGTTGCCCGCGAGCAAGTTGAAGGTGGAGCACAGATCATTGATATCAATATGGATGAGGGAATGATCGATGGAAAAGAGGCGATGGTGCGTTTCTTGAATTTGATCGCAGCAGAGCCAGATATTGCCCGTGTGCCCGTAATGATAGATAGTTCGAAATGGGAAATAATCGAAGCTGGACTCCAATGCGTGCAGGGAAAAGGGGTCGTAAATTCGATCTCCTTGAAAGAAGGGGAGAAGCAATTTAAAGAGCAAGCTGGAAAAGTAAAACGATACGGGGCTGCAGTAATTGTAATGGCTTTTGACGAAGACGGACAAGCTGATAGCTACGAAAGAAGAATTGAAATATGTGAGCGATCTTATCGAATTCTTGTTGATGAAGTAGGTTTCGCGAAAGAAGATATTATTTTCGATCCAAATATATTCCCTGTTGCAACGGGAATGAGTGAACACGATAACAATGCACTTGACTTCTTCAGAGCGACGAAATGGATTCGTGAAAATTTACCTGGTGCACATGTAAGTGGAGGAGTTTCGAATGTTTCCTTTTCTTTTCGTGGGAATAATGTTGTTCGCGAAGCAATGCACGCTGCCTTCCTTTATCATGCAATTCAAAATGGTATGGATATGGGGATTGTGAATCCTTCCATGCTCGAGATTTATGATAATGTAGACAAGGAACTTCTTGATTTTGTAGAAGATGTACTCTTGAATAGACGGGCGGATGCAACTGATCGCTTACTTGAATTCGCCTCTACTGTTAGTGGGGAAGGGAAAGTTCGTGTGGTGGATTTATCATGGAGGGAAACAAGTGTCCAAGAACGATTGAAATATGCGCTTGTTAAAGGAAATACAGATTTCGTTGTAGAGGATACAGAAGAATGTAGGCATCATTATAAACGCACGATAGAAGTAATTGAAGGTCCATTAATGGATGGAATGAATGTCGTTGGAGATCTCTTTGGCAGTGGAAAAATGTTCTTGCCTCAAGTAGTTAAATCTGCGCGTGTTATGAAAAAGGCCGTGGCCTATCTCTTGCCCTTCATTGAAGAAGAGAAAGACGGGAGCGAGCGATCAACTGCAGGGAAAATTCTCATGGCAACAGTTAAGGGAGATGTACATGATATTGGAAAAAACATTGTTGGTGTTGTCCTTGGATGCAACAATTACGAAATAGTTGACCTTGGAGTGATGGTGCCAGCAGAACGAATTATTGCTGAGGCAATTAAACAGGGGGTCGACGTAATTGGATTGAGTGGTTTAATCACACCATCACTTGATGAAATGGTGACTGTTGCAAAAGAAATGGAGCGCGCGAACCTTTCTATTCCTTTATTGATAGGAGGTGCTACAACTTCTAAAGTACACACAGCAGTTAAAATTGACGAGCATTTCAAAAAGGATCAAACGATTCATGTATTGGACGCTTCGAGATCAGTAACAGTAGTAGAGCAACTTTTGAGTGATCGAAAAGGAGCATTTGTTGAAGCAACTCGAATCGAGTATGAACGCATGCGTGTGCATCATGCAAAACATCGTGCACAGAAGGAAATTCTGACGTTAGATCAAGCACGCGCAAATAAATTTCAGATTGACTGGGAGAGTGAAACTATCGCGAAGCCAAATCTGCTTGGGATTCAAGATATTACGGCAACTGTCACAGAATTAGCTCCTTATATCGATTGGACGCCATTTTTCCGCACGTGGGAATTGGCCGGACGCTATCCTAATATTCTCACAGATGAGGTTGTTGGTGAAGAGGCTCGAAGTCTTTTTGACGATGCCAAGGCCATGTTGAGTAAAATTGA
>JBLHON010000338.1:0-4017 GCA_047621865.1 Crocinitomicaceae bacterium | reverse complement strand
AATTGAGAAATAAACCATCGATCAGCATGTCTATCATACATTACGATAGGATCTCCACCACCACTAATTCCCCAAACGGAATTAAGAGTAAGAGCACCAGTTAGTCCAACACCCGATTTACTAAATACGCGATATGTTGAGTTCACTGCTTGCACATAATGGTCAGGACCAGCTGCTCCACTAGGATCTGGTGGAAATGCTCCAGATTGTCCATTCCAATTTTCGATAGGTGCACGCATTGCACGTGTTCCTTGTTCATCTTGACGTACAGGGTCATTTACGAAAACGTCCTGTGCTTCAAGGTAAGCGTCACGATCAAAATTATTTGGGATCTTTCTGCTGTGCATTTCTTTAAGCTCAGCTTCTGTTGCCACTGGCCATTCAGATGCTGGAGGAGTCACTCCATGGCTTGTCGCCTTAAGCATTGTCACGGTCTGACCAAATTCGTTTGTCGTCACGACCGGCTCGACGTCCGGATTAAGAGTCATTTGCTGCGCAATACCAGTTGACGCAGAGAGCAACAATGTTGCTACAAGTAGTTTTTTCATAATTCCATAGTTTAGAGTCTAATATTGACTCTCGAATATCATCAACAATCACTTAGACGTGCACAAGTTAGGAAGATGATCTGCAAATACAAAGAATAAATTGAATTGATTATGGTATTTCTAAGGAGGGCTATTGGATTGTTGGAAAGGCCGATTGTAGATCGCTTACTCTTTCGCCAGAGAAAGCTTCAGCGTAGGAGCTCGCTTTTCGATTATCCGATTGAACGTGGATTAATGGTTGAAGAGGGATTGTTGGATCGTTAGATTATTGGATTGTTGGAAAGGCAGATTGTAGAACGCTTACTCTTTCGCCGAGTCCTTCGCCAGAGGCTTCGGCCGCCGGAGAAAGCTTCAGCGTTGGAGCTCGCTTTTCGATTTTCCGATTGTTTGGAATTCATGTCAGTTCGAATGTTTCTCTTTAAGAGAAATGTATCGAGAACGACATGGGAGTTCTACGTGATGTTGATTCTTCGAAGCTAAATCAAGTCCAAAGCGAAGCGTGTCTAAAAATCCAATAATCTAAAGCGCAGCGTGTCTGAAGGCTTCGCCTTCCTCTACATATTCCTTCTATATTGGCCGCCTACTTCAAAGAGGGCATCTGTAATTTGTCCAAGGGATGCTGATTTACTTATTTCCATCATCTTCTCAAACATATTTTCATTTTGAATGGCTGACTTTTGAATGGCACGAAGACCTTCTTTTGTTGCCGCTTCGTGTGAGGCGTGCAATGAATTCAGCATTTCAATTTGATACTGTTTTTCTTCTTCTGTTGCACGAATCACTTCTTTTGGTAAAACTGTTGGCGATCCTTTTGAACTGAGGAAAGTATTTACCCCAATGATCGGAAATTCACCCGAATGTTTTAATGTTTCATAGTAGAGGGATTCTTCCTGAATTTTAGAACGCTGATACATTGTTTCCATCGCTCCAAGCACACCACCTCGTTCCGTGATTCTATCAAACTCTGCCAAAACAGCTTCTTCCACTAAATCAGTGAGATCTTCAATGATGAATGCTCCTTGAAGTGGATTCTCATTTTTCGCCAAGCCAAGTTCGCGATTGATGATGAGTTGAATTGCCATTGCCCGTCGAACGGATTCTTCTGTAGGTGTTGTGATCGCCTCATCATAGGCATTCGTATGTAAGGAATTGCAGTTATCATAGATTGCGTACAACGCCTGAAGGGTTGTACGAATGTCGTTGAAATCAATTTCTTGCGCGTGTAATGAGCGCCCTGAAGTTTGAATATGATACTTCAGCATCTGTGCTCGTTTGTTGGCGCCATATTTTTTTGCGAGTGCTTTTGCCCAAATCTTTCGTGCTACACGGCCAATTACTGCATATTCTGGATCAATTCCGTTCGAGAAAAAGAAAGACAGGTTTGGTCCAAAATCGTTGATATCCATTCCTCGACTCAGGTAATACTCCACATACGTGAATCCATTTGCAAGGGTAAACGCGAGTTGGGTGATTGGATTCGCGCCAGCCTCGGCAATGTGATATCCAGAGATCGAAACTGAATAGAAATTACGCACTCCATTATTTATAAAGTACTCTTGAACATCTCCCATTAATCGCAAAGCGAATTCAGTAGAAAAAATACACGTGTTCTGTGCTTGATCTTCTTTGAGGATATCTGCTTGAACTGTTCCGCGAACTTGAGTTAATGTTTTTGTTTTAATGTCCAAATAAATATCTGCGGGCAAAACCTGATCACCAGTTGACCCGAGGAGCATCAAGCCCAAGCCATCATTTCCATCCGGTAATTCACCTTGATACTTTGGACGAGCCGTTCCCATTTTCTTGTATGTCGCGGCAATTTTCGCTTCAACTTCTCTTTCAAGTCCATTTTCCTTGATGTACTTCTCACAATTTTGATCGATCGCGGCATTCATGAAGAATCCTAGCAACATTGGAGCTGGACCATTGATTGTCATCGAAACAGATGTCTTTGGATCTGATAAATCGAATCCAGAGTAGAGTTTTTTCGCATCGTCCAAACAACAGATAGAAACTCCTGCGTTTCCGATTTTCCCATAAATATCTGGTCGCAGCCCTGGGTCGTTTCCATAGAGCGTTACAGAATCAAATGCTGTTGAAAGACGTTTTGCGGGCATGCCCAAACTGACATAGTGAAAGCGTTTATTGGTACGTTCAGGTCCACCTTCTCCTGCAAACATGCGCGTTGGGTCCTCCCCTTCTCTTTTGAATGGAAAAAGTCCAGCTGTAAACGGGAATTCACCCGGTACATTTTCTTGCAATGACCAACGTAGAATATCTCCCCAACCAGAATATCTGGGCATGGAAATTTTTGGAATCTGCGAATGCGAGAGTGATTCTGTGTGCGTTTGAATTGATAATTCCCTATCCCGCACTTTAAATTTAAAAACGGGCTCTTTGTACAATTTCTTTTTCGCTTCCCATGTCTCAATAAGAGCCATGTTCTTAGGATCGAAGTTCAATTTCTCCAATTCGAACGCTTCTTGCAAACCTTTGATCAATCTATCTTTATCCTCCAAGCCTGACGACTTCATCGACTCAATCGACATTTGAAGACCATATAATTTATTGGCAACTTTTACTTGTTCTTCTCCCCACTTGTTATAGCTTCTATTGCCTTCAGAAATTTCAGAAAGATAGCGTGTACGATCAGGTGGAATTACAAATATTTTCTCTGACATTTCATCTGTAATCTTGAATGTCGACTCCAGTTTTGCTCCAGTTTTCTCAACAACCTTATCCATGATCACCTTATATAAGGTATTCATCCCTGGATCGTTAAATTGAGAAGCAATTGTGCCATAAACAGGCATAGAATCTACTTTCTCCTCCCACAGATTATGGTTGCGTTGATATTGTTTTCGCACGTCGCGTACAGCATCCAAAGCACCTCTTTTATCGAATTTATTGAGTGCGATTACATCTGCAAAATCGAGCATATCAATCTTCTCCAACTGAGTTGCTGCTCCATATTCTGGGGTCATCACGTAGAGCGAAAGGTCTGAATGATCTAGAATTTCTGTATCAGATTGACCAATCCCCGATGTTTCGAGAATGATCAAATCGTATTCGGCAGCCTTTAAGACATTTATCGCCTCAGCAACATGTTTTGACAAGGCTAAATTGGATTGACGCGTTGCCAATGAACGCATATAGACACGGTCATCTTTAATTGAATTCATCCGAATTCGGTCTCCCAATAATGCTCCACCCGTTTTACGTTTAGATGGATCTACGGAAACAACTGCAATCGTTTTCTCTTTAAAATCAACCAAAAACCGTCGAACTAATTCGTCTACTAATGATGATTTCCCTGAACCTCCAGTTCCTGTAATCCCAAGGACTGGAATCGCAACAGCCTCTGCCATTTTATGCACCTCAGCCATAACTTCAGCCGACTCTTTTGCGAAATTTTCCGCCGCGGAGATCACGCGTGCAATACTCCCTATGTTCTTATCTTTAAGGTGGT
>JBLHON010000337.1:0-4023 GCA_047621865.1 Crocinitomicaceae bacterium | reverse complement strand
GTGCAATGTTTACGGCTATTTGTTTCTTGCCATCATACACCACGACTGGCTGTCCAAAAATGCCTGCCCGTACTTCAATATCTGTTTTTGATGCACTTCCTAAAAGTGATGAGAGAGCTTCTTTCGCGGCAAATCTTCCGAGTAAATAGGTCAAACGACGCTTTTTACCTCCAAATTTCATCGCAACCTCGATTTCATTTTTGGATAAATAATTGCCCATTTCTGCGTCGAGGGTTTCCAAGTTTCCAGTTACACCACAAAGAATGGCAGTGAAGCTTCCGCTCTCACGTTTGAATTCTAATTGGTTCTGGAAAATTTTCATATAAGTTCAGAGAATAGCTAACTAATTTCTTATTCGGGAGATGTGGAAGTTTCAGGCTTCTTGTGCAGAGCTTTAAATGCTTCATAAACCCCACTATGGAATACATCATTGTGATTTTGACCTTCAATCTTCTTATAATAGGCGTTGCCAGGTGTCACAATATGCTTCATCTTGGAATAAATTTCCACGGTTCCTTCCACCATTGTTTGAGCTTCATCTCCCACGGTAACATACAAATGTGGATCGTCTGTCACTGTCGGCTCCTCAAGCAATAGGGAACGATCATCCCACCAAATACTAGGACTCACGACAATATAATCATCGAAAAGATAAGAGCGTTTAATGAGGACCTCAGTTACGAGAACTCCTCCCATAGAATGGCCAATAATCGTTCTATGCTTGGCTGTTTTATAATTCTCTTCAACGTATGGTTGTAGCTCCTTTTCAATGAAGTCCATAAAGTTTTTCGATCCTCCGGCTGTTGGCGATTTCGTCAGGTATTCTTCATTTTTAGGAGGATAGGTGTAATCTCGCATGTGATCAGAACTTTCAATTCCAACAACAATTGATTGAGGCATTAAATCTACAGCAGGACTAGATGCAAATTGAACCAGTCCAGCAATATGAATAAAATCTTCATGTGGTGAGCTATCTAGAAGGTAAATTACTGGATACAAATGGCTGGAATCAGGAGAATATTCATTCGGGAGATAGATATTTAATATGCGCTCTTCACCAAGTGTTTCTGAGTACATCTCAACAGTTTCGCCAATCACAAATGGTTTGACGTCGGGAGTATTTCTCTCCACGACAGTTTCATTTTGTCCAAACGAAGTAAGACTGAGCCCGAGTAAAATGACAAACATATAGTTCATGAGCATTCTAGTTAATTGATGCTATTAAGTGACCTCAAAAGTTATTCCATTTCCGAATCTGAGCGATCGATTAAGTTTTGATTGATGGATTTCGAAGGATTCACACCAAGTTCCTTGAGCCGTTCAGTCTTGCGAATTAGGTTGTCTTTCCCTGAAACAAGTTTTTTCATGGACTCTTCATACGTACCAGTTACCGTTTTAAGTTGCGATCCTAGCTTAATGAGATCCTCAGAAAAGCTGACAAATTTCGAATAGAGTGAAGCTGCTTGACGCGCAATTTCTTCTGCGTTCCTGTTTTGTTTATCTTGTTTCCAGATATAGGAGATCGTTCGTAGAGTGGCTAAAAGTGTTGAAGTCGAAACGAGAACAACATTTTTATCTAAGGCTTTCTCAAAGATTGTCTGGTCTTCTTTTAATGCAAGTGTTAATGCTGGCTCATTCGCGATGAACATGATCACATAATCTGGAGAATTAATTCCATGAAGCTTATGGTAATCTTTTCCACTTAGGAGTTTTATGTGAGTACTCACACTCATCAAATGCTGTTGCAAATAATTGTCTTGCTCCTCAACATCCTCTGCGTCACTATAATTAGCATAGGCTGTTAGCGAAACCTTTGAGTCAATAATCAAGTTCTTGCCATCAGGAAGATCGATGATGTAATCCAAACGCTGATTGTCTCCATCTTCTGTTTTCAAATTCGTTTCCTTGGAGTAATGAACGCCTTTTTCCAGACCTGCTTTTTCCAGAATTCGCTCGAGGTGCATTTCTCCCCAGCCTCCTTGTGTTTTAGAGTCACCTCTTAAGGCATTTGTTAAACTTCTAGTTTCATCAGAGATCCCTTGATTAAGCTTGCGAAGCATAGTTAGATGCTCATTAAGGGCAGCAGATCGCTCGACACTCTTTTCATTGCTGTCCTCAACTTTCTGCTGGAATTCTGTAATTTTTTCCTTGAGTGGGTTCAGAATGGCATCAATATTTTGCTTGTTCTGTTCCGTAAATTTGCTGCTTTTTTCTTCTAATATTTTCGCTGCAACTAATTCGAATTCCTTGGTGAATTTTTCCTGAAGTGAAGCAAGTTCTTCCTTTTGAGTATCGATTTTATCCTCTAGAGCCTCGTATTTGCTCTTCCACTCAATGGCCTTTTTTAACTCATCTTGATGCTGTTGTCTCGTGATAGTATGCTCTGTTTTTGAAAGCTCGAGATCATCACTAAGTCGCGTATTGGAATTGACTAATGTTGCATGGTTTACCTTCAGATCTTCCAGGTCTTTTAATCCTTCCTTATTCTTCTGCATTTGTGCACGCAGAGCAACAAAGAATCCTATAATTCCACCCGAAATTAAACCAATAATGAGAAGAATATAAGCCATGGATTAAAAGTACGCAATATATCCAAAATGGACTTTACTATTGCTCAAAAGTATAGCATTGTTGAGCTGTTTGCCGAGCGCGTATGAGATCGAAAAGACCCCTAAATTAGTGCTAAAGGCAAATCCAACACCAAACCCGAAAGGCTGGTCATTCGAGTAGGTCAGGGTATTGTTTTCGTACCATGTATGATCATAGAAAGCAAAAACATGGGAGTTTTTATCAAGGAGAAAACGATATTCTAATGTTGTGGTTGTTAAGGTTGTCGCGAACAGTTCATCTTCATTGAATCCACGTTGGGAAGTCAGTCCCCCAAAACGATAGAGTTCATTTTCAAATATTTCTTCAGCTGAATAAAACTCAGTGTGATTGGCGAATCGAAGTACGTGTCGTTTCGCAAGTGGAACATAAAATTCAAGGTCAATTTCGCCCCTGAGCACAACAGAGCTAATCGCCAGAGAAGTATCAGTTAGTTGTGACTTTCTAGTACCTGCACTTGCCGTGAAGGTCATCATAGATCCTTTTGAAGGGTTCGGAACATAATCTAATTTCTGGCGCACATAGGAAAGTCCATAATTATTCGAAGTAGTGCTCCCGAGTTTATTGAAAAGTGGATTATTCTTCCCTCCAGACAGAACACTGGAAGAAATATTCTTGTAGAATGCCTTGAGATAACTTCCGTGATTCATAAAATATTGAACCCCAGCAGTGGATTGAAGTTCAATAAATGAGGTGTCTCGTTTGTATAAATTGAATGTTCCGTCAATTCCAAATGC
Source organism: Crocinitomicaceae bacterium (assembly GCA_047621865.1). Lineage (GTDB taxonomy): Bacteria > Bacteroidota > Bacteroidia > Flavobacteriales_D > Crocinitomicaceae > UBA4466. The sequence goes on along the minus strand of JBLHON010000337.1, from coordinate 679 downwards.
CGTGCGAAAGAGGAAGGGATAGTTTAATCTTGCCTTTAATGATTGCGTTTGATCGCGAATACTCTGCCAGCGAAGATCCAGCAATTCGCCTTTGTGAAGCACGTTGAGCAGCTTTAGGTTTAACTCTCCAGTGACTGCAAGTTTCTTTGTGAGCGCGTTGGGTTGAAGTCCAATTATTCCATTTACTGAGCTAATTGGAACACTTTTTAGGTAGACAAATAACTCAACGCCATTCTTTGTGAAGAGCATTTCATGAGGCTTGATCTCTTGAATAAAGGGCACTTGCAGAATTCGATTGGAAATTTTTGAGAGGAGTTCTTCTCGATAGAGATCACCAACTTTAATATCAACAAGACTTGAAACATAGGTTTCAGCAATGGAAGAATCACCTTTAATGTGAATGTCTGTCCAGTAATAACGTTGACCTCGGGTGATTGTAAGTCGTGCATCAAGTTGATCATGCACCATCGTAATTTCATTGAGCTGTAACCGTACGAATGGATAACCGTTATTCAAATAAGCTTTTTGGATTGATCTCATCGCGGCAGAGAGCGCGCGTGGAGTGAAGTCCAATTGAGCAATTAAACGTTCATTAACTGTTGAGTTCTTTTTAAGGAAACGCAAATCTTCCGGATCGAGTGAGATCGTTGCAGCCTTGAACTTGGGGCCGAGATGAAAT
>JBLHON010000336.1:0-4045 GCA_047621865.1 Crocinitomicaceae bacterium | reverse complement strand
AGCTTGCCGATAAATTTCGCCTCCACCAATAATGAATACTGTTCTCTTTTCCTCCTCTTTATAATGAGCGAGTGCCTCTTCCAACGAATGAAAAACAGTACAGCCTTCAGCTTGAAATTTGATGTTGCGTGTGAGAATCACATTCTCTCGATTCGGAAGTGGACGATACTTCTCAGGTATTGAGTCGTAATTTTTTCTTCCCATCACAACAATTTGCTCTGCCGTACTATCTTTGAAAAAACGCATATCCTTAGGCAAATGCCACATAAGATCATTGTTTCTTCCAATTCCCCATTCGAGGTCCATTGCAACAATAAGTGCTACTTTCATTCTGCTGGAGTTATTCCTTTTGGGGTGACTTTCACAACGGAAGGATTTACCACACCACAGTCTCTTAAAAAATTGAGGTGCCCATTCGCGCTTTGCTGATCTTGGTAATATCCTGACATATAGTAAGGCGTCCCTTTTAAATCGACCGTTTTATGAAAATAATGCCCCAAGACGTCGCTCTGAATTAGCATGGCTCCATCCTGAGGAATTTGAACACTATAATGCCATGTCAAATATTGCTTGAATCTCTGGCCAATGAATGAGTCTGATTTAACTCGAGCTTCTAGAATGCCACCCTTATTGTGTTCTGCATAAAGCTTGCGACTATCTGCAAAAAACTCCTTCATTTTCACATTTTCAGCAGCAGAAATAAACCCAGGACGATCCATGTTATAGTCGTAATCTGGGAGAATGTAATACTGTTTAATCGCGCCTTCTTGTTTTTTTAGAACGTATACAAGGTGATGCTCGACATCTTCAAGTGTGATTTTTTCTGCTACTTTTTTAACTGTTGCTCCAACCATCACACCTCCTCTTGTGTGGCGAACTGACATGTTTGAAACAAAATTACCGAGCGACCAAACAGTCAATTTATCAACCCCATTGACCTTCTTCTTTTCAATAGGTTGTACGACATGAGGATGGCCTCCAATGACCATATCTGCTCCAGCTCGATAACACACTTGCTCGTAGGTCTTCTGATACTTATTTGGGAGCGGCTTATATTCTGATCCCCAATGCATATTGCAAATGATGTAATCTGCCTTTAATTCTATAGCTCTCGCGATGTCCTTTTTAATCACAACACTGTCAATATAGTTAATGATAAGTGGCTTCGCGACCTTGAGTCCATTAGTCCCATAAGTATAATTCAGGAGGGCTATTTTCATTCCATTCTTCTCCACCATTAGCGGGTAAGTTTGATCTCTTTCCGCCTGATTTCTAAAAGTCCCCGTATGCTTTACGCCAAGTTTATCCAGTACGTCTAAGGTTCGAATTACTCCTTTAGCACGTCCATCACATGAGTGGTTGTTTGCTGTGAGAATAACATTGAATCCTGCATGTACGGCTGTTTCTGAAAGTTCATCAGGTGCTGCAAATTGGGGATAACCCTTGTATGGTTTACCCGGATGTGTCACCTCTAGATTAGCGATCCTGAAATCGTATTCGTTGATTATTGGCTTGATATATTTGAATCCATCATCATAATCATATCCTTTTGTGATGGGATTGTAGGCAGCTTCAATTTGCCCGTCGTGTTGCATAATATCGCCCACGAATAGGAATGACACTTCCTTTTCCTGTGCCCAAGAGGCAATTGAGATTACAAGGAAACTACTAAATAGCCACAGCTGCTTTAATCGGAGGATGCGGGTCGTAATTGATGAGTTCAAAATCTTCATATTTGAATGCAAATAGGTCTTTAATTTCAGGATTGATCTTCATGATCGGTAAATCCCGTAACTCTCTGCTAAGAAGCAGTTCTGTTTGTTCAAGGTGATTGCTATACAAGTGAGCATCTCCAAATGTATGGATAAAATCACCCACTTCGAGATCACATACCTGTGCAAGCATCATTGTGAGCAATGCGTAAGATGCAATATTGAACGGCACTCCTAAAAAAGTATCTGCACTACGTTGGTAGAGCTGACAACTAAGTTTGCCATCTGCCACATAAAATTGAAAGAGCGAATGGCATGGAGGCAGTGCCATGTTGTCAACATCTGCAACATTCCAAGCTGAAACAATATGACGTCTCGAATTTGGATTGTTTTTTAACTGGTCCACAAGCTTCGTTATTTGATCAATTGTTCCGCCATTCCCATCGGGCCAGCTTCTCCATTGATGTCCATAAACGGGACCAAGGTCACCATTCTCATCTGCCCATTCATCCCAAATAGACACTTTATTATCCTTCAGGTATTTTATGTTTGTATCGCCCTGCAGGAACCATAAAAGTTCAATAATAATGGATCGTAAGTGCAACTTTTTTGTAGTTACACACGGAAATCCTTTGGAGAGATCAAAACGCATCTGGTAACCAAATACAGAAATCGTTCCAGTACCTGTACGATCCCCTTTTTGGGTTCCCTCGGCGAGAATGTGATGAAGTAAGTCGTGATATTGTTTCATGGCTGAAGCCCAATTTTAGTGGTTCGAAAGTAACTTTTTTGGTTGGAATAAAGCATGGAATGTTCGTAACTGCTGAGGATGGTTGAAAAAATGGGGTTTATAGAATCGGATTAATTTTTGCTATCTTCGTTATATGAGGATTTTATTGCTGATAGTATTCATTTTGCCATTATCGGTTTCAGCTCAGGAACAGATTGATTTGAAACGAAAGTACTTTGGAAAATACCAAGGAACGATTCCTAGCTATAAGATGGGTTCTTCATTGGATGTAATTGATGTTGGCGAAACGGCGATTTACGTCACGATCGCGAAAGATGAGATAGCCGTGACCATTGGAAATCGTAAGCTCTATGGAACGTATGAAGTCATGTTTATGGCGAAAAAATATTACTTGTTGGATGCGAAAATCAAAGGTCAGCTCGCTAATGAGCGAATTCTTGTCTACAAACGAGGCAGACGAATTTCAAGAGACGGGCTTTATCCTCAACCGGTTACAGAGTTGAATAAATTCAAGTGAATCAATCGATTTCTTGCGTGCTTCCTAAATTGGTAGCTTGATATTAAAGACAGACCCTTTCCCAAATGTGCTACGAACGTTAATGGTTCCATCATGCTCTTCGACAATGAGTTTTACGTAGTGTAATCCAAGTCCAAATCCCTTCACATCGTGCAAATTTCCTGTAGGTACACGATAAAATTTATCGAATATAAATTTCAAATCATCGCGTTTCATCCCGACTGCATTGTCTTCGATCTCGAGGTAGAACCAGCGCTTATCTGAGTTTGTTCGAATTTCAATTTCTGGAGTCTCCCTGCAATACTTTACGGCATTGTCAATCAGGTTGTAGACAACATTAGATAAATGAACAGGATCAACCTGAATTTCGGACTGATTGGCGTCTAATTTGAGATGAATTTTACCGCCCTTTTCGTTTTGATTGAAATCAAAATTATCCTTGACCTCCTCAATCAATTCGTGCATATTGAATGCTTCTTTTACAAGTGAGATCTTATCTTTCTCCAATTTCGCAACATTCAATACGCGTTCCACCTGATGCTCTAATCGCTTATTTTCTTTGTAGATAATACCAGCATACTGCTTGAGTTTTTCCTCGTCTTTTGTGAAATCATTACGCATGATCATTTCCGCGGAGAGCCCAATCGTGGAGATCGGCGTTTTCAATTCGTGCGTCATATTGTTAATGAAATCAGTCTTCACTTCTGAGAGTCGTTTCTGCCGAAGAATCACATTCACTGCGAAGATGAAAAAGATCAAAACAAGTACAACTATAATGATTAAATAGTAGTAGGGAGAGTAGAGGTCTTCGATCAAGTGACCAATGGATGCCGTTTCCAAATTGGGGAAATAAACGGTGAAATAATGGTCGTTTTTCTTCTCCATCATTTTACTGTGCGCGGCCGCTGAGACTGGATCAGAAATTGGCTTAAAGATGGTGTCGAAATGTAGAAGTTCACTGTAGGTGGAGGTCTCTGAAAAGCAGTCGTACATTGCGAATCTAAAATCTTCATGAACTTGTTGATTGTCGAGTTCGAAGGAAAGTAAATTCTCCAAATATTGCAA
>JBLHON010000335.1:0-4079 GCA_047621865.1 Crocinitomicaceae bacterium | reverse complement strand
GTTCAAAGTAATCTAAAATGAAATCTGGCAAAATTGATGCTAATAACTCGTCTTCCAAACCTATACTTTTTGTCTGCTAAGATAATTAACTCCCCATAGTTTTTGATGTGACCCCTAAAAAGGGCTACTCGAACTGACAATGGATTAGTGGATGTTGGATTGGAGATGTCCAGATTGAAAGACTGTGCGGGAGATTGTTCCTTTACGTGAATTGACTTAACATTATCGTAAACAGAAGCACCTTTCGATTTATCGAAACCTTTGTGTACACCATTCAGCACTTAGCCTTGTGTCTTGCTTTTAGGCAAGATTTGTGCCTTGTTCCTCTGCTGAAGCTTCGGCGAAAGCATTTGTGGTGAGCTTTTTTTTTACTCGAATTATGGAATTGTCGTTCTCGATACGCCCTAAAAAGGGCTGCTCGAACTGACAATGAATTATTGGATCGTTTTATTGATGTCAGTTCGAACCTTAGATCGTTGATGTGTTGAAGTGTCAATTCGAGTGTTTTTCTGTAAGAAAAATGTACCGAGAATCACTTCAATTCTTTCAAAGCAGCAGCAGTACCAATCTTAACAGTGATAAAATCTTTATCAAATTTAGGTGATCGCGCAGGAGAATATTCCCGTCCATAGAAGATAATCTGGAGATGGATTTTATTCCAAAGTGCTTCATCAAACAAACGTTTTCCATCTTTTTCTGTCTGTTCAACATTTTTACCGTTTGTGATTCCCCAGCGCGTTAGAAGACGATGAATATGTGTGTCAACTGGAAATGCGGGAAAGCCAAATGCTTGCGCCATCACAACAGATGCTGTTTTGTGTCCAACGCCAGGAAGTGCTTCCAAGTCTTCAAATGAAGCAGGGACCTCACCACCATGATTGTCAATTAGCATCTGAGACAAGGTGAAAATGGCCTGAGATTTACGTGGAGATAAACCACAGGGTCTTATGATCTCTCGAATTTCTTCCACGGTTAATTTGATCATATCATACGGGTTATTGGCCCGTTTAAAGAGAATTGGTGTGATTGTATTTACACGTGCGTCCGTGCATTGTGCAGAAAGCAAGACAGAAATTAACAGAGTATATTCATCAGTATGATTAAGTGGAATTGGCGTTTCAGGATACAATCGTTCCAATTCTGTCACAATATATTCTACCTTCTCTTTTTTTGTCATTTGATTTTGAATCCGTTCTTGATAAATTTCATGAAGTCGTTGAACTGTTTTCTGGAAGTGAATATTCTACCCATTTCTTTCACTGCAGAAATCTCTTTTTCTCGCTTTATTGTTGGATCGATCTCAGCGCGAACTGGATTCACTTGCTCGGTTTTATTCACTTGTTCGACTTCATCAGCAGGTTTTTTCTGTTCTATTGATGTCACGTAGGGCGTTTCTAGATCATCCATCACGTCCAGCAAATGATCTTCCATTTTTGAAAGATTATCTGCACGTTTAAAGCGCTCTTCAGCTTCTTTCTTATATCCTCGTTGTTCGAGGAGAAGTCCAAGATTGTTGTGTCCAATCGCGTCATCCGGATCTAGTTCAACTGCCTTTTCATAATCCTTGATGGCTCCATTTAAATCGCCGAAATTATTCTTGGCAAATGCTCTGGCTGCGTAGCGATATGAATAGTCTGGTTGTAATTCAAGCGCCTTATTCAGATCTTCAAAACATCTTTTCTCATCCTTCAGATGTAGGTAGGCAACACCTCTATCCGAATAAATATCTGCGTGCTCAGGATTTTGCTCCAAGGCTTTAGTATAGGCCAATAATGCATCCTCTATTTTTCCCTCAGTTAGGAGTGCATGTGCTTCTTCGTGCGTCTTATTTGCAAACATTTGTACTTTTGAATTATGGATCACAAAGGTATGGACTTTCCTCAATACAGAAAACTTTCGAATGAGAAGGCTTTTTATCGAATTGTAGACGAGCGAAATTTTGATGAAATTCAACGCATAGGATCGCATGTTAAGTTTTATCATTTCCATGCTCAACAGTATCCTGAAATTCTCCTAATTAATGATATGCTTGATCTTTCAGCAGCTTATCTCGTTTCAACAAAAATAGAATTTGACCAATTGCTTAATCAACAAAGCCATTAGATTGCCAAGTTTGGGTTCATATTAATGTGATTTTGAAGTGAAATCATGGATTTAATAGAATCTGAACAAATCGCATGAATGAACGCTTGAAAATGAGTACTTTTAGAGTGTGAAATTGTACTGGCTTTTTCTCGTTCTACTACTGGTAGGTTGTTCTCTGAATGCAGATCAAGAATCTTCATTGAATCGGGCAATGGCTTCCTACGTGAATTCTCACAATAATGGAACTGTAATGTCATTCGTTTCGTTCACACATCCTGATGTAGTTAGCTATTATGAAGGACGAGGTGATGAAGCATTCAGGAATAAATTTGAGCTTTTTGCTGAAGAGGATGGAGGAGATTTCTTACAAGATGGAATCATTCGGGAAATAGAATCTGATGGAAGCAACATTCATGTTCAATATTTATTTACGAGTGTTGAGACGAAATTTTACGAGCAAATAGGAAAGGATTTGGAAATAATTGCCATTTCAGAAGATGATGGCGCGACTTGGTTTTTTGTAGATGAATCAGACTACAGCAACGACGCGATATTTGATAAAAACAAGCGTTTATTTTAATACAAACGAATGAAGAAAAATGTACTACTGCTCGCAATCTGTTGCATAGGTTCTTTTGCCTCAACGGCCCAAGGATGGGTGCCAATGGGAGCGCGATCAATGTCAATGGCAAACGCATCAACTACATTGAATGATGTTTGGGCATATCATCATAACCCCGGAGCACTAGGAGATATTGATCAAGTCACAGCAGGTATTTCTTATGAGAATAGATTTCTTTTGCGTGAATTGCAAAGTCAAGGTTTTGCAGTTGCCATTCCACTCAAGGTTGGAGTAATTTCAATGGGCGGTCAAATTTATGGCTACGAACAATTCAAAACGTACAAGGGAGGATTAGGATACAGCATGCGTTTGGCAGATAAACTATTCGCCGGCGTGCAGTTAAATTACATGGGACTTCGCTTACCAGAAAGTTATGGGAGTAAAAGTTCAATGACTGCAGAAGCTGGAATTTACGCGAAGTTCACAGACAATTGGAAAATGGGCTTTAGTGTCTACAACATTGGCCGAGCGAAATTATCTGAATTTGCAGACGATCGATTTACAACAATAATGCGAATAGGAACGGCCTACACTTTTTCAGAAAAGGTAATTCTCGCTATTGATGTCGAAAAGAGCATTGATTATGATTTGCGCGTAAAATCAGGAATAGAATATGAGGTCATCAATAATTTTTATCTCAGAGGTGGATTCGCGACAACACCCGTAGAATTGTCCTTTGGATTAGGATATCAATGGAAGCAAATTCAATTGGGGATTGGAAGTTCTTTCCACCAAACACTGGGATGGTCACCACATTTCGCGCTCTCTTATCATGGACCTAAGAAAGAAGCGAAATGAGGAAGGTCCTACTCATAGTTGTTGGAATTATTTGCGCATCAAATGCTTTTGGGCAAGATAAGAATGAGGTCATTCAGCAGCGAATAGAGTTTATTTCTGAGCAATTGGAAGATGAGGATATCGACCTGACCAACCTGACGGAAATACTTAATTTTAATTTTGATCATCCGCTGAATCTCAATACTGCTACGTTTGAGCAGATGCAGGAGCTCTACCTTTTGACAGATGTTCAGATCAATGACCTGATACTTCATAGAGAGGCATTTGGGAAGCTGATCTCTATTTACGAGCTTCAGGTACTCAAATATTGGGACATGAATACAATTTTTCAAGTTTTGCCCTTTATTAAAGTTGATGATAAATTGGATCAACTTCACGTGAGTTTTAGAGAAGCCATTGAGCAAGGGAATTTTGAAGCTTATTTCCGATTTCAACGGATTGCAGAGCATAAAAGCGCTTATGATGATGTCTCTGATTCACTTCTTGAGAATTCAAATTCCTATTATCATGGTGATCCAAATCGCTATTATACACGATTTCGTTTTGGCTATCGAACCAATCTCAGTGTAGGTTT
>JBLHON010000334.1:0-4107 GCA_047621865.1 Crocinitomicaceae bacterium | reverse complement strand
AAGAGATCGTCAAGGAGTAATTGATGAAATTACACCACTCGAAGGGGAGCTAGAAGATTTATATACTGAATGGGATGTTCACTGTGCCGAAAGAGCAAACGTGTCATAATGGTTTAGAGCGTTAAAGGATAAAATATGGCAGGTGCAACAGCTGTAGAATGTGGTAACCTCAATACGAAAATTGAGGAACTAACCCTATCACTCATTGAATCAGAGTTTCAATTGGATTCTGTCTTGATAAGCCTGGTGAAAGAAGATCAACTTATCGCGGATTTCTCTAGTCCATTAGATAAGCAATTTTTAATTTGCTGAATTCTTACTTATCTGCAGTCAGGATGCCAAAAATAGTTAGACTAATTCCATTAATAGTTTCAAGCTTAGTGTGCTTGTATAATATAATAACACCACTCTTTTCTACCGTAGAACATAATGGTATAAGAATAACTATCGTCCATGGAAATGCTCTATTATTGGGGCTTCTCGGCCTTTCAATTGTATGGTTGAGCTTGATTCTGAAACGAAACATTTGGGCCCTATTGTACTTGTTATTTCTTCTTTTCTGCTGGTCTCCTTATGTACAATTCACAAATTTCGAGGTCACGATTCATTTTTTCACGCTTAGAATAGATGTAATAGCGCTCGTTTTTATCTCAGCACATTTGATCATGAATATCGATATTATGATTGTCCAAGACAAGGAAACTGAAAAAGCTCTTGAGGATAAAGAGAGTGATAGCAAGGATTTAAGCGCATAAAACTCAAGTTTTCGAGAACATCCAGAGTCCTTTCATTCGAAAAATTTCAGGTCGAAAAAGTAATTGTCCACCTTTTGTACACTCCCAAAATTGCAGTCTGGCTTCATGCTTGCCATAACTTTACCATACAATTAAATTTAAACCAATTAGTATGAAAAAAGTTTACGCAATGGCAGTTGGACTGCTCTTTACAGGTGCAGTAAATGCACAAGATTTGATAGTTTCATCTATCTCCTTTAATTATGACTTCCTATCAGCAATAGTGAGCAATGTTTCCTTTGATATTGAAAACATTGGAACCTTTACAACGTTTGACGCAGTTACTTGCGAAGTGTATGCAGTAGACATAGGCTCGAATGAATACCTAATTGGATCAGTGGATTCTGATGGATTTGGCGTATCAGCAGGAAATACGGAAACACTTTCAGTTGGAGATGTAGATTTGGATAATATTGCTGGCATGACAACTGGAACGTATTATCTCAGAGTTGATGTAGACGTAAATGACGTAGAAACTGAGGACAATGAATCAAACAACTCTTTGACTGACACAGGGAATCCATTTGATTTTGAAGCTCTTACAACTGGTCTAGAAGCAAATAACAGCTTACCAATTAGTATTTCAGTTTTCCCAAATCCAGTAACAGAATCATCGTTCTCGATTAAATTGAGTAATCTAACAACAAACAATGCTGTTGAATTGAAAATTTTCGATATCAATGGAAATATGGTGAAGAGTAACTCCCTAGCCGCTTATGATGGAGAAATGTCTGTAGACGCTTCAGGTCTTCAAAGTGGTATTTACTTCTATAACCTTACTGTTGACGGAACCCTCTACCGCGGAAAAATTATTCGAAAATAATTAGAGCAGTCGTTCTAATACGTCGAAATGGGTCGTTTCAAGTTGAAGCGGCCCATTTTTTTTGGTCTTACTAAAAATGGACGGATGCACTTTCACAGAGAACTCACTTTACAGGTTCCTAAAGTTGTGAATTGACTTGCTTTTATAGTCGATTGGGTTGCCCAACTCTTCTCAAGGGCACATAGGGTGTAGATTTGATCTGCATCATCAAATTTAAGTGTATCCCCTACTTCTGTCTGAATAACGTAATTCATCCCCTCAGCTGAGTGATAATTTAAGACTAAGAGTTGGCTTCTATTTGGTAAGATCAGTAAATTTATCACCGAGCCACTTATGTCAACGGGATCTGAAAGGTCAATTGAATTTATACTCAGACCTCGTCCAATGGTGCGGTTTTTCAATCTGAATAAAGCAATTACAAGAAGAAGGATTGCCAAAATATTGACTCCAAAGGAAGTTGAATCTCCTCCAGACTGTGAAGAAAAACTAAATGGAAAGGAAAATCCCTGTGTGAGATCAAAGGAGAAACTTGAGGTAAAACCATAGTTCACCACCCGTTGAATAACCACAAGTTGTGGCAACACCCATAAGAGCATTAGTATATTTCCAATAAAATATTTTTTCCAGGTTAGAAAGAAAGCCAAAATTCCAACGAGACTCAAGCTCAGTTCTAGCATAAAGTTAGCGAGTTGTTCTGGAACGTATAGGTATGGGAGAAGAAACAGAATGTTCACTACACTTAATCCAAGGACAATAAAATGAAGATATGGGTCTACTCCCCAAAGTGGTCTACTTGCAGCTCTAGCAATCATAGGTAAGTCTTAGTTCAGCACAATGTACGATTATTGACTCTAAGTCCTAAAGCCACTTCAACTTAAAATCAGCTACCACAGGCGTATGATCACATTTAATTTCAAATGTATGTTTACCGGGAAGTAAGCTCTCAAAATTTTGATCGAAACTCACACCAAACTTGTCAGAGGAGATCCAGAGGTCTTTGACAAACACCTCATTGATGATTGTAATTATTCCAGTCGATTTAGTGTTGTCATACTCCAATTCCATGGTTACACGATCCTTTTTCGCAGGCTCTCGAGACGCTGGAAGATGGTCAAACGTACGTTTTTGCTTGATCCCCTTCTCATCAAGGAAAGTAAAGACCAGATGACAGTTTGATTTAGATAAATCTTCCCGCAACACTTTCAAACATAATTTTTTAGAATCATGTCCATTGAGCATTTGACCAAGTTCGATTGTGGTTTTCAATTTTCCGTAAAGGTCGAATATATCACACTTAATTGTACACATGAACGTATCTGGGACATCAGAAGTGATGTAATAATCAACGTCGTCCAGGCTATTGTACTTTGCAACAATGGACACTGGAGCATAATCTTCGCGCATTTGATACTGCAATGCTTTCCAATTCCCGAAATAATCAATGCTCGACCAAGATGGCGCAGGCCAACAATCATTCAGCTGCCAGTAAAGTGTACCTCCACAACGAGGAAAATCAAGACGATGTCCTGCAACTGCCATGCTCACAGCTTTTGCTTGCGTCAATTGAGAGAAATAAATGAACTCCTCAAAATTTTCTGGATTTCCGTAAAGCTTCTTTGCATGCTTGAGAATCATGTTATTCCCAACATAACTCTTTTGGTGATGCTTCATTACTTCTGATGAAAGATCCCAATCTGCTTCTTCTGAAAAGGTATGGATTGTACTGTATTCTGGAAAACTTTGGAAGCCATACTCAGCGTTAAATCGTCCAATCTTCTTTCCGAAATCCTCCATTGGATCACTTCCATGCCACACCCCCCAATAATGCTGAGAGCCATGATTGTACAAGTCTGCCTTGCCCCAATTACTGAGTGGAGAAGTATGAATGTATGGAATTGAAGTTGTTGCAGCTATAATACGTGGTGCAGTTTCCTTGAAAATTCGATCGTAGGCAGCTTCAATTGCCTTTGCACTCTTTCCGTAGAGACCATATTTAATTTGAAAGCCCCAATTTCCCCAAGCGACTTCAACTTCATTGTTACCATTGAACTGTACAACACTTGCATGTCCAGCAATTCGAGGAACTTGATAGTTGAATTCATCCTCGATATTGGCAATGAATTTATCATCTCCTGGATACATAGAGCAGGCAAACATCAAATCTTGCCAAACCATTATTCCGAGTTCATCGCAGGTTTCAAAGAAAATATCATCAGGGTAATAGCCTCCACCCCAAACACGAACCATATTAAAGTTCGTCTTAGCCATGTCCTCAATTAGTGCGACAATTGACTCGTCTGTTACACGAGCAGGAAAGATGTCTTGAGGAATGTAATCCCCGCCTTTACAGAAAATTGTTCTATCATTGATCTTAAAATAGTAACTCGTTCCCCATTCATCTTCGTCTTGAATCAATTCAGATGTTTTCACTCCGAACTTGAACACTTTCTTATCAATTTTATTTTCTCCAATCGTAAAGTTCCAGACTTC
>JBLHON010000333.1:0-4125 GCA_047621865.1 Crocinitomicaceae bacterium | reverse complement strand
TTGAAGCATGTCGAGTTTGAAAAAGTACTCACCAAGAAAGAAGCTCAAATCTTAAAAATACTTTGTCGATTTTTGAATCAAGTAGTAGCACGTGAAGTTGTATTGAATGCAGTTTGGGGTCAGGATGATTACTTTGTTGGACGAAGTTTAGACGTATTTATCACCAAATTAAGAAAGTACCTTAAGCACGACGAAAAAATACAAATTACAAATGTCCATGGAATTGGATTCAAATTAGAAGTTGAGTCATGAGAACGATAGTTACACTACTTTGCATTTGGATGTGTTCATTCAGTTATGCTGATCAATTGGCATATATTTCTAAAGCTGATGCAGACCGAGCAGTACAGAAAATTTCAAAAATGGGGTCTGTATACCTTTATTGTGGCTGTTGTAGTTTGATCGCTCCCCAAAAGATAAAACCAATTCGCGTCTATTCTAAATTTACCAACTATGAAAGTTACTACGAAGTATTCATCGTGTATTTGGATGAAGATGGACTTACGCGTGAAAAGGCAGTAGATCTTGCTTATGTGTGGAAAAAGGGTCTTTTTGGAGCAAAAACAATAGGAAAGATACTTGGATTAGAACACGATCCATGCGTGAAGATGAAGAATTGGGATAATCCTAAAAATGCCGATAACGAAGACTAATGACTTACATTCTTCACTTGGAAACTGCCACGAAAGTTTGCTCTGTGGCACTTTCAAAAGACGGAAACTTGATTGCACTTAGAGAGCTCCAAGAAGACGGATATTCGCACGGAGAGAACCTCACGACCTTTATTCAAGAGGTACTCCAAGAGGCCGCAATTACAGCCAATAATTTAGACGCGATTTCACTCGCATCAGGTCCAGGTTCGTATACCGGATTAAGAATTGGAGCTGCAACAGCAAAAGGTCTTTGTTATGCCTTGAAGATTCCATTGATCGCCATTGATGCGTTGACCTCGCTGATTAAACAAGCGAAAAAGAACCATCCTTCCTCAAATTTGTGTGCATTAATTGATGCACGACGAATGGAAGTGTACAACCTATTTGTTTCTTCAGAATTGATTCCTTTGAAAGAAATCTCGGCAGATATTATTGAAGAAGATTCCTATAAATCATTTGAACCCTTCGTGTATTTTGGCGATGGTGCCGAAAAATTACAGGAAATGTGGTCGGGACGAAATTGTACAATTGACCTCGAAATTAGATCTTCTGCAACTGGTCAAATAGAACTCGCTTTACAGAAATTTAAGGATGAAAAGTTCGAAGATGTTGCTTATTTCGAGCCATTTTACCTCAAAGATTTCATTGCAGGTGTAAAAAAGAAGCCTTGATCTTCCTTGCTATCAGTAGGAATTTGATCCCGTCTACTTTTTGTCACCCCCTTTAACATTTATATTTTATCGTAGTCTCTGTAATTTAGTACTTTCATACACGAAATCTGAAAACGAATTTAATTACCCCATATATCATGAGTCAACTTAAAAACAAAATGGCCCTCTTAGTTACACTAATTGCAGTGGTCATGTCAGGAAGTGCGTTCGCAGTAGATCTTGTTGTACAAGAAGCTGGACCAGTTGGAACCTATGCATCAATTAACGCTGCAGTTGCTGCTTCAGTGGATGGAGATCGAATTATCATCAACAATAAGCCAGGTGGTTTTCCATGGCTAGAAGATATTCTAATTAATAAGTCACTTACTTTTTTGAGCGCAGTGGACAATGCACGATTCTTAGTTCAAGGTGAATATACTGTTCAGCACGCGCCAGGGAGAGAAGTGAATATTATAGGCATGGAAAATATTGATGGTGATATCGCTTCCATTGCTAACGGCGCTACCTCGCGAACAATAGTCAATATAATGTGGTGCAAATTAACTTCTGGAGGGATCTACTTCGCGCATCATTTTTTCGAATTGAATGCTTCAAATAATACGTCATCTGGTGTTACTCTTGTCTACGGTAAAGTAATAGGCAATTCTGGTGGATCGATAGCACTTATTTCCGATGCAGTAGCAGGTATTGATAGTGTTCATATAGTTGGCAACATTGTTAATGGTATAAGCTCAAGTAGTTCGACTCATTATATCTATATCTCAAATAATCTAGTGAATAATAATTCATCATCAAACACAAACGTGAATCTGCTGAATACAAAATCAGGTACAGGTGTTAATGTCGTTCGAAATAATTCGATTCAAACTGGAGATAATGGAATCGGTGTGGCTGCAATTTGTTCTGGTAACATTATCATTTACAATAATATGATTAGGGATTATACAGGGATTGGCGATTATGGAATAATAAACTATTCGACAGCTAGTCTAATTGTATCATTTAACTTCATTACTTCTAGTTGGGATTTTGCTTCAATTTCGGGCTTTGTTAATGACGGTACCAACACATTCTCAAATTCATTGACTTTCAATGGAGACGGCAGTAGTTCATGGATCGGTACATTAGACGGCGGAAGTCCTGGAATTGCTGACACTGATCTCGATTTAACACGAAACGACCCTGGGTGCTTTGGAGGTTCATACAGTCATGCGAACTTCTTCCCAATTGATGGGACGAGCTCAAAAGTATACTACTTGCAAATGCCTTCTGAGATTTTGGTCGGTGGCTCGAATGCCGTTACTGGACATTCTTTTGATCGTTAATCAATTTCAATCTAAACTAGCTTAGTCTGCAAGAAAGTGCAAGGATTTACTCGAAATATTATTGTTCTCGTGATGTTGTTCATCGGTCATTTGGCCGCTGCACAGCAAGTCATCACGGCAGAATATTTCTGGGATGTTGATCCTGGACAAGGCAGTGCTACGCCAATTCTCGCGCTTGATGGAAACTTGGACGAAGCAATTGAAGATCTCTTCACAAACTCTGTTTCAATTCCAGCAGCTGGACTTCACACATTCAACATTCGAATTAAAGGGTTAGAAAACACATGGAGCACGATTTTCTCCTATGTGATCAATGTGGGAACTCCTGTCTTATCGACTAGAGATTTAAACGTTGTCCAAGCAGAATATTTTTGGGATACAGATCCCGGTCTAGGGAGCGCGACACCAATTTTAGCATTAGATGGAAACCTTGATGAGGCAGTTGAAGATTTATTCGCTGGTTCTGTAGCGAGTCCACCAGCTGGGTTGCATACATTTAATATTCGAATTAAAGGATTAGATGCTACTTGGAGTAATTTATTCTCATATGTCGTGAATGTAAGTACCCAATCACTTATCTCACGAGATTCCAAAGTAATTCAGGCAGAGTATTTCTGGGATACAGATCCTGGCGTTGGAAGTGCAACAATTATTTTGGCTTTGGATGGAAACTTGGATGAAGTTGTAGAGGATTTATTCGATGGGGCTCTTGCATCACCACCAGTGGGACTTCATAAATTCAACATTCGAGTTAAAGCAGTAGATGGTCTTTGGAGTAATACATTCTCTTATGTTGTCAATGTTGCTACTCCAGTATTATTGACGAGAGATCTAAAAGTTACGCAGGCCGAGTATTTTTGGGACACTGACCCTGGAGAAGGAAGTGCTACAGTTCTTTTAGCTTTAGATGGTAACTTGGATGAAGCAATTGAAGATTTATTCGAAAGTTCTGTTTCGATCCCAACACCTGGACTTCATAAGTTTAATGTCCGCGTAAAAGCAGAAGACAATACGTGGAGTAATATCTTTTCCTATGTTATTAATGTAGGAACACCAACTCTGATCACTCGAGATGTCAAGGTAATTCAAGCAGAATATTTTTGGGATGTTGATCCAGGTTTAGGTAGTGGATCTCCAATTCTAGCCTTGGATGGAAATTTAGATGAAGCAGTGGAAGACGTTTTCAAAAACACACTTAGTTCTACCTCAATTGGAGTTCATCTTTTCAACCTTCGAGTAAAAGGGTTGGATAACAACTGGAGTCAAACCTTCAAATATGTCGTAAACGTCTTGGATAGCAATAGCTATGTATCCTTTAATGAAGTGATTTGTGATGGTTCATCATATACTGTTCCAAGTGGTGATGAAACATACACTCTTGCTGGAATTTACAATGATACAATCTTAAATGCGAATGGGTATGATTCGGTTATGACGATCACACTCACTGTTGATCTCGGAACCTCAAGCACCATA
>JBLHON010000332.1:0-4135 GCA_047621865.1 Crocinitomicaceae bacterium | reverse complement strand
TCGTGGAAACTAGCCTTGATCATGCTTGCAACTGTACCTGTTGTAGCCATAGTAGCCGTAATATTTGGGCGATTCATTAAGAAATTATCGAAAGAAGCACAGGAAGAATCAGCCAATTCGAATGCAATGTTGGAAGAATCATTGATGGGAATTTCGAATGTGAAGTCCTTTACCAATGAAAACATGCTGATCGGCAAGTATATTAAAATCATAGAGTCGATTAAGGTCTTAAATATTCGAAGTGGTCTCTGGAGAGGGATGTTCATTTCGTTCATTATATTTTGTGTTTTTGGAGCAATTGTCTTTGTCATCTGGCAGGGTGTTCTTATGACTCAAGGGCCAAATCCTGAATTGGATCCAACAGTATTTTTCTCGTTCATCATGTATACAGTAATGATGGGTGCATCAATTGGATCAATCCCAAACTTCTATGCAGACATTCAAAAGGCGATTGGTGCAACAGAAAATTTAATGGATTTGATCGAAAATGAAAGCGAAGTGCAAATCCTTACAGGAGAACTAAAACCAACACTCTCTGGAGCTTTACAATTCAAAAATGTTCAATTCTCCTATCCTCAGCGGGCGGATGCAGAAGTTCTGAAAGGTTTAGATATCAATGTCCAGAAGAATCAAACGATTGCATTAGTAGGCTCATCTGGTGCCGGGAAATCAACAATTGTTTCCTTACTTCTGAATTATTACCCAATTACAGGTGGTTCGATTGAATTTGATGGAACCCCAATTGAGGATATAGAGGTGCATCACTTGCGATCATACATGGCCATTGTCCCTCAAGAAGTAATTCTTTTTGCTGGAACAATTGAAGAGAATATTGCTTTCGGACGACCAGAAGCAAGTCACGACGAAATTGTTGAAGCTGCAAAACAGGCGAATGCTTGGGAATTCATTTCTGGATTCCCTGAACAAATGGCTACGCAAGTTGGTGACCGCGGGATTCAACTTTCGGGAGGACAAAAACAGCGCATTGCGATTGCTCGAGCTATCTTGAAAAATCCAACAATATTGATTCTGGACGAGGCAACATCTGCTCTAGACTCAGAATCAGAGAAATTAGTTCAAGAGGCTTTAGAGCGCTTAATGGAGGGTCGCACATCGATTGTAATCGCACATCGCCTATCCACGATTCGTTCTGCTGATCAAATCTATGTTTTGGAGGATGGAAGTATAGCTGAACAAGGAAACCATGAAGAACTTATTTCCAAGAATGGTCTCTATACACGTTTCGTACAATTGCAAACAGTAGACGCGCATGGCTAAGCTACTGATTGGTCTTTTCATGGCGATTTCGTTCCAAGGAAGTTCGCAATTGACCATTCAAGCAATTTCAGACTCTGTTTTCGTTTATACGACTTACAAAGAGTATAACCAGATGATGGTTCCATCAAATGGAGTGTATTATTTGACTTCTGAAGGGATTGTTATGATAGATGTGCCATGGGATACTTCTCAACTTCCAATTCTATTGGACACCATGATGAAAATGCACAACATGCAGCCCATCATGTCAATTTCCACGCATTTTCACGATGATCGAACAGCTGGGCTTACCTATCTCGATTCCATTGGGGTAAAAACCTACTCTACTTCTTTCACGAAGAGACTTTGCATTGAGCATGGAGAAGAACAGGCAACGAATACCTTTATCGAGGACACTACATTTACAGTTGGAGGACATTCATTTTCGACTTATTACCCAGGCAAAGGCCATGCTCCGGACAATATTCTTGTCTTTCTAAAAGATGAAAATATTCTGATTGGTGGTTGCTTTGTTAAAAGTTATGAAGCAAAAGATTTGGGCTATTTGGGCGATGCAAATGTTGGAAGTTGGTTGATCTCAACGAAAAAAGTCCTAAAGAAATACCCTTCTGTAGATTTGATCATTCCTGGTCATGGAAATTGGAAAGGGACAAAATCCATCAAGAAGACACGAAAATTATTAGGTAAATTCATACGGGAAAATCGTCGCTAGATTAGTAAGACGAATGTTTATTTTTAGTGAAAGACGGGGAAGTATTTGGCGATTTTGAACCCCTTTACATCGAAATTAAGTTGGATTGGGTTGATCTACAATTGAACCAAAACAAGTCCTCGATTGTACTATCTTTAAACAAACATATATCTGAGTACAATCAGGATCAACGCACTACACAATGAAAAATCTATTCACATTCCTTTTATTAAACAGTTTCCTATTCATAGGCTGTACTCAATCTCAGACAGCAAGTCCTGTTAAAAAAACTTCGAACAAAGAAGATTTAACGACCAAAGAAGGAATTCTAGCACACCTTAAAAAAGTCCACGAAGGAATTGAGGAAGATGATATCTGCATTGATGAAATTACCGGCCTACCAGAACTATTTATCGTAGGCTATTTTGCACACGATCGTGGCTGTGGAAATTCAGAGTACTACTTTGGAGGAAAAGAAGTTAGCCTGAATAATAAAGTAATCAAGCAAATTTTGAATAAAGGCAATTTCGAGAATGATAATCTCGCAGCTGTAGAAGCATATCACATTGGGGTAGTCAATCATTATGACCACTCACTTTCCAGCAAGCCAGATGATTTTGACGAATCGAAATTCCCTTTCACGGCACCTGATACGCGCATCGTTAAAGGTCTGATTGTGAGCAAAACTTGGGTTCAAGAACGATCTGGAATGCTTCCTGAAGTGCACTTTCATCTCTCGACAGTAGTCTTTGAGTTGGATGGAAACTTGGCTGATCATCAGACTTCGAATAGTTTTACCGTAGAGTATTGATAGCAACATGAATTATTGGAGTATCGTGAAATTGTCAGTTTGAGTGCCCATTCTTATGGGTGTATGCTCCTTCGCTAAAGCTATGGCGAAAGCGTTCGAGAACGGCAATTTAAATCGATCAATCGGATAATCGCCGTTCGGACAATCCCCTACTTGTCTCACTCCCCTATTGTTGGGGCATTAATCTTCGATTGATAAAACGCTTCTTCCTTGCGCAAATTGTTCACTAAACTGGAGAGTGTAGATGCATCACTTTTTCCGTGATTTTTAAGTGACAATCGTGAATCCCAGCTATTTAATTGTTCAACAACTCCAAATTCCCTTGAGAAAAAACAGCTTACATCCTTATACATAGCGGGATTTTCAATCTCGTAACGGTAAATCATATGAGGTTTTCCATTGGCAAGAATAGCAAGTGAGTCAAACAGCCAGAGGCTATCCAATTTTTCAATTCCAGGTTCTGGAAGAATCTCTTGTACGTATAAAGTATAGAAATCATCAGATGTGAAATAGTTCATGGTATAGGCGACAAGATCCATCTTCTCTTCCTTCTTAACGGCAGATTCACGCCTAGTTTGAACAGAGTCCAAGACATATTCAAAGCGAAGTCCATGCTCATCATTAACCCTTGAAAACGAAAAATAATTGAGTTCATTTACTTGATTTGAAAGCAAATACCCTCTTTCAAGCACAATCTGAACAGTGTTATTCAAGGTATTCTTCTGATCGTCTACTTCTTTCGATTTACAACTCATCAAAATTACTACCGAAAAAAAATAGACCCAAACCTTCATTGCGCTAATTAAGTTACATAGATCTTTTCACACCATCACAATTCTGCTAGACTGGGGCGACGAAGCTCATCATTTCAGCACAGAGTATGGCACCTATAGTTCCAATGGCATAACCAAGAACTGCTAATATAGCTCCAACGCTTGCCAACGATGGATGGAAGGCCGCGGCAACAATTGGTGCAGAAGCAGCACCTCCAACGTTCGCTTTGGACCCAACGGCAAGAAAAAAGAATGGTGCTTTTATAATTTTGGCGACTGTAAAAAGAATTATTACGTGAATGAGCATCCAAATAATGCCAAGTAAAATAAGCTCAGGCTCTTCCACGACCTTTTTAAGGTCCATTTTCATCCCTATTGTTGCGACTAAAATATAGATAAAGACACTCCCAACTTTAGAGGCTCCAGCCCCCTCATAAGAGCGCAGTTTTGTGGCAGAAAGTATCAATCCACCAATAGTCGCAATAATGACTAACCAAAGAAATGAAGATGCTGCTGGCGATTCTGATCCCCAGAGATCTGCGAATTGGCCACCAATCCATTTACCGCCAAAATGAGCGAGTC
>JBLHON010000331.1:0-4139 GCA_047621865.1 Crocinitomicaceae bacterium | reverse complement strand
TCTTGGAAACATTGGATTGGTAATGATCGTACTTGAGGCTGCCTTAGACCTTAAACTTGAGAAGCAAAAAACGGGACTCATTCTGAAATCTTTGCTTGTCGCTTTTCTAGGAATTGGGGCATCAATGTTTGCTCTTGCAGGATTCTTCCTCTACATTTTTCCGAGTACAGATTTATACACGGCAATCGTATATGCGATTCCACTCAGCATAATGAGTAGCGCGATTATCATTCCAAGTGTTGGCAGATTAACTGGTAAGAAGAAGGAGTTCATGATCTATGAGAGCACTTTCTCGGATATTCTCGGCATAATGGTGTTCTATTTTATGATTGGAGCAGATGGTGGAGCTGGAGGTGGCTCAATTGCATGGGAAATTATCATAAATATTGGTTTAACTATTGCAATATCAGTTGTTGTGGCATATGGATTGGTCTATCTATTTCAACATTTACAGATGCAAGTAAAACTCTTTTTGGTCATTGGTGTGCTTTTGCTCCTCTTCGCAGTTGGAAAATATTTCCATTTGTCATCCTTACTAATAATCCTCGCTTTTGGGGTCGTTCTGAACAATACAGATGTTTTCTTCCGAGGATTTTTGGCCAAGAGTTTCGACAAAGAAAAGGTAAAACCAATTTTGCATGATTTTCACAACCTTACGTTGGAATCAGCCTTTTTAATTCGAACTTTCTTCTTCGTTGTCTTTGGATTGAGCATAACCCTAAGTTCTCTTTATAATTGGGAAGTAGCAGTCAATAGTGTTGCAATTGTGGCAATTCTCTTCGTTGTTCGCTACCTCGCTCTGCGTTTCTTTGCACGTGATTTTTTATTTCCAGAATTGTTCATAGCTCCCAGAGGGCTGATTACAGTGCTTCTGTTCTTTGTACTTGCAAAAAACGAGGTGATAAACATCCCAGATTTTGATCCAGGATTGCTGCTCTACCCTATTCTCATTACAAGTGTAATTATGATGATCGCTCTTATTTCCTACAAAGGAGACAGTGTTAAAGATGTTCTTTTCCATACAGTTCCGGGAATAAAAACGAAAAAGAAAGAGGACCTTGATCAACGAATGAAAGAAAATACAGAACTACATGATTTTGACGGATTTTAGAATACTAGTAGGAATAATGGCAATTGCCGTTATTGGTTGCAGAAGTGTCCAAGAGGGAACTGAAGTGGTAGATGGATCAGAAAGTGGCGAACCAACCGGAGAAGTTTTTGCCCTAAAGGCGACCTTCCAAAATCACATCCCATACTGCGGGGGAATGGCACCAACTCCAGAAATGGCAGACGGCGCAGACGAGCCAATTAAAGATGCCGTATATTATATCTATAAAGACGATCTTCCTAGTTCTGCGAGTGGATTCACGAAGGTTACTACTGATGAAAATGGTGTGATCTCAGTTAATTTAGAAGCTGGAACCTATCACTTCATTGAGAAGGATAAACGTTTGTCCTTGGAAGAGTTCATTGAAGCAAAGGAGATTATTGGAGAGCATTACAAAAATGGTCCTGAGACCTGTTTTGAGCGATGGAAATTGACACCAGATTTTAGCATTAATCTTACCAAGGATAGTGAAGAAGTCATTTCTATTGCGAATCGATGCTTTACAGGATCCAATCCATGTCTGACATATACTGGACCTTATCCTCCTTGATTCAAGTGTGATTCTTGTTAAATCGTTTTACTCAAGCGATTCCGAGGCAGTCCATTTGTACCCTTTAGAACACACTAGTTTGCGAGGTTCTCTTTTTCCAGATTATAGCGAAAGGGGGTCGATCATTTTACTAATTTTACCTTTAAACAGAGCCATATCAGCCGATATTAAGGACTAATTATTACTATGGAAGAGCAGGAAAAATTTATGAGAGAGGCGATTCGAATCTCAAGCGAGAATGTCGAATCAGGGAAAGGTGGTCCATTTGGAGCTGTTATTGTCAAGGATGGTAAAATCATTGCAAGTGGAGGAAACGAAGTCACAAGCAGCAATGACCCTACAGCGCACGCAGAAGTTGTCGCAATTAGAAAAGCATGTCAGATTTTGGGTACCTTCCAATTGGATGATTGTATCATTTATTGCAGTTGTGAACCATGCCCAATGTGTCTGGGAGCTATTTATTGGGCGCGACCTGCAAAAATATTCTACGCAAACACTAAGAAAGACGCGGCCGACATCAATTTTGATGATGATTTTATCTATCGAGAAATAGAAGTTCCTAATCATGAACGATCAATGCCAACAGAACAACTTTTGCGAGATGAAGCAATTGAAGTTTTTCATAAATGGAGTAAGAGCACGATAAAAACTGAGTACTAATGATTCGATTCATTTTGAATAACGAACTTATTAAGACGGACCTTCCTTCAGGATCCCTCCTTCTCGATTTTGTGCGTTATCGAAAGGCTCTTACTGGAACAAAGATTGGCTGTCGCGAAGGAGATTGTGGTGCCTGCACCATGCTTATTGGAACTCCAAATGACTCAGGAATTGATTACTTACAGGTAACTTCCTGCTTAACTCCTCTAGGGAATGTTCATGGAAAACATGCGGTAACTATTGAAGGGTTGAATATGGATGAATTGAGTCCAGTTCAACAGCATATGATTAATGAATCGGGAACGCAATGTGGATTCTGTACAGTTGGTTTCGTTGTTTCTCTTTCGGGCTTTTGCATGGCCAATAAAGCGGCTACTTACCAAGAAGCAATTGCAGCAATTGATGGAAATATCTGTCGATGTACTGGATATAAGTCAATTGAACGAGCAGCATTGAACCTTACTAAAGATCTTGCGCAAAAATCATTATCAGATCCTCTCAACTGGTTAATTGAGAACAAATTCATTCCAAATTATTTCAGTTCTATACCAAAACGTTTGAATGATATTGGTGCCTCAAAAACAGAAGAAACTGGAAGATATATTGGAGGAGGAACAGATCTATATGTTCAGCAACACCTTGCACTTGTCGATCACAATGCCGTTCATATTTCCAATTTAGCGCATTTAAAATTTATTCGATCTGACAAGAATACCATTCATATTGGAGGAGCAACAACTGTGACTGAATTTTTGGAATCAACTGAAATTCAAGGATTATTTCCGAATTTATGGGCACACGTAAAGCTTGTATCATCCTCTCCTATTCGAAATATTTCAACATTTGCAGGTAATTTCGTAAACGCGTCTCCCATCGGGGATTTTACCGCATTCTTTATTGCATTAGATGCTTCAATCACACTTAAGAAGGATACAAACGAGCGAATAATTAAGCTCAAATCGTTCTACAAGGGTTACAAATATTTGGACCTTCAGGAAGGTGAACTCATTTCAAGTATATCATTTGAAGCACCTGCACCAACGAGCCAATTCAATCTAGAAAAGGTGAGTAAACGAATCCATTTGGATATAGCAACAGTTAATACAGCAGTATTAATCTCGGTCGCCGAAGACAAAATCTCAGAAATTCATGTCTCAGCAGGAGGAGTTGGTCCAATCCCGATTTACCTTGAAAAAACGCGTGCATTCCTCTTAGGAAAAGAAATTTCTTCAGAAACGATAAAGTCTGCCAATGAAGTTATGCAAGGTGAAGTAAGTCCAATCAGTGATGTTCGCGGCACGCAAGAATACAAGCGGCTTCTTTTACGACAGCTGTTTTATGCACATTTCGTTAAGCTCTTCCCATCAAAAATCACCTTAAAGGATCTCGTATGAAAAACATAGATTCAAAAGGTCACGTTACAGGAAATTCAATTTATTTGGACGATATTCCTGTAATTCAAGGAACGCTTCATGGAGTTGTATTTTATTCCAGTTGTGCTCATGGCACCATAGATTCAGTTGATTACAGTGAAGCACTAAAGTATCCAGGTGTTAAGCAAATTCTTACCTACAAAGATATCCCCGGGGAAAATCAAATTGGTGGAATTTTTCCAGATGAACCCTTATTTGCGAAATCAGAAGTCCATTTTCAAGGTCAGCCAATTGCGTTAGTATTGGCCGAAACAGAAGAAGTTGGTCACCACGCGAGAGAACTTATTAAGATTTCATTTACACAAAAAGAAATCGTTGTTGATCCACGAATTGCACAAGAAAAGGATCTGCTCATATTTCCCCCACGTACGTTTAAATTAGGTGATGT
>JBLHON010000330.1:0-4141 GCA_047621865.1 Crocinitomicaceae bacterium | reverse complement strand
TCTAAATCCACTTTAATGTCTTGATGCTCTCGCATATGCTTTTGCCCTAGCTGTGCCTTCGCGTAGCTTCAGCGAAGCAAGGCTCCAGCAGAGGCACTCGGCTTATGTAACAAATGTCACACGGTAATTACGGGTTCTTTCTCAAACTAGAGAAATGATTCATTAAATTTGAATATTATGATAAATCCATTTTTTAGATTGAAATCAATCCTTCTGCCTTTGCTTGTTGTCCTTTTTATTACTTCCTGTGATACGAATGAAAACGATGTAGCAGACGAACCTAGTCTGACAAAAAACTACCAGGCTATTGGAGATTCTCTCAGCGGAATTTCACAGCAGACCTTACTAATGAACGTTTCAAGAGAACTAAAATCTGGTGGACCAGTTCATGCAATTGATTTCTGTAATCTCAAGGTATCGAGTTTGATGGATTCATTGTCGAAGAAATACGACGTCACGATATCTCGCATTACTTCCATGCCTCGAAACGCTTCAAATAAGGCCACTAGTTTTGAACTTGGATTACTTAAATCCTTAGAATCTTCCAGCATAAATGATACAGTTGTATCAATGGAAGGACAGGCAACTTATTACAAGGGAATTACACTAGGAATGCCTACCTGCCTGAAATGTCACGGGAGCCCCCAATCTGATATTGGTGAAGAAACATTAATTGCGCTTCAAAAACATTACCCAAAGGACCTTGCCAAGAACTATCAGCTTGGAGATTTCAGAGGAGCTTGGAAAATTCAGTTTCAAGATTAATGCTTTAGTTCTCTCATTATTTCACGTGATATACATCCGTTAACAATCAAATTATGAAATCAATAATCTTACTAATCGTCATTGGAACAAGTGTTTCCTGTTCTACAGAATCTACCCCTTCTGAAGAACCAAGTTTCATCGTTAAATACGAAGGAGCCTTAAAAAACATGATGCATAAAGGAGATCTATCAGCAAAGGCCGATTTGTCTGACTTAAAGAATATAGATCATTTATACGCACTAGGTGCAATTGAGAACCTAAAAGGAGAAATTCAAATATTCGATGGCAAACCATTCAACACACATGTCACAGATAGCCTGCTCGATTTTGATTATTCATTTAATAAAAAGGCTTCGCTCATCGTATATGCTTCAGTAGACAAATGGAAATCGATTGCGATTCCCGACAGTATCAAAAGCTATGAACAGCTGGAATTATACATTGAAAAATCAGCTAAAGAAAATCATGTTAATAGTGAAAAACCATTTCCGTTTCTGCTGGAAGGTACACCTGAATCATTTGATTGGCATGTCATTAATTGGAAAGATGGAGACACAGAACATACCCATGAAAAACACATAAGTTCTGGGCTTTCCGGGACAATAATCAATAGAAAGGTTCAAATGTTAGGGTTTTATTCGAACTCACATCATACGATATTCACACATCATACGACCAATATGCATATCCATGTAAAAACGGATGACAGTAAAATTGCTGGTCATGTTGACGGTTTTACTTTAGGGAAAGGAATGATTTTAAAACTCCCAGAATCCCACTAATTGGAAAGAAGACGTGTTGAAGAACTCCTGAGTTCATTTGGATTAGTGAGGCATCTTCCAGCACTGAGTTATTCAGATAAGGGCAACCTGTTAACGTCTTTCGATTGTCCTAGACAGTCTTGTCAAGGTGTTCACATACCTAGTAAAACAAGTTAAATTGAACAACTATCGCCCCCTTCTTTTACACCTACCTTTTTCAAAATTTTATCCATTAAGCACCACTTGGTAAAACTTGACTGTATTAAATTGAGGGCAACAAATGCCGCAAATAAAAAAAAGTATGCATTTACAAAGTATCCGAGTGTAATAGAAAGTAATACGAAGCTTCCCGCTATTAGCTTTATTGAATCGTTCATTGTCATATGCGTCATAAATTAGTTGAGACAAAGTTCACGATATGAATTCGTCCAATCTGTGACATTTGATACAGATAGGGATTCATTGACCAAAAACGACCTCCGACATTACAAACATCTGCCTTGACATTATTAGTTAGCTCAAGTAGAAAGCCAAGTACGTCGTGATTCTCAACCTCAAGAAAGTCAGAGTTGACACTTATCATATCGCTCGGTAACATAGGTCACAAATTAATGAAGATATCTACCCCATATTTGTAGAGTGAACATTCACTAACAGACAGTTCGATAAACACAACATCACAATGGAGTTCTCTCAACGACAACTTGAAATCATTGATGCAGCGGGCAGGATATTAACAGCTTCAGGTGTAAGTGGTTTGACAATAAAAAACCTTGCATCGGAAATGAAGTTTTCTGAAAGTGCCATTTATAGACACTTTACGAGCAAAGAAGAGATAATTATTGCCCTGCTTGAATATCTTATTCAGAGTATGGATGAAAGAATCTCTAATGCAATTTTGATTGATCAAAAACCTGAAGATAAATTCACGCCTTTATTTCAAAATCAATTTTCATTCTTTGAGAAGAATCCACATTATGTGGTTGCTGTTTTTTCTGATGGACTTCTTGAAAAAAGTAAACGGATCAACGAAACAATCTTGAAGGTAATGGACGTCAACAAGAAACACATCCAGTCAATAATACTTGAAGCACAACGAAAGAATGTTTTTACTAATGTAATTACCTCTGATGAAATTTTACATATCACTATAGGAGCTTTTCGATTACAAATGTTCAAAATGGAGAGCTGCAAACTTTCAATTTGATATCAAACTAAAAGGAGACGCTATGATACAGTCGCTTTTAACACTGGTAAAAAATAATTAATAAAATTTAAATTAACTAGCATGAATAAGCACGAATACAATGTATCCCTTGTTTGGAAGGAAGGGCGAAAAGGTGAGATTACATCACCCGAATTAAATACGGAAATAGAGGTCGCCACGCCTCCGCAATTTGATAAAGGTGTTGCAGGGATTTGGTCACCTGAACCTCTGTTTACGGCTTCAGTATTGAGTTGCTATATGACAACTTTTTTAGCTATTGCAGACTATTCTAAGCTGGAACACGATAGTTTTGATTGCAGTGCTATAGGCGTTTTGGAGCAAATTGACGGCAAATATTTAATGACGGTGATTAATCTCTCGGCTCAATTGCGACTACCAAATAGTGAGAAAAAAGATCGAGCCGAACGCATTTTACAAAAAGCGGAAGCTGCTTGTTTAATCACGAACTCGATCAAGTCTGCCGTTACCCTTACGAGTAATATTACAACCAAAAATTAGTCAAATGAACATTAAAGAACTACACACCTCGAATAAAGCAGTTTCAGCAAGTTCTCTTTTTAAAAGCGAACAGGGAAATGCAACCGCCATTCAAGTTTTGAAAGGCGAAACATTAAAAGAACACATTACCAAATCCCCTGCGCTTTTGATTTGCATTGAAGGCGAAGCGATTTTCGAAAACGAAAAAGGTCTAAAAGAATCACTTCTATCAGGTGACTATGTAAACATAGAACCAATGGTAAAACACTGGGTGGAAGGAGTCCAGGATAGTCAACTAGTGCTTATAAAATAGTAGCGAGAGTTTGAAGAATTATGGTTTTAATAAAGAATGAAATTACGCGCGCACCTAAACTGCATTGATGTACAGTTTAATCGCACGTTCTACGAAATTCGATTCAATCTAAACAGATGACAAAGAGCGCAGATAATTATTTAGACAATCATTACATACACAGAAGTAATTGGTTGCGAGCAGCAGTTCTTGGTGCCAATGATGGCATCTTATCGACAGCAAGTCTGGCGATAGGTGTTGCGGCAGCAAGTGATGGTAGAGGTCCAGTTATATTGGCAACCTTGGCTGGGTTAGTTGCTGGAACTTTATCTATGGCGGCCGGAGAATACGTTTCTGTGAGTTCTCAGACAGATGTTGAAAAAGCTGACATTGAACGTGAAAGGCGGGAATTGATTGAAATGCCTGAGCTTGAATTGCAATGTCTTGCAGAAATTTATGAAAGCAGGGGACTCAAAAAAGCTACTGCTATGGCGGTTGCGAAAGAATTAACGGAACACGATGCTCTAGGAGCCCATGTTCGAGATGAATTAGGAATTAATGATATCAGTAAAGCGAAACCAATGCAAGCAGCTTTGGCGTCTGCTTCAGCGTTTGTTT
>JBLHON010000329.1:0-4175 GCA_047621865.1 Crocinitomicaceae bacterium | reverse complement strand
GCAACAAATAATCCTAGAATTCCTGCGCGTTCATGACCACAATGCATGGTCATTTCAGTTGAATTTGGACCTGGGATAAGATTAGTAGCTCCCATTAAATCCAGAAAATGTTGACGATCTATCCACTTACGTTTCGAGACAATCTCATCTTCCATCATTGCAATATGTGCAGCTGGACCACCAAATGCGATCGCTCCCATCTTAAAAAATACGCCAGCTACTTCACGAAGTTTACCTCTTTGAGACATTTGCTTAATTGTTTGACCAAAAAAAAGGAGCCGAGGCTCCTTTTTTTGGTCATCTATTTTCTAGTTAACATTTTGGAAAGCTACTTGTTCCGAGACGTTGATGATGTGATCACCTACTTTCTCTAATGATGAGAACAGGTTGCTATAAATAAGTGAGTTACTCATATTTTCCCCTGTGCTGATTGCTACGAGATGCTCTTCTCTCAATTGATCACGCAATTGATTGATTTCGCGTTCTCTTGAAAGAGCTGAATCCAATGAAATCGTTCCGTATTCTGCATTTAGGTTTTGATTCATTACATCAAACGCCTTTTCTACAGCCTCAAGCATACTATTCAATCCATTTCGTTGCTCTGGAGTTAAATAGATTTTATCACCATCTTTTTTCTCAAGTGTCTTACTCATTTGGAAGAAAATATCACCAATTCGTTCCAAATCTGTTGTGATATTCAATATTCCTCGCATCGTAGAAGAAGCCTCACTACTCATCTCAAGTCGAGCTGTTTGTCCTAAATAATCGGCAATTTCGATTTCAACACGATCTGTTATTTCCTCGTATTTCTCCAGTTTACGAAGCATTTTGTTCTTTTCTTTTCGATCTGTAGAGTTCACATAGGTCTCAACAAAACCATTCATTTTACTCGTGATACTTCCAAATTTCGCGACTTCTTTCTGCGCTTCAAGAATGCACAACTCAGAAGTAGAACCAAGTGGCCCACTGATGTAATCGAGGTGAAATTCTTCATCAGATTCCCCTTTAGATTTTACCGTGCGCTCAGCAAGTTTCACCAATTGTGGTACAAACCAGATAAGAAGCAGAACGTTAATTAAATTAAAGGCAGTATGGAACAGTGCGATTGCCGTTGCAGCTACAGCTACATCTGTGTATGGATCTCCTGTAACAACTGCCGCTAGTCCAGCAAGGAACAAGTGAAAGATGAGTAGCATCCAACACACCCCCACAATGTTAAACATGGAGTGAATCCTTGCCGATCGTTTTGCATGAACATTTGCTATCAAAGATGCGAGCTCTGCTGTAATTGTAGTACCTATGTTTTCACCTAGAACCATTGCACAGGCCACATCAAAAGGAAGAGATCCAGATGCAACCATCGCCAATGTTAATGCCATTGCTGCTGATGATGATTGGATCACAATAGTAACCAGCGCTCCCAATAGAACGAACATTACAGGGCCATACCATGCATTTTTAAAATCAACAAAGAACTGTACGATTGGCGAATCTGCATCTAGAGAAGGAACAGCATCTTTCAGCACTCCTAATCCTAAAAACAGAATACAGAACCCAAAGATTGCCGTTACCCATGCTTTTGCTTTTCCTTTTGATATGAATAGAAGGGGAGCCGCTAAAGCAATCATCATATAAGCATAATCTCCAATGCTCAATTTAAATCCAAGTAATACAATGATCCATGCCGTAATTGTTGTTCCAATATTTGCTCCCATCATCACCCCAGCAGACTGACGAAGCGACATTAATCCTGCATTTACAAAACTAACAGTCATTACAGTTGTCACTGATGACGATTGAACAATTGAAGTAATTCCAAATCCAGTTAGTACTCCTTTGACTCTATTTGATGTCATTGACCCAAGCATCGCTCGTAGTCTACCTCCAGCTGCTTGCTGAAGCCCCTCACTCATCAATTTCATGCCGAAAATGAAGAATGCAAGTGCGCCAATAAGTATCAATAACTTTGCAATACCCCAGCCACGTTCTGTCTTACCCTTCACCTTATCAGACCAAACCATTTGATCTTTTTCGCCTTTTACTTGGTCAGTATCTCCATTGGGAGCAAATCCAATTTTTAGCTCATATTTATCGTGCCCGTTTAAATTTTCGATTTCGATTTTCTTATCTAGAATCGAGAATGACTTTGTATAAGACATTTCTCCACCCGATAAACCTTTCTTTGCACGTCGTTTTGCAATGTCATTTTGGTAAGAAATAATTGCCTTGATATTTCGATCTTTTAATTTTGTCGCAACGTCGTAATCGATACTCCAAGTAAGCTTCAGTCCTTCTGCCTCACCTTTGGCTACAACATTCTCAAATAAATGCATCCCAAGCGTATGGAACTCTACAGGTGTTGTCCAATTCCCATCATAGCCAATAGACCACTCATAGAATTTGTTTTCATCTAATTTTTTGAGAACATAATTTGTCGAGTCTGAAGAAAATGCTTTAGAATTTTTCCATTTTGTCTCACCTTCTAATCGGTAGCGTACTTTGAGATCTTTATTCTTTGCACTACTTTCCCAATGGAAGGTTACAGAACCTACTTTAAGATTTTCCGTTTTGTCATCCTTAGCCTTATCATTCTTGAATAAGTCTGCACTTAGATTCGAAAAAGAATCATCCAGGTCATTGGTAGTTATCGCATGGATGTTTGTGGGATCATCCTGACCTTGACTGAAGCCCACGAATCCAAAAGCAATTAAAGCTAGGACCACCAAATTAAATTTCTTCAACATTCTTGACATAGTTTTAATATGAATTGAGTGCGAAGGTATCTCATCAAATCCAATAAAAATGATTTCCAACATTAAGGAAATGTTATCAAATCACTTCAAGTTTAAGTTTGTGTTAAGGATGAATTAATGATGTTAAGTTGAGGTTAAATCACCCCATCTTTGTCGCATAATTGAAACAAGAAATGATGAATAAAATAGTTGTTACTTCCTTATTAGTTCTCTTAACAGGGTTTTCTTTTTCTCAACGAAAAATTGATTCTAAGTTCGGAAAGGGCTTGTACAATGTGATTGCTGCAGATAGCTCATGGAGTATGAAATTCGGAATGCGTTTTCAAACGCTATTCGTTGGCGAGTGGAATGTGAATGATTCTACAGGGTTTGGAGTTGGAACTTCAGAATTCCTTATTCGTAGAGCAAGATTAAAATTTGACGGTTTTGCGGGACACCCACGGTTGAAATATAAACTTGAACTTGGATTGTCTAATAAGGATCTAGGAAAGGCGGATTCCCGTACGAATTATGCACCACGAATGATCTTAGATGCTGTCTTGAAGTGGAATTTCTATCAAAACTTCGAATTATGGGCTGGTCAAACAAAACTGCCTGGAAACAGAGAGCGTGTTGTGTCTTCAGCAAACTTACAATTTGTTGATCGTTCTCAACTTAATAGCAACTTCAATATTGACCGTGACATAGGTATGCAACTGCGACATAAAATCAAATTGGGTGAAAATTTCATCATAAAGGAAATCGTTTCTGTTGCACAAGGTGAAGGAAGAAATTTGGTTCAAGACAACCTTGGAGGTTACCAATATACTGGACGAATTGAACTCCTTCCATTTGGAGAATTTGCAAGTAAGGGGGATTATGTAGGAGCAGACACAAAACGAGAGCAAAAACCGAAATTGGCAATTGGTGCTTCTTATGATTGGAATGATCGAGCTGTGAAGGATAAGAGTAACCAAGGAAGCTACATGAGCTATGATACAAATCTTGATGGCGACATTGATGGTTATTTCCATTCGAATATCAGTACCATATTTGTCGATTTAATGTTCAAGTACAAAGGCTTTTCGGTAATGGGAGAATATGCGAAAAGAAATGCGTTGGAAGAAGATATACAGCAAACAATCGTGAATGATGATTTATCTACTACGACAAAAACAGTATTCGTTGGTGAAGGACTCAATGTGCAACTTGGATATGTTTTCAATAACAATTGGGAAGTAGCGGCTAGATATACAGGAATTAATCCTGAAACTGTGACTGGAAAAAGTGCAGTAACTCAATATACTTTTGGAGTGTCCAAATATGTCGTTGGTCACAAGCTTAAAGTGCAAACGGACGTTAGTTATTTGACTACAGAGGGAAGTGATAACAATGGGTTGATGTATCGTCTACAATTTGATATTCATTTCTAGGAAGAATCAC
>JBLHON010000328.1:0-4182 GCA_047621865.1 Crocinitomicaceae bacterium | reverse complement strand
TGGAAAGCCTACGAGGCAGTAGGAATTGAAGTATGCCCAACCAGACCATTGAAAGACTATAATTTGACAGATCCCATTGTTAAGCATACAATGGACCAGCGTTATGGATCCAATATTCCTTACGATGAACCTATGGTTGCTCCAAGTGATTTATTCGAATCGAGCCAACTTGAGATTGTATATAACTCGGTTAAATGAGGCATAAATCTGGTAATGAAACAGTTAACACGGGAACTACTTCATCAGTTGCCAAGACAGAATAGTTGCTTGCTCGAGTCCCCTAGCGACAAATGAATATGGGATCACAATAATACTGTCCAATTTCATTAAAAGACGGAATTAAGCTTCGTCTTTCAGGTAAAAAAAAGCTTAATTTAGTACTCCGCTATTTTAGATAATCAGGAATTGAATAGACGAAAAATTCATAATAAGACGAGAGCATTAGCAATCATACTATGCACGTTGTTGTTCTCCTGGGATGGTCAATGTCAATCTGTGCATTTCGAAAACTTTAGCACCAAAAACGGCTTACCCAGTAACGAGGTGTATCACATGTATCAAGATGTGAACGGCTATATATGGTTTGCAACTGATCATTGTATTAGTCGTTTCGATGGATATTCATTTGAAACTTTTGGATTAAAGGATGGGTTAACGAGCAATACTGTTTTTCGATTTTATCCTCAGAAGAATGGAGAGGTCTGGTGTTCAACTGTCAACAATGAATTTTTCTATTTCGACCCTAAGGACTACGACTTTAAGAGCTATGAATTCAATGATCAACTCTCGAAGATTGCCGCCAATGCAATTAATGATGACCTCTTAATTGAAGAGGATGGAACCCTACATGTTGGTTTCATCGATAAATTCGGAATTATTAGCATCAACTCAAAAGGACAACGGATTAATGATTTTGAGATGTACAATGAGGCGCAAAGCGTCTCTGTTGTTTCGGAGGTCTTGCCAAACAATGAACAGCTAGGATACATAACATATAAGGGGACAGCTGACTATCTGAAGGGCGACAATAATTCTATAATAACCATTCCTTTGAATGAGCAACACTATCATAAGGCGGCCGCTCAAGGGAAGGTTCACTTGCTTTCAGACGCTACGAATCTTTACCTATTTAATTCAGGGAAGTTGGTTAAAGTGATTCCATTCGATCATCAAATAATTGGGCTAGGTTTTTCTGGGAAGAATCAATTCTGGATTGGTTGTCAATATGGAGGGTTGACACTTTTTGACTTACAAGGGAATAAAACGAATTCATTTTTAGAAGACGAATCAGTAGGGTGCTTCTTGATTGATCATGAAGGCGGAGTGTGGATTTCAACACTTACTTCAGGTGTCTATTATACTTCAAGTCTATCTGTTAGGCAATATAGATTTGGTTCAACACCTTATGTTTACAATCTTTCCAGAAACCGGCAAGGACAATTGCTGGCTGGGATCTATGATGGGTCAATGTTTCGGTTAGAGAATGGAGCATTTAATCTCTTTCAAACGTCTAACAAGAAAACCCCAAGTTTTCTCCAATATTATAGTTCTATCGATGGGGAGTTATCACTTTTTGGTGATGACCAAATGCTTAATAATCGAAAAGTCCAAGGACGCTGCACCTCTGGAATTCGAAAACTGTCAGATGAATTGGATATGCAACCAATCGTCATCGGGCGGCGGGCTTTTTATATTATGGACGAAGGAATTTTTCAAGAGCACATTTCGCCACAGAATCTTCAAGACGCCTGCAGAACAGAGAAGGGAATTTATCTGGCAATGAACTCAGGCTTAGCTAGGTATGATTTTAAAATGGGCACATTTGGGAAATTTGAAAATAAACACCTCCAATACAGAATATCAGATATAGATAATTGGAAGTCTAACTGCTTCATTGGAGCAACATACGGGAATGGTGTTGTGATTGTAGAAAAAGACGAAATCTGGTCAATTACACAAGATGATGGATTAACGAGCGATATTGTCCATGAGGTATACGTTCAAAATGATTCTATCATCTGGGCATGCACGAATAGTGGGTTAAATAGAATTCAGTTCAAAGGCAATCGAAATTACGAAATTACCGCGTTTACCAGGTTTGATGGTTTGATGGACAATGCTGTCACTGACATTGAGATTGTTGGGAATACAGTGTGGGTATCTACGCGCTCTGGCGTGAGCTCTTTTCCAATCAGTCTGTTGAAAAATGAAATTGAAGGAACATCTTATTTTCTACGACTTTTAAAACCAAAGGTAAATGGCTATCGAAAGGACAACATTGAGGATTTGCCGTATTGGCAAAATAAAGTGGAGTTTAATTTCCAAGGGATTTCTTTTAAGGGAAAAGATAAGTTGCGCTACCGTTATAAGATGATTGGACTCGATGAGCATTGGAATTATACCTCAAGTCGAAGTGTGGTCTATGAAGCACTTAACCCTGGCTCCTACACATTCATATTACAAGTTGGTATGAACAGTCAATGGAGCTCCAAAACGTTAAAAGTACCATTCGAGATTTCGCCAGCATTCTATATGACGACATGGTTTAGGCTATTGATCGTAGGAGCTATTGGGGCGCTTGTTTATTTGTTCTTTAAACTAAGAGTGCTCGTTTACAATAGGGATCTGACAAGAGAATTGCTGAGACATTTGTTAAAACGAATGAAAAGAAAAACGGACTATTTTATCGTTCGAGAGAATGGTAATGAAGTAAGAATTAGCTCGGCTGATGTTCTGTATGTAAAATCCCTTGGGAATTATTTGGAAATTTATACCACTGATGAAAAGGTTGTTATTCGAGAACGAATTTCCAAATTCCTCGAGTTGGTTCCTGATTCAATTGAATACATGCAAGTTCAACGTTCCTATATCGTCCGAATTGATAAAATCGATAAAAAGGGAGCAAACTCAATCTTCATTAATGGGTACGAAATAAAAATCGGGAAGACCTACCTAGAGGTTCTTTCAAAAATTTCATTTTGATTTAATTCGTTCGTCACTATTTAAGGCACTTTCGTCACAAAGGTTAAAGGATATGAGCGAATAGAGATTTTCCTGAGTTAAATTTGACCCGTTCATTTGGCAATTTAAGGGACAAGCACTACTGCTTCTTAAACTACAAATAACATTTCAAAGCTCATTACCTTTTATACAACCTAAACCAAGCATTAGTGCCATTCAAGATCTTTCTTGAATGGCACTTTTGTTTTAATAAAGATCAGGGCAATGAAATTATTCCACAATCTTCCATTCCTCTGGAAATTCATCTTCAGGGCTGTAAATCGCATCGAACCCTAAAGTACAAAGGTTGCCGAGTGCCTTTAATTCATGCATGAATTCCTTCGTGCTAAAAGTGTTAGACCAAATAGTTTCAACATCTGCAGGTGTTTTTGAGAGCATCACGTGTGATCCCTTGTACTCCTTGAAAACAGATCCTTTGTAATTGATTTTCTCTTTTGTTATGTTGTATGAGCCATTACTAACGGCGAGGGTAATCTCAATGGGCTTTATAATGAACATTGCGTCATTTTCTGTTATTTCAGCATTCTCTGGAATCGTGATAGAATAGATGTGCTACACTTTTGTTGGAGCAAGCCTTAATGACCCAGGCTTTTAATTGATTTCCTTAATGACAGCTTCAATAAAGTCGCTCTTTTGTCCTTGAGCATAGAGATTTGCATGACCACAAAAGAGCGACATAACTGCTAGTGAGCAAAGTGTTTTGACGTTTAGTTTCATAGATTAGTTCTTAGTGAGACTATTTTTTTCTGTTTCTGTATTGCAGGATAAGTACTGCTGCTACCCCAATAATCGCTCCAATAATTAGCGTTCTGATCATCTTATATGTTATTTCTGTTTCAACGCAATTTAACTAGATTATTTGTAGCAACAATAAAGATGAAGGGATTCCTGAAGGAATCTTTTATTAAATAAAGACTCTTTATGAAAGGTTAGCATGCTTGGAGGTCACACGCCCCCCGAACCACGAACAACTGAAATACAAGTAAATAGAGACTGCTAAAATAAGAGAACTACTGTTTTGAACAGTTATGTTGTCCATAAGTTAATTTGCAATAGCCACATATTGTTCGTTCATTGGAAGTGCTAAAACTAGATTACCATGCGAACCAAAATCACACTCTCCTTAATGTGTTTGGGTTCATTCTTGTGTCATTCCCAATC
>JBLHON010000327.1:0-4244 GCA_047621865.1 Crocinitomicaceae bacterium | reverse complement strand
AGAAAAGCTCTCCCTGGAAACAATTAAGTATCTCAACGAGCACAAAGAATGCGCGTGTAGAAAAAAGTAGGAGGTAAATTTACAAGGGTCTGTGCAAGCTCATTCTAATCGACAATCCGTTCTTTACCATTCTGAGAAGCCCAATGGACTGGTTCATGATGGTTTTATTCAGATTAGCTATGATATAGACTATCAGGTAGTTAACATGTCTTCAAGATAGAGATAGCAACTTTCGATATAATCTCTATCCCTTTATCAATTATTTTTTTGTGGATATTCACTCAGTTCAGCATCATTCTAGTATAAACAGAGTAGTATGAAAATCACCATAGTATCCATTATAATTATCACGTTACTTGTTGCTTGCAATGACGATTCTTCACCCAAAGAGCAAGCTCAGGTTCCATCTTCAGTGCCCATTGAGGAGGATTCAGTTGTAAATCCTGTAATTCCTAAAGAAGACCTTGAGCCACTGCCAGTAGAAGTACTTCCTCCTCCACCTCCAATAGATTATATGCCTCCCCCAGAAGTTGAAGAACCTGAAGTGATTAAGGAAGAGATAATCGAATGGCCAGAAGACACGAGAGCAGAATTTCCAGGTGGCTCTGAAGCCTTAGATGAGTACATTCGTAACTATCAAGAATATCCTGCTATATCAAGGGAAATGGATATCACGGGTAGTGTAATTGTCACTTTTCGTATTGAGCTGGATGGAGGCATTTCCATGGTTAAAGTCATTAAGAGCTTGGATAATGCTACTGATCGTGAAGCTATTCGACTCACGAAAAGAATGCCTAAATGGAATCCTGCTTTGAGCAGAGGAAGACGTTTTAAATCTGAGGACACGCTTACCTTCAACTTCCCATACAAATTTCAATAATCTGGATCGTGAAGAGGAGTATAAACTAAAAATAGTTAATCAACTTACTCACCATGGAACGATCATTTTTTCGGAAAACTATGTGCTGAGCTTAACTGCTTTTTTTTATCTTTAGAATTAAACCTTGGTAAAGTCTAACTCAACTTTCTGTTGATCGTTGGTTTCAGATTCATAACCTTTGTTTTTTTTGCACGAAGCGTGGCTAACAAACGTAATCGGCAATAATCAAAAGATTGATAAGGAAAATTATGACTGCTCGGGCTGAAAAAACACATAAAAACACTGTCTCTGACGAAAAGCAGGATAGTCAATCGATCTTGACTGATGACTCTGTGACAAAGAACACCAATGGGTCTTCTCTTCAATTTGTGGACAATCGAACAGAGAGTGCTGCCCAGTTGAAACTGCAAGAGAAGGCGAATACGAGTGCTAAGATAAGTCGTTTAAGTACTCTTCAGAAAATGGCCAATATTCAGGATTCTCAACGAGGTAAGCCCATTCAGAAAAAAGAAATCAAAGCAGGCTCAATTGATAGTCTAAGTTCCGTACAATCAATGGCTCAAACAAATTCTGCGCCTATACAATTGGCTAGAATTCCAGTAGGCTTTAACAGTGTATCAGTAGCCTTAGATCCTGTAGCAGATAGCTTGGTTACAGCTGGTCTAGGTAATTGCATTGCAGTGGCGTGTCAAGACCTAACTACTGGAAGAGCAGTAATGGGACACCTAGACACTGGCACTATTATTAATAATCTTGGAGCTTTTCAAGCATTTAGAACTTTGCTAGAAAATGAACTTACTCGGGCAGCTGGTGGTGCTATTAATCCTCGTTTTCAGGTGAGCATTGGTCGAGTTTGGATGAGTGAGAACAGGGATGTGAATGCTGCTGTAAATGCTGGCTGGTGGAATATGCGCGACACGTTGCTAATGAATTGTATAAATGCATTTGGAACTGAGCCTACAGAAGCTGGAGCAGTTGCCGAATTCAACTTAGGTCAAGGACGAATCCATGGAAGTGGATCACTTGGGGAAGAAGTCGCTCGAGTCGCTCCTCCTGCTGATGATCCAAATGGAAGAGCTGGAGATGACATTCCTTATGATCGTCTTCGCCGAGGGAATGCAAGAGGACACAAGCTTGACAAAAACATGAACTTGCTTGATCGAGCCTCTGTGAGGATGAACCCAGATTAATATGGAGTCAGCCGCTAAAACTCATGAACTTGTATCATCATTCGAGGAGCAATTGGAATCATTCTTTTCCAAAGAATTTATATCAACAACCAAAAGTCCAGGGCAAGACGAAAATCTTGGACAGGTCTTTACTTCCTCTATTCTCGCTAATTTTATGATTGGCCTCTTAAATGATCATGCGAACTCTACGAGCTCAATTCTAGATCCCTGCATAGGTCCAAATACATTTTTTAAAGCCTTACCAAAAGACCTCGCCAAGTGTCATTTGAAAGGAATTGAAATTGATAAAAGTCTAATCAACACAGAAACTAAGGAGTTTTATAGCCACTCAAACAGGTCGTTAATCCTAGGCAGTTTTTTTGATTTAGAACTCTCTGAAAAATTTGATTTAATTATTCAAAACCCTCCATATGTTCGACAAGAATTATTAGCCAGTGGCGTGAATTCTAGAGAGAATATCAAAAATGAACTTTCCGAGGATGTACCAATGATCCCTTCTCTATCGAACTTGTATGCGTATTTCTTACTGAAATCCATTTTACACTTGAAGAAAAATGGCGTGATGGTGGCAGTTATCTATGATAGTTGGCTTTACAGTAGTTTCGGAACGTTTTTGAAAGAATCACTCCTCAAATTGGGACATCTAGAAAGCGTCTATCATTTCAAGAAAAGTGCTTTTGAAAATGCCGAAGTGGGTGCAACAGTTATCAAGTTTGTAAAAACAAGTAGCAAAAAATCGACCTCCTATTATCCCTTAGTTGATTTGAACGATTTAAAGACGTTCAATGATCTAACTAATCAACATCAGGTTCTAACCCGAACTGAATTAGTAGGTCATTCCTTTAATAATGCCAGTATCCTCACAGTTGAATCTGATTTATTTAAATCGTTAAATGCTTCTGTTTCTCAACCTATTCGCCGTGGAACTCCAGCAATAGTGAACGACCATTTTATCTTTTCTAAAAAAACATATCCAGAGTTAAGCCCCATCATCAAGGATGTCCACAAGATAAAAACCTACGTTGTTCCAAAAAAAAACGATTTCATATTAGCATTAAATGGATCTATTTCTAATTCAACCAGAGACTATTTATACGCTGTAAAGAACAAAATTCTGGCTACTCCATCAAGCAAATACAGGACATTAAAAAGAGAATTAGAAATCAATGATGAATGGTACAAGATAAAACCTAGATCCCGTGGTAATTTTATTTTCAATTACTATCTGAGAAACAATGTTGATTTCCTG
Source organism: Crocinitomicaceae bacterium (assembly GCA_047621865.1). Taxonomy (GTDB): domain Bacteria; phylum Bacteroidota; class Bacteroidia; order Flavobacteriales_D; family Crocinitomicaceae; genus UBA4466. The sequence continues at coordinate 925 of JBLHON010000327.1, read as the reverse complement.
TACAACCCCAATAAACACCTGTCATCTGATAATTTTTATTCTCTAAATATCGAGCATTCAGAATTGGTACATCTAGCGATTTTGAACTCTTCATTCACACGATTAAATGTTTTAAATCACTCGCGTAATCAGGGGAATGGATTACGTAAAATTCAACTCTATGAATTTAGAGAAGTTAAAATCATTGATGTTGAAAAGCTATCAAATCATTCTAGTAATGAACTGGAAAAATTAGGAAAATCCTTGATGGCTGCGAATAGGTATAACAATAAACAGAAAAAAATAATTGAGCGGATAGATTCGATTCTATTAATTGAATACAATGCCCACACTAATTCATCAATGAGCTTAGAGGCAGTTAGAACTGAAATCAAAGAATATTTAAAGTGACTACAAATGGAATAAAGGTCGTTGGATTGTTCTCTGGTTGTGGTGGCTTGGATTTGGGCTTTAAACAGGCGGGATATGATCTAGTTTGGGCAAATGATATCTTGCGAGATGCCTGTGCAACTTACAAACGAAATATTGGCAATCACATCGTCCATGGAGATCTCACTGAAATCGACTTAGAAACAATCCCAAAGGCAGATGTAATTATTGGAGGTCCACCCTGTCAAGGATTTTCTGGAATTGGAAAGCGAGACCCAAATGATGATCGGTCGTCATTGGTGTATGCTTACCTGAATGTTGTAGATAAAATCCAGCCTAAAATCTTCCTCTTTGAGAATGTAACTGGAATAAAATCCTCTAAAGCAGCTGATGGATCAAAAGTGCTCGATAATCTGAGACAAGCATTTGAAGGCATTGGATATCAAGTCAATATTCACACGCTTAATGCTGCCGATTATGGCGTGCCTCAAAAGCGAAAAAGAGTGTTTATTATTGGGAATAAAATTGGGGCAGATATCACTGCTCCAGTTCAGAC
>JBLHON010000326.1:0-4257 GCA_047621865.1 Crocinitomicaceae bacterium | reverse complement strand
ATTGCTTATTTCGAAAAGAGAGAAGATCCTTACAAGCTTGAATTATTGAGCGAACTTGAGGATGGAACAATTACATTCTACACGCAAGGTGAGTTCACAGATTTGTGTCGTGGACCTCATATTCCACATACTGGACCAATCAAAGCAATTAAATTAACTGCAATCGCTGGTGCTTATTGGCGCGGTGACGAAAAAAATAAACAGCTCACACGAATTTACGGGATTACCTTTCCTAAAAACGCTGAGTTGACTGACTACCTCGAAAAGGTAGAAATGGCAAAGGCGCGTGATCACAGAAAACTAGGGAGAGAGTTGGATTTATTCACATTTTCTCAACGTGTAGGGCAAGGTCTTCCTTTGTGGATGCCTAAGGGTGCTGCATTGCGTGAGCGATTGGAAAATTTCCTAAAAAAGGCGCAGAAAGAAGCGGGATATGATCAAGTAATCACACCTCATATTGGAAGCAAGGAGCTGTACGTTTGCTCTGGACATTACGCGAAATATGGAGCAGATTCGTTCCAACCAATTATGACCCCTGATGATGGAGAGGAATTTTTGCTAAAACCAATGAATTGCCCACATCACTGCGAAATTTTCAATGCACGTCCACGTTCGTATAAAGATTTGCCGATTCGATTCGCGGAATTCGGGACAGTTTATCGTTACGAGCAATCAGGTGAATTGCATGGATTGACACGTGTCCGAGGATTTACGCAAGATGATGCACATATTTTCTGTACCCAAGATCAAGTCAAAAGTGAGTTTCAGAGCGTAATTGATCTCGTCCTCTACATTTTCAAAACATTGAAATTTGAGAATTTCAGAGCTCAGATTTCTTTACGAGACAAAGAAGATCGAGAAAAGTACATTGGAAGCGATGAAAATTGGGAAAAGGCCGAGAATGCAATTATTGAAGCAACAGCTGAGAAGGGACTCGATACTTTTATTGAATATGGTGAAGCCGCTTTTTACGGGCCGAAACTAGATTTCATGGTGGAAGATGCACTTGGTCGTGAGTGGCAATTAGGCACCATTCAAGTGGATTATAATTTACCAGAGCGATTTGAATTGGAATATACAGGTTCTGATAATCAGAAACATAGACCAGTAATGATTCATCGTGCGCCATTTGGATCCATGGAACGTTTTGTTGCAGTTTTACTCGAACATTGTGCGGGTGACTTCCCTTTGTGGTTGACTACAGATCAGATCGCTATCCTCCCAATTAGCGAAAAATACAACGATTACAGTGAAAAGCTTTTACAAGTTCTAAATAATTCCGATATTCGCGGATTCGTTGACGATCGTAACGAAAAGGTAGGAAAGAAAATACGCGAATCAGAGCTTAATAAGATTCCATTTATGCTCATTGTTGGAGAAAAGGAGGCCGCAGATAATACGGTTTCTGTTCGCCAGAGAGGAATGGAAGATAAAGGTTCAATGACAGTGGAAGATTTTATCCAACTTATAGGAAGTACGATCAAAGATGAATTAGCTTTTAATGTTTAAAAAAATTAATGAGAAGACCGCATCATAGAAAGAAATTTGTTCGCCGAGAAGAAACGGATAAGCATAGAATTAACGAGAAGATTATTGCTCCAGAGATCCGCTTGGTTCTCGACGGTGCAGAACCATTGCTTATATCAGTTTCAGATGCCTTGAAAATGGCTGAAGAGCAAGATTTGGATCTTGTGGAAATTTCACCAAACGCAACTCCTCCTGTTTGTAAACTCTTGGATTACCGAAAGTTCTTGTACAACCAGAAGAAGAAGCAAAAGGAATTAAAAGCAAAACAGAGTAAGGTTGTCATTAAAGAGATCCGTTATGGACCTAATACTGATGACCATGATTTCAACTTTAAATTGGCTCACGCTAAGAAATTTCTTGAAGAAGGAAGTAAGTTGAAGGCATATGTATTCTTTAGAGGTCGAACAATTGTATTTAAAGACCGTGGAGAAATTTTATTACTTCGTCTAGCACAAGAGTTAGAAGATTATGGAGTGGTAGAGCAAATGCCAAAGCTTGAGGGGAAACGCATGACGATCATGATCAACTCCAAAAAGCACAAATAAGAAAAACGAAGTTTTGATAGAATCGCGGTAGCGATGAATACCAACTATCAAAATTCAGTATAAAGAGCAGTATAACGGTAACTTAAAACTAAGAGAGATGCCAAAAATGAAGACCAAATCCAGTGCTAAGAAGAGATTCACAATCACTGGAACAGGTAAAATTAAAAGAAAGCATGCTTTTAAAAGTCACATCTTAACAAAGAAGACTAAAAAGCAAAAACGAAATTTGACACACTCGGGATTAGTCGCTAAAAGTGATACTCCAAATGTCAAGCAAATGTTGTGTATGAAATAATTCCGTTCCGATAACTATCGGAATTCGGAATCATACTCAGGTTTATTTAATGTTAACCAAATAACGAGTAGCTAAGCCATCTGCGATAGAGATGCACTCTTTATTAAAAACAAATTATTATGCCAAGATCAGTAAATCATGTAGCTTCAAAAGCGCGTCGTAAGAACGTAATGAAGCACGCCAAAGGTTACTACGGACGTAGAAAAAACGTTTGGACAGTAGCAAAAAATGCGGTTGAAAAAGGGTGGGAATACGCTTATTCAGGTCGTAAACAAAAGAAAAGAAACTTCCGTTCATTGTGGATTACGCGTATTAACGCTGGTGCACGTCAGCACGGAATGAGCTACTCTCAATTCATGGGACTTGTTAACAAGAGTGAAATGGAGTTAAATCGCAAAGTTCTTGCAGATTTAGCAATGAATCACCCAGACGCTTTCAAAGCTGTCGTTGACACTGTGAAGAAGTAAATTATTAACATCGTTATACTGTAAAATGCCTCGATTTATTCGAGGCATTTTTTTTGTTTACTAGTTTCAATTCTACCTGGTTGGGAGCCAGAAAGTTCAACAGTTGCTATGATTAATACCCTATAGATTGTAGGTACTAAACGATTTAGCAATCCAACAAAGATGCAAGACTAGGTTTTTACCATGAAGAAGAAATACATACTTTGGCTCTATCAAACTATAAAAACTCAATATTATGAAAAGAATCTTTACGCTTGCTGTCGGTGTTTTTGCTTTCGCGCAAATTTCAACTGCACAAATTGGAGCAGTTGCTCCTGATTTCACTGTTACTGATATTAACGGTAATGTGATCAACCTTTATGATATGCTCAATGATGGCAAAGTTGTTATCTTGGATTGTTCAGCTACATGGTGTGCTCCTTGTTGGGGATTCCATACAGGTGGCTTCCTTCACGATCTAGATGCTGCTTATGGCCCAAATGGAACTGATCAAATACGTGTTGTATTTTACGAAGCAGATGCTGCAACAACAATGGCTGACCTTCAGGGAACAACTGGTGGAACTCAGGGGGATTGGTTGACTGGCGTAACATATCCAGTAGTTAACGAAGCGCCTATTACACTTAATGGATCTGTTTTCTGGCCACTTGGATACCCTACAATTAATGTTATCGCTCCTGGAGACAAGACAATCAAAGCTGATTTGTACGATCCATGGGCTAGTGGTGGAGGACTTGCTGCAATGGTTGATATTATCGACGATTACTGGTTAGCTTCAAGTGCTGATATCTCTGAATTGACAATTGCTGAAGCTTCGGTTTTCCCGAATCCTTCAACTGGTATTGTTTCAGTTCGTTTCAATACTGCAACTGCAGATGACGTTATAATTCAAGTAACAAATGTTCTTGGACAGGTTGTTTATTCTGAAGTAAATAATGTAACAGTTGGAGAGAATACTGTCAACGTTGAGCTTACAGATCTTCAAGCAGGGCAATACATTGTGAAAATAGACAATGGTGTTACACAATCAGTTCGAAAACTTCAAATCAAGAAGTAATTCTAATATATTTCAACTAAAGCTCCTCTCCCTTATGGGATGAGGGGCTTTTTTATGTGCTAAAGTTTTACCGTTTTCACCTTCTTCCAATTGTATCCTCTGGCTGCTCCTTCTTCTTCAGTGATTGGATGTACCGCGCAAGCTCCAAAAAAAAGCAAGATTGCAGACAATGAAACAATTCGACTGATTGATTTTCGATTCATGGTGGTTAGATTTAAACTCAAAGTACAAATTTCTGTAGAATTGTATCTTTGAGCGAACCAATTTTTTTGTCAGTGCGAATTTCATCTTTTCTTATTAGTGCCGTTATTATTTCCTTGGCCGGCTATGCCTGTGAAACGACTCCGAATTTGTCTGGAGCAATAT
>JBLHON010000325.1:0-4282 GCA_047621865.1 Crocinitomicaceae bacterium | reverse complement strand
GTTTACCTGAATGGTCCAGATGATTTTGAATCCTATTTCTGGTATCCAGACAATCAAATTAATCACACAACTACACAAGGTGTGACATTCTCTGGAACAGAATCACAATATATTCTTCTCGAATCAACTCATGCTGGAGGTTGTGTTCTGATCGACACGTTCCAAGTAATTGTAGTTGAACTGACTATCCCCAGTGGTTTTTCGCCAAATGATGACAACATAAACGACGAATTTTTTATTCCCGAATTGGCTGATATGGATGGTGCCGTTTCAGTTTGGAATCGATGGGGTGATCAAGTGTTAGACGTTGATCATTATGAGAATAATTGGAGTGGAACCTGCGAAACCTCATCTTGCTTGGGCACAAGAAATTTACCAGAGGGCACTTACTTCTATCGAATTGATGTCCACGGTGTGACCTTCAAGGGCTACTTAACCCTAAAACGATAATTATGCGAACGCACGTACTCATTTTCTGCACATTTATCGCTTCCATTTCTTTTGGACAGAATGTGCCACGATTCAGTCAATTCAATTTTGCTCAGGGCGTGAATAATCCTGCTGCAATTGCTCTTGATTCGAAGATAATGGTCGATTTGATGTTTCGAAATCAATGGTTTGGGATTGAAGGAGCACCAACGAGCGGAACTATCAATGGGCAATATGAAATTTATCACGACATGGCTGTTGGGTTAAACGTTTCGTATGATTTAATTGGTGTTCATCACGCAACACAAGTTTCTGGTCAATATGCTTACCGGGCATATCTCGCCAATGGGAATGCAATGATCTTTGGAGCAAGTTTGGGTTTTGATCATCGTGTGCATGATTTACCAAGTGCCAGATTGAATGAGTTAAATGATCCAGCATTTGAAGAGCTTTATTCCAGAACACACTTTAATGCAGGCTTCGGAATGTATTATCATGCCAGCAAATTCTACATGGGATTAAGTATTCCACAACTTTTTCAGAGTGTAGAAAGTTCAAATGCTTCTGGGTTGAGAGCAAAATACTGGCACTATTTCTTCTCCACAGGATTTTATATTCATGCCAGTGAAAAGTATTCACTCAATCCTCACATTCAGATTAAAGCAGCGATAAACACTCCCATTCAAGCAGATCTCATTCTTCGAAATACGTTCAACAACACCTGGAGCTTGAATGTTGGTTACCGTTCTGAGAGTGCCATTCTAGCTGGTTTTGATTTCCTCATTGCCGGACGTTATCGCTTTGGATATTCGTTCAATTACGACGTTGGAAAGCTCGCTAAATTCAAAGGCTCATCCAATGAATTGTACGTGGGAATAGGTTTACCATATCACAATTCACGTGAGGCATTTGGGCAACGAAAGTACCTGAATCGAAAGCAAGGATATAAACGTGATTTTCACAAAGGGCACAAACAAAGAAGATGGTATAAATAGCCCTCCTCGAATTGCATACATTCTTCCTAAATAAATCTTTCTTTCCATCACATAAGAGCGTATATTTGTTTGCTCAAATTTTACGTTTTTCGCTATGAACAATTTTTCTAGAAGACACATTGGACCAGATGCTTCAGAACGCACGGAAATGCTTTCTACAATTGGGATTCAATCAGTAAATGAACTCGTGGATAAAACAATCCCGGCTCACATTCGCCTCGACAGTGATTTGAACATCTCTAAGGGGATGACTGAACAGGAATACTTGAACCACATCACGGAACTAGGAAATAAAAATAAGCTCTTCAAATCCTATATTGGATTGGGTTATTCGGAAACAATTGTTCCATCTGTGATCCTGAGAAACGTATTAGAAAATCCAGGTTGGTACACGGCATATACGCCTTATCAAGCAGAAATCTCTCAAGGAAGACTTGAGGCCTTATTGAATTTCCAGACAATGGTCTTGGATTTAACGGGAATGGAACTCGCAAATGCATCTCTATTAGATGAGGGCACGGCAGCAGCTGAAGCAATGATCATGTTCTTCAATTCGCGTTCGAGAGATCAAGTAAAAGGAAACGTAAATAAATTCTTCATCTCAGAATATGCCTATCCACAAACCATTGATGTTGTAGTAGGAAAAGCAAATAATTTGGGCATTGAATTAACCATTGGAGATCCTAAAGAATTCACTGGTGACGAGACTTATTTTGGAGCGATTATTCAATATCCAAACGTAAATGGAGAAGTTCAGAACATTGACACTTTCATTAAACGTGTGGCTGATCAAGGAATTCGAGTAGCTGTTGCTGCCGATATTTTAGCACTTGTATTGCTTTCTTCACCTGGGTCATTGGGTGCTGATGTTGTATTTGGATCTACCCAACGTTTTGGCGTTCCAATGGGATATGGTGGACCTCACGCTGCGTACTTTGCTGCAAAGGAATCGTATAAGCGTAACATGCCTGGAAGAATTATTGGGGTATCAAAAGATGATGATGGAAACGTAGCATTGCGAATGGCATTGCAAACGCGAGAACAACATATCAAGCGTGGTAAAGCAACTTCAAATATTTGTACTGCCCAAGCTTTATTGGCTGTAATGGCAAGTATGTATGCTGTTTATCATGGTCCTCAAGGGATCAAAGCAATCGCAAATCATGTTCATTCAATGGCGGCAAAAACTGCCAATGGATTAAAAGAGATGGGAGTTGAGATAGGTTCAACGAATTTCTTTGACACGCTTTGGGTAAAAGGTGTTCCTTGTTCAGCAATTCGATCAGCTGCCGAGACACTTGAGTTCAATTTTAACTACATCAATGATGCTGAGTTAACAATCAGTTTTGGTGAACCACATACAATCCAAGATGTTCAAGCAATTCTTGGACTCTTTGGAAAGATTACTGGGAAGGATGCTCCAACTGCTACACCAGAGGACTCTACCTCATTAAAAACTGAAAGTTTACGTTCAGATTCAATACTGACACACGAAACTTTCAATAGCTTTCATTCAGAATCAAAAATGATGCGCTACTTGAAGCGTTTGGAAAACAAAGATCTTTCTCTCGTTCATAGTATGATTCCACTTGGATCGTGCACCATGAAATTAAATGCGGCTTCGGAATTAATTCCAATTTCAAATCCACTTTTTGCTGGTATGCATCCATTTGCTCCAGTAGATCAGGCAGAAGGATATCACGAGATGTTCCGTGAATTGGAAAAAGACTTATGTGAATGTACAGGCTTTGCGGCAATGTCGTTACAGCCAAATTCTGGAGCACAAGGAGAATATGCAGGATTAATGGTGATCAAAGCATATCTAGAATCCAAAGGTGAACCACAACGAAAAGTGATGATCATCCCTTCATCTGCACATGGAACCAATCCAGCTTCAGCAGTTATGGCTGGGTTCAGTATTGTGGTAACTGGATGTGATGAGTTTGGAAATATCGACATTAATGAATTGCGAGATAAAGCAATTGAGCTGAAAGATACACTTGGTGGATTGATGGTTACTTATCCATCTACTCATGGTGTTTACGAAGAGGGAATTAAAGAAATTACGGCAATCATTCACGATAATGGCGGTCAAGTATACATGGATGGTGCGAATATGAATGCTCAAGTTGGATTAACAAATCCTGGAAACATTGGAGCAGATGTTTGTCACTTGAATCTTCACAAAACATTTGCAATTCCTCATGGAGGGGGAGGACCAGGAATGGGGCCTATTGGAGTTGCTGCTCATCTTGCGCCATTTCTGCCAGGTTCACCTTTAATTCCATCAGGTGGCGACAAAGCAATTAACGCCATCTCATCTGCACCATTTGGGAGTGCACTTATTTTGTTGATCTCTTATGGATACATCAAAATGTTGGGCGCTGAAGGGTTGAAAGAATCTACAGAACTCGCGATTTTGAACGCCAATTATATCGCGGCTTCATTAAAAAGTCATTATGACGTCCTTTACACGGGTAAAAACGGAACAGTTGCACATGAAATGATCATTGACTGTCGTGAATTCAAGAAAACGGCAGATGTTGAAGTGGCAGACATTGCCAAGCGATTAATTGATTATGGATTCCATGCTCCAACAGTTTCATTTCCTGTTGCTGGAACGCTAATGATTGAGCCGACTGAGAGTGAGGATAAAGAAGAGTTAGATCGATTTATTGAAGCAATGATTTCAATTCGTCGGGAGGTCAAAGAAATCGAAAACGGGCACGCTGATAAAGTAGACAACTTATTGAAAAACGCGCCACATACAGCAGATTGTATCATCAATCAAAATTGGGAGCATCCTTATTCTCGTCAAGAAGCTGCTTACCCTGTTTCTTATCTGAAGAATAGCAAAT
>JBLHON010000324.1:0-4288 GCA_047621865.1 Crocinitomicaceae bacterium | reverse complement strand
TTTTGTTTTTGAGCATTTCTGGAAGATTATCTGAACTATCTTCAACAATGTAATTCATCGCCATTCATCCTTTGAAAGGCAGATGTGCTCAGTTATTCTCTTACTAGTTTCAAGCCCCTGCTGAAGAGAGCTTTATGAAATTTACGTTCGAATAATAGAGTACAAAAGAAGAATCCATTAGAATTCAATTAAGACGATATAGGGGAGATGTTAACCATGCGTTAAAAACAGATCTTGTTGGAAAAGTTGCATTATATTTAGAACAGAACTTAGCATAAACTTAAACCCATAAAGATGAAAAAGGTAATATTCTCATTAGTGTTAATCTTTGTTGCTACTGCAGCAACGAACATGGTAGTAGCTCAAGTTAGCGGGGCTGGAATAGAATTCGAGAAAGATGTACACGACTATGGTACAATGGAGCAGCATGGAGATGGAACATTTGAATTCAGATTCAAGAATATTGGTGATGCGCCATTGACTATCTTGAACGTAAAAGGGTCTGTTGGATGCACAGTTCTTTCTTGGCCAAAAAAGCCAATCGCACCAGGAGCATCAGCAGGAATTAGTATCAAATACGACACTGGTCGTGCTGGAGCAATTAACAAAAGTATTATAGTTAGTTCGAACGCAAGGAACGAGCCATCGAAAGTAATTCGTATCAAAGGGAGTGTAAAGGCGCATCCTAACTCAGGAACACCTGTAAAGACTTCAGCCGAACCGCCCAACTAAGATCACTTTTTAGCGATCAGGATTATAGCATTTAATTCCGCCAGTGGTTTCCATGTGGCGGAATTTTGTTTTTAGGCATTTCTGGAATAATATTTGAACTATCTTCGACAACGTAAATCATGTTCTATGAAATTACTCGTTCTGTTTCTCGTCGTCATCACATCCATTTCTGTTGGAAATGCACAGGCAATTCTTAAAGTTGATAAGACAACGTTTAAATTCCCCTCCACAGTGCAAGGAGTGCTCCTAAAGCACAACTACAAAATCACCAATACTGGAACAGCACCCTTAATTATCTCGGATTACAGTGTGAACTGTACCTGCACAAAAGCCGTACTTCCAAAACATCCAATTGCACCAGGCGAAACATATTCTATGAAAGTCACATTCGATACAAATGAGAAATATTTTTTCCAAGATCGTACAATCCTACTCGTAACAAACACAAAGAAAAAACATTCACTCCGTTTCAAGGTTAAAGTGGTGCCGGGTAAATAGATTGTCCGATTTTCCGAACGCCCGATCGTCCGATTTCCGTTTGTTCTTCGAATCGCCAATCTTCAATAATAAGTCTACGTCCACTTCGAGCGTTCGAACAATCGGAAAATTGATTTCTCATCAACTATTTCTCGCCTTTCCTAATTTTCTGTTAAGCCCCTGTTAACGCCTTGTTAAGGACTTGTTATTTCCGTTATTGATCTGTTAACGACCTTTTTTCGCACTGATATCCTTCCTAAATTAGTTGAACAAACACTAAAAAAAACAGATTATGAAAAAGCTATTGCTTCCTTTATTTACACTTCTACTCTCAATCACATTCTCAAATCAAGTCAGCGCTCAAGAAGCAATTCAACTTGATGGCGCAGAAATTTCTTTTGGAAAGGAAATCCACGATTACGGAAACGTGAAATATGGATCAGAAGGAATTTGTATGTTCGAATTCACAAACACTGGCAACGCTCCATTAATTATTTCGGATGCGAAAAAATCATGTGGATGCACTGTTCCTTCATGGCCGAAAGAACCAATTGCACCAGGAGCAACTGGAACAATTAAGGTTCAATATGATATGAAACGCCCAGGAGCGATTAATAAGGCTATTACAATCGTTTCGAATTCAGTGAGCAACCCTTCTAAGGTTATTAGAATTAAAGGGAATGTTGAACCAAAGCCAACAACTTCACCAGTGATCAAATCAGTTGGACCAGAAAACTAAACTCAAAATTAATCCATACTAGAAGCGCATTCACAAACTGGATGCGCTTTTTTTTAAATAAAAATTCATGAAAACTTTTCAATTTCTACTCGTACTGATACTCGTGGTCGCGTCTTCCAAACAATCAATTGCTCAAGAAGTAGTTATACAAGATGGACCAATAATCACCTTTAAAAACGAAGTGCATGACTATGGAATCATTGAATATGGTGCAGATGGAACCTGTTTTTTCCTATTCACAAATACTGGAAATGCTCCACTCATTATATCAACTGTCAAGAATTCATGTGGATGCATAGTACCAGCTTGGCCTAAAGAACCAATTTCTCCCGGAGAAACGGAGCAGATCAAAGTTCGCTATCATACAGGACGTACTGGGAGAATAAATAAGAGTCTTACCGTTATATCAAATGCTGTCAATACTCCTGCAGTACGCATCCGAATTATTGGTGAAGTACTCCCGAAACCAGTCCAAGTAGAGGATGTAATTACTAACCCAACAAATTAAAATCTCTGACAGATGAAAAATATCCTACAGCTAATTTTGCTGCTGACAGTCTGTTCAACTTCTGCTCTTGCTCAAAACGGTCACGTGCATGGAGCACAAATCTCGTTTGAAAAAGTTGATTACTTGTTGATATTTCCTTCCTGCCAGAGCTAAAATTGACTGGATAAAAGGCTACCTTTATTCCTTCAATCCTCGAGCGCCCATGTACATCATATTTGATACTGAAACAACTGGTTTACCACGTAATTGGAATGCCCCAATATCAGATACAGATAACTGGCCAAGAGTTGTGCAAATTGCTTGGCAGTTGCACAATGAAATGGGAGAGGTGGTCGAACACAAGGATTTCCTAATTCACCCAGAAGGATATGATATTCCATATGATGCAGAGCAGATTCATGGAATTTCTACTGAGCTCGCAAAAGAGCAAGGAGTTTCGCTTGAAGAAGCACTCCAAGAGTTTAATGAGGCACTCTCAAAAGCGAAGTTTGTCGTTGGACAGAATCTCAAATTTGACCTAAACGTTTGGGGCTGTGAGTTTATTCGTGCTGGAATTGAGACAACAATGGCGGATTTTGCCGTCCTCGATACGTGTACGGAAACTACAGCAAAGCTTTGTGAGCTTCCAGGAGGACGTGGAGGAAGATTTAAATTGCCTACGCTTAGTGAACTGCATTCCTATTTATTTAATGAAAGCTTTGGTGAGGCCCACAATGCAACTGCTGATGTTGAAGCAACCACACGTTGTTTCTTCGAGCTGATTCGTAGAGAAGTTTTTTCACCTACAGAATTACAGCAGGAAGATCGCTATATAGAAGATTTCAAATCGTTCAACCCAGCTCCAATTGGGAAGCTTGGTTTGGAACATCTGAACCTCAAGTCGGAAAGTGCTCGAATTAAAAGTGAATTAGCTGACCCTGAAGCTGCTATTCCATCAATTGATCGTTCGGAAGCATATGAACGCCTCAAGGATGTATCCTTTTCTCACTTGCACAATCATTCACAGTTTAGTATTCTACAATCTACTTCTCAAGTGAAAGCACTCGTTGCAGCAGCAGCAAAAAATAAGATGAAAGCCATTGCTATTACTGATACAGGTAATATGATGTCTGCATTTCATTTCGAGAAGGCAATGTCAGCCCACAATGCAGATGTTCTTGAACGAAAGAAAGAAGCTGAAGAGAATGGGGAGGAATTTGACGAAACAGAGATAATTCCCATCATTGGTTGTGAATTCAACGTGTGCCGAGATCTCTCAGATAAAACACAAAAAGATAATGGATATCAGGTTGTTTTACTCGCTAAGAATAAAGCAGGTTATCACAATTTGATCAAACTCGCTTCAATTGCTTACACGCAAGGAATGTACTACGTTCCTAGAATTGACAAAAAAGCCATTGAAGAATACCACAGTGATATAATTGTACTCACAGGGAATCTCTATGGAGAAATTCCAAGTCTGATCCTCAATGTTGGTGAGAAGCAAGCAGAGGAAGCATTGATCTGGTGGAAGAATCTCTTTGGAGAGGACCTCTACATGGAGGTAATGCGTCACGGACAAGAAAACGAGGATCGCGTAAACGAAACTCTCATTCGTCTTGCTGGTGAATACGACGTGAAACTTGTTGCGACAAACAATACTTTTTACATTGATAAAGACGATTCAGAAGCACATGATGTACTGCTCTGTGTCAAGGATAATGAATTGGTCTCAACTCCTAAGGGGAGAGGTCGTGGATTTAGATTTGGATTAGATAATCAGGAGTACTATTTCAAGTCACAGGATGAAATGAAGGAGTTGTTTCTCGATCTTCCAGAATCCATTGAGTCCA
>JBLHON010000323.1:0-4309 GCA_047621865.1 Crocinitomicaceae bacterium | reverse complement strand
GAGCGATCACTTGATGGTTATTCCTATGAAGTCTTAACACACGTTCCTGCAGCAGGTAATTCATCAGAATATGTGCACTACAATTATTTGGATGATGACCGAGCCTCAACAAGTGCCTATTATCGACTAAGCGAGAAAAATATGGATGGCGAAGTTGAATCACACGGCATCGTATATGTGGATTGTAAGAAGAAAAGTACAGACTTAGAAGTAGTGGCGTCACCGAATCCAAATGATGGAGAGTTCAATTTGAATATCTTCTCATCTACCACTGGTGTTGGAAGAATTGAAATGGTCGATATGATGGGTAAATCTGTCTATGTGAAGGATGAAATTCATATTGGTAAGGGCTACAATCATGTCCATTCTGCTCCCGAGCTAAACGCAGGAATCTACTTGATTTATGTGGAAGTTGGATCAAACTTTAAAGTAATTCGATTGACGATAGCGAAATAATACGTACTAAATTAGCAGCTTGTTGGAGAATTAAAAACCAAAATTCGCTCTATTGATTTGCCTGTTTTACTGTTTCGAGCAAAGACTTTGTAGGAGAAACTAGTCGTGAAAAGCTGACAATCAATATCCTTTAATCGTCTTTTTGACATTATCTCTTGTTGCCATTCAGGACCACAATGAACGCCCACCATTTCTTTGAATTCTTCCAATGAAAATGGAAACCTCCCTTCATCGTGAAGTTGTCCATCATTTGATTCAAACAAAAGATTGGGTTCTACAACTGTTAGTTTACTCCAAACAGAACGATAACTTTTCCATGTTTTCAGAACACACATGGGGACTTCCATCTCCCGTTGAGTTGTGATTGACATGTGGTTTTCGAACATTTCATAGACATCAACCTCGTCATAACCTTCGATTTGAATCTTGAAAATTTTACTGTAAATCCAATCTCCTGGCATGAGATAGAGAACAGCAGTGTCACCATCAATTAGATATCCATTATCCTTAGTATCATACCATTGTAAGTCTACTTCTTTCAGAGAAACTGTTACATCTGAGAATTCAATATCCGTCCATTTGGCATCATCCTCTTGATCAGTTACAAGGTCTGTACTTTCCGTGGGAATCGCTGGTTGATTTATTGTGATGAATTTATCATTCATTGGTGGTTTCCAAGAATCTTCTTTACACGAGTAAAATAATGTGAACGTGACAATTATCGCAATTGTTTGAATGAAAGAAGGTTTGAACTGCATGAACTAAAAATAGTGATTAAATCACAGATGAAATTTTTCCTTCCAGTTATATGCTTCTGACCAGAGTATTGGTTTCGCAAGCTCTTGATCACAAAACTCTAGATGTATGACACGTCTCCGGTTACCATTTTCACTTCTATTTGAGGCGTGATAGAGCAGAGGCTTCATGATCATGATTCCACCAGAAGGAACTTCACAAATTGTTTGATTTGAGATATTCATTGTCTTTGTGTCGATTCGCGTTACTCCATCCAGATGAGATTTTGGAATTACTTTTAGCGCGCCATTTGATGAATCAGTGTCGTCAAGATGGATTCGAACAGTGAGCGTGTTGTTAAGAATATGAAGTGGCGGCTGAACTCCAATGATTCCTTGTTTGTGGGTCCAATTTTTATAGCCTTCGAGTTCGTGTTTTTTATCCACAGAAATGCTCAGGTCTTGATGATATGCTACAAACCAATTCGAACCAACTGGTTTATCAAAATAGATGGACTTAGTTAGGATGTGATTTGGCGCAATTTCGGTTAATAATTCTCTTAAATTCTGATTGAAAACCAATGGCCTTATTTCAGGAATTTCATCCAGTACTTTTCTGATGGCAAAAACAGGCGCAGATTTCAATTGGAATTCTCTCAAGCTTTCATCCAGTAACAGATGGAGATCATGCACTTGAACTCGCGAATAAAGATCACTGCACACACAGTAACCTTGATTTTCTAACGCTATTTTGTTCTCTTGATGATACACCTCGTTAAAAGTGATTTAACCCGATTTCGTTTAAGAAATCCCTTAAGGTCTCAATAAAAATTAAACAGTCTTTAATAGGACTTTCAGCCTGTACTTTCCGATTAAAAAACCAGATTTAGTGGTCGACTGAAAGTCCTAAAAACCGTTAATTATTTCGTTTCAATTGGCTTCATTGTCTCAATCGTTTCCGATGAGTCTTCAGCCTTAACTTCCGACTTCCCTTTTGTTCGAGAATCAGCAGGAGTTTCTTGTGTGGTTTTTTCCACAACAGGAGACGTCACGCTTTCTAGCACAAGTGTTTCTTGTTTAATTCTGTTTGCCTCAGCTTCTGCATTATAGTGAATACCTTTAGATGCAGGTTGACCATAAGCTTCAGGAGTATAATACTTGCCTTTCATTTTGGCAGGCTTTTCAACTACTTCTTGATCGTAGTTTTTACCAGCACTACTGAAGTACTGAAGTGTCGCGTCATTACGTTTTGCGTAAATCGTCCAAGAAACCTTTGCATTTGGAGCGCCGGCAACAGTAAATTTGTTGTCATCAATTTCAGTTAAAACATAAGGATGAGTAGCTGAACCAATAGAAGTTAATTGGTAGTTAGGCTCAATGTTTGCCGCATCAAAATAATCTGGAAGCTCAACTATTGCTTCGCCATTCCCATCTAATTGAACAACTCCTCTATACATGTTAGTCACTTCATTCGACTCTACAGAATAGTGATTCAAAATTTTGTTCTCAGGATCTAATGGGTGATCAATCGAAAAGTATTTCGCTCCTGTTCCACCATAATCACCTGAACCATACACTGCAAATGTTGTTGGAGCAAGACCACCATTACCAATACCTCGTACACCATACCATCCTCCAACACCTTGAACACCTATGCCATATCCTGCATTAGCTGCAGTGTATGAGTATCCATAAACTCCAACTGGATCACTAAATCCATTAGGACTTGCGATACTTAAAACTCCTTCTCTATATCCTGTTCCATTGCTAAATGCGGAAATTGTTGGATCACTACCATTCACTTGAGCTTGAACTGCACTTTTAGATCCTAGAACACCTGTTCCTGTTCCCATGTGAGCTAATGAAATACAAGCGTACTCATTCGCAGTGTTTGCAGGTCCGGGAGCTACAGCAGGATCTCCAATAAAGACATCAATGGCATTTCCGTTCGTTCCAGTATTACTTACTTCCATCGCGTTTCCTCCGCCTCCAACGCCTCCGCCAGAACCGTTGTAAAGAATAAAGGCGCCAATAGAATTTCTATCTGCAGCAGCATTATCCACTTGGAACAAACCTCCTGTACTTTGTGTTCCTGAAGCATAACCTCTTACGCCAGTTCCAGTTATGAATGTACTTTGACCATATACGCCCAAACCACCATCAGAGAATCCCATAATTGCGTGTCCTCCAACGGAAGAGCCGTAAATAGCAGTTCCACTCCCATTATGAAATGAAGCAATACCAAGGGCACCATTTGCGGCATCCATGCCAACTTCGATTCCTCTAGAAAATGCACCTGTTCCGACCTGATCAATGTTAATACCCGTTCCAGCTGCACCTGTGTTTGTCATGTTTATCCATTCCCCATATCCTGTTCCAGCATGGTTAATTTGGCTCCCTGAAAATGCATTGGTCGCGTTAGACAAGCTAATAAACTGTCCTGCTCCAGTAGTGTTAGTCTGAAAAATGTCTAGACCATCTCCTCCACCTGTTTGGTTTATTCGAGCTCCAGCAGTTGTACTACCAGTATTCAACATATCGATATTTAGTCCACGCCCAGCAGTAGGGTTGAGAACCCAAATTGCAGAAGAGGCATTTGCTACATTCTGAGGATATGCAACAATTGAGTTCCCTGCTGCACCAGCATGGTCTACTTCAATTCCAATTACCGCAGCCAGTTGAACAACATTAAGCTTCGTAACGGGAGTGGCAGTTCCAATCCCAACATTTTGAGAAAAAGCAATTGTGCCCGCGCAAATTGCCAACGTCGAAAGGAGTAAATTTAATTTCTTCATAGCTATTTCTTAATAAATTTCTTGTTGATTGTTTGTCCTGAATTGAGATCTAACAGCTGAATGTGATAGATTCCAGTTGCCCATTCATTAGATATAATGTTCATAACAGTATTGCCTTTCTGAATTTTGGTAGAACGTTCTTGAATAATTTGTCCTAATGAATTGAATACGCTCATTGACAAATCACGTGTTTCATCTGAGTGAATCGAGATCATGAAATCTGATGATGATGGATTTGGATAGATCGAAACCATTTCTTCACTAAATTCTCCATTTGCATTTTTAAGGCTTGCCATCACTATTGGTGTGTAATCGTAATTTCCA
>JBLHON010000322.1:0-4318 GCA_047621865.1 Crocinitomicaceae bacterium | reverse complement strand
AGTCTTGGTTTTTAGTTTGTGTTAATAATTTTACCGGCACAAATATATTTTAATATCCCTGCCATCCAAGGTGTATCAAGAAAAAACGGTGAAAAATGTGGATAACTACCAATGATTGTTAATAAACACCTCTGAAATTCACTGGTATCGCGAGAAGTAAGGTTTTTTATCGCGTTAAATACGTATTAGTAGCTAATTGTATAACCCTCGATATCATGACCGACTAAATAATCTTTAGATGTCATTTTCCTTTTACCATCTGATTGAATCTCTTTTACTAATAAATAAAAATCACTACAAGGGATTAATATCCCCAGTTCATTCTTAGTGATTTTGCTTTTCGAATCAGAACTCAAATCAGTGATTAGGGTACTAAAGAGTTTGAAAGTTTTTGTTATACTTTCATTACCCATGTTAAATTCACACCAAGCTCCTGGAAATGGATCGAGTCCTCTGCAGAAGTTGTGAACCTCTTGCGCTGTCTTTCGGAAATCAATTCTGCAATCGTTCTTGAATATTTTTGGAGCGATTCTTCTTTTCTCGTTAAGAATAGTATCGTCTTGCGAAATGCCCACAACATTTCCTTCCTTTATTTTTAATACGGAAGACAATGTAGTTTCCGCTCCAAGTTTCATAAGTCTGCTGTACAGATCTCCTACAGATTCATTAGATCCAATTACCAGTGAGCGTTGTTCAATTATTTTCCCTGTATCAATTTCTTTTTCGATGAAGAAAGTTGTCACGCCCGATCTAGACTCACCATTTATTATTGTCCAATTGATTGGAGCGGCACCTCTATATTGAGGCAGCAATGAAGCGTGAAGATTTATCGTTCCTTTTTGAGGCATAGACCAAACAACTTCGGGCAACATTCTAAATGCTACAACGACAAACAATTCAGCGTTTAATTCTGTTAGCTCCTTTATAAATTCACTGTCCTTCAGATTTGGTGGCTGCAATAGTACTAAGTCGTGATTGAGCGAAAATTCTTTTACAGCGCTCATTTTAATTTGCCTGCCTCGTCCGGCAGGTTTGTCAGGGGCAGTGACAACCCCAACAATATTTATCTGTGATGAATTCACCAATGTCTCTAAAATTGAAACTGCGAATTCAGGTGTGCCCATAAAGACAATTCGTAATTGAGTCATATTATAATTGTTTCTTTTGCCAATTAAAAAACTTAAGATAAAGAATGGATAATATCCCAATAGTACCAAAATAGATATACTCGACCGACCAGATCCAGCATATTTCAAATTTGTACACTTTAATAAATAGATATGCGAATACGATATAGAGCAGAACGGAAACCAATTCAATTAATAATGTGAAGCGCGTATTGCCACTTCCCGCGATCGTATTGAAGTATATACTAACAACTCCATAAATCAACATTGAACCAAATAGAAAGCGCAATGTTTGTGCACTCGTTTCTATGAATTCAGGATTTGGATTTATGAGTGAGATTAATTGTTCGGGATACAAAATTGCTCCATGGAAGAATACGAGTAAAAAGATCACAGTTAAAAATTGAATTCTACGTATGATGATTGGCAATGCCTCAAAATCTCCTTTACCTATATATTGACTAATGTAGGTTTTCGTTGTCGCCCCGAATCCCCAGATAGGAACAAACGCTAAGAAATACAACGTTCGAATGTTCTGTGATACTGTTAATTCGAAGATACCAATTTGCTCGATCCAGAAGAAGAAGATAGTCCATGTTAGTAATGCTACAATTCCTTGAAACATAATAGGTGAACCAAGTTTGATCAGTTGATTGAAGGAAGATGCTTTAAATCTAATGTATTTTAATTGTAGTTGATTTTTTGATTTTTTGTCAAAGATTAAGACTCCAATTAGAAATAGAGCGCCTCCAGTATCTGAAAGCGTGGAAGCGAGTGCAGCACCCTTCAGTCCCATTTCAGGAAAACCTGCATTCCCGAATATTAAGGAATAATCTAGTCCAATATTCATAAAGGCAATTATAACAGCACTAATGAGAACAATACTCGTTCTGCCTATGGACGTGAAATAAGCTATAATGGCTAGTGTGAATATGGATGGGATCATGCCGAAGCTACGTATTTGGACATAATCGAACTGGAGAGCTCCGATCTCTTTGTGCTTTGTTCCCTCAAGTAATAAATCGGGGAGTACGAAGAATGTAATAACAAGCAGGACTATGGCAAGTAGTACGTTGATAATGATTGAAGTTCCAAATATTCTAGGGATTAAGTTCTCTCGGCCCTCACCAATTCTACGCGCTAACAATATTTGCGCGCCCTCATTCATGCCAACCATGGCCATGTACATCGTAATAAAGATTAATCCGCCATTTCCAGCAGCATCAAAGGCCAAAGTATCATACCTACTCAGAAATGAAGAGTCAGTAAGTAGGACAATTGATTGAATAAAGGTGGATGCCATCAACGGGATTGCAACCTTCAATAATGACCGATGACTTAGATCAAGCATTAATCGACCTGTATTACAAGGCCTTTCAGATATTCTCCCTCAGGATGAAATGCATTGATAGGATGATCTGATGGTTGATGTAACTGTTCTAAAATTCGAACATCTCTACCAGCCTCTATGGCTGCAGCAATTATCGTATTGTTAAATAAAAGTTTGTCAACTACTTGAGAACAGGAGAAAGTGAAAATGATTCCGCCTGGCTTAATTTGTTTAATGGCATGAGCGTTCAATCGTTTGTAACCTTGAACTGCTCTATGGCGTTTGTCTTTATGTTTAGCAAATGCTGGTGGATCGAGAATAATCACATCATAATCCTTCTTCAATTCTTTGATAAATGTCATCGCATCTGCCACGATGGAAGTATGTCGATCTTCAAAATTATTGAGCGCTATATTCTCATCTGTCAATACCATTGCCTTTTTGGAGCTGTCGAGAGAATCCACATGCAATGCGCCATTATTAAGTGCGAGCAAGCTAAATCCTCCTGAGTAGCAGAATGTATTTAATACTCTTTTCCCTTTTGAGTACTTTCCGAGAAGATATCGACTTTCTCTCTGATCTATGAAAAATCCAGTTTTTTGACCAGTGATCCAATCTATGTTGATTTTAACCCCATTTTCTAGCGCTATATGAGGCGTCTCACATGTGCCATAAAGATAGGTGTCGTCCGTCTTCTCTCGATTTGGGAGTGTATCAGACGATTTAGAATACGTGGCTATGAGGGAGCTTCCAAGTGCCGATTCCAGCGCTTTTGAGATTAACTCTATAGAATTGAACATCCCAAAACTATGACTCTGTATCACTGCAACCCCTGCATAGAAGTCAACAATTAATCCAGGCAATCTATCTCCTTCACCATGAACTAATCGACAAATATTATTGTCAGGACGTAATAGACTTTGCTTGACGCGCAATTCAACAGCATTTGCGATTCGTTCATTGAAAAACGCTTGATCCAACTTGCGATCTTCAAATGACAGAACTCGAACTGCGATAGTGGCATGTTGAAAATGCCCACGTGCAACGAATTTCTCCTTGTCATCTAGCACGGTGACTATATCTCCATCCTCTAGTTCCGAATTATCAGAATAGAGGGCCCCTGAGAAAATCCAAGGATGACGGCGTTCAATTGAATGCTGCTTATTTTTACGAATATGAACTGTTTTTTCCAAATTGTAGCTTATTGACCTCAAAAATACTCCTACTTCTAGTTCCACCAAATCGAAAGTTGATATTTTTGTACACAAATTGAACTTTATGGAATGTACTGTGCACTTCTTTCTCCTAAATGATGATTACTCTCCTGAGCATGCAGAAGCAAATGGAGTAGAAGAATCGGCAATTAACAGAAAGTATGAATGGCAAGATGAATTAAAGATTACGACAGACGTATTGGACGTAACTGAACATCCTAAGGCAGTTTTTCCGTTAAAAGGTCAGTTGGATAATGGTGAAGAGTTCTCGCATGAGATTGAAGATATGCATCTGTTCGAACTGAGTGGCAGCTCTCCAGTCTATGTTGGATGTTCAGAATCTCTTCTTGATTCGTTTGAAGTTGAGAAAGATGACGAAATCATTCGCTTGAAAATATTTCTGAAAGATTACGAGCCACTTTCGAATCCAATTCCTGGGATTTACATAACTACAGGAGCGTTTCCAAAAGAATTGATCTTCTAGATGCTAGTTTTAGATAATGTTTCTCTGTCTTATGGTGATAAGGATGTTCTAACCAACATGTTTTTTGAGATCCACGATGGACAGATCGTAGGTATTATAGGAGAGAGTGGGATTGGGAAAACTTCTTTGCTGAAATTGATGGCTGGATTAATCGATCCTACAA
>JBLHON010000321.1:0-4342 GCA_047621865.1 Crocinitomicaceae bacterium | reverse complement strand
TGCATCTAAAAACGTCGCATGAAATGATGCAAGCCAATTCAGACAGACGATCGCCTCAGCTTTTCCTACGCTCGTTTTACGAGATGAAAATCCAGTATCATCGAGATCTTCTAAAATCAAAAGGTGCTCAGCATTAATTGACTTCGAACCATAAAAATCAGCTACACGACAAGCTTTACCACACTGTTGACTCCATTGCTGATACCAAGCCATCTCCACTTGGTAGGATTTAACCTTGCGTTCATGCGAGTGATTTGTATCCCAACCCCGAGGATGATTTGAAGCATTGGGAAACAGAATATGCTTCGTAATTACCGAAGTAATTTTTCCACCTTCTAAATCGTGCTTGGCAATTTCGCCATACCCACTCCATAAGGATTGAATAGACGAAGAACGCAAAATCTCATTGGCATCAGTACTAGTGAGTATTTCCAGAACAAATTCATCTCGCATAATTTCAAAATTACAAGAATCAGTGTTTAAACTGTTTTGATTTGGATGAAGTTTATCATTTATCAGAAATTGGAAGAATTACGCAAGCGATTTCTCTACTTTTTCAAGTAAGTAAGTCAATTGTTTCAATTCAGTCGTTTTTTTGGTTTTATTTACGTTCAAATCCGTGAAGTAGTGGTAAAAGAATCAAAATCAGCAACAGTAAATTTTCGAAAAATTGAATCTCGAGACAATCTTGAGCTTGCTGCACTCATTCGAGGAGTTTTGAAAGAACACGGAATTGACAAGCCAGGAACAGTCTATACAGATCCAACAACAGATGCATTATTTGAATTATTCGAACGCGAGAAAGCAATTTATTGGATCGCTGAAATGAACGGGAGAATGGTTGGTGGATGTGGAATCTATCCAACTCCGGGACTTGATGCTGATTGTACAGAATTGGTAAAACTCTATGTTAATAGTAAAACCCGCGGACTTGGATTGGGAAGAGAGTTGATGAACATTTCGATCAATTCTGCAATCGAAACAGGTTATTCAAAAATCTATCTAGAAACATTGCCAGAATTAAGCAGTGCAATAGGTTTGTATGAAAGTTTGGGATTCAAATCACTCTCAGCACCACTGGGGAACTCAGGTCATTTCGCATGCAACTTATGGATGCTCAAAGAAGTTGATTCAGAATAAAGAATTACACCTCTAACCGCGCTTTTGTTTCTTGTGATAGGTTTTATCCCCTCTCGTTTGTGCCTTCTTATACTTCTTGGCAATTTCGCGTTTGTACTTCCCACCTTGATTTGTCTTCGCGTTCTTTGCTTTTTTCTCGTGAGTTCCTGGACCGCGCACCTCATGTTTGGTGTTTCGATCCATGTTCTTTAACATCACATCTATTGGCTGTTCTTCAGGTGTGAGTTCTGTAGAAATCTCAACCTCACTCGGAAATTCAACCAATGGAATTTTAATCGACATTAAACTTTCAATAGATTCTCGAAATGGGAACTCCTTTTCAGTTGAAAGTAAGATCGCGTGCCCTTCTTCCTCGGCTCTACCTGTTCGTCCAATCCTGTGCATGTAATTTTCAGGAAACAATGGTGTGTCAAAATTGATAACATGCGTGATTTTGTCAAGATCTAATCCACGCGCCATGATATCTGTAGCGACTAAAATTCGATTTTTGCCTTCATCAAACTCTTCTATAGAACGAATTCTATAATTCTGTGATTTATTGGAGTGAATGATACAGCTTTCCTCGCCATACTCCTCTCCCAATGCTTCGAACAATCGATCGGCACTTCGTTTATTTGATGTAAATACGAGTACTTTCTTGAAATCAACCTTATTCGTGAGTAAATGCTTCAACAGATTTACTTTCGTATAAAAATTCTCAACGTTATAAGTTGTTTGACTGATGTTATCCAAGGGAGTACCACTTACTGCAATGGATATTTTCACGGGAGCGACGAAGAAATCATCAATAAGAGCATCCACGTGATCAGTCATAGTTGCCGAAAACATAACATTCTGTCTACGATCGGGCAAGAGCTCTAAAATATTCGATAATTGAAATCGAAATCCTAAATCCAACATTACATCAACTTCATCAATGACCAATTTCTTAATTCCTTTAAGGGACATTGATTGATCAAGGGCAAGATCATAAATTCGCCCAGGAGTTGCGACTACAATATCGGCACCCTCATCAAGTGCAATTCGTTGTCTTTTAATGTTTACACCACCATAGATTCCAAGCACTCTACAATTGATATACTTCGAGAGGTTTTCAATGTCCTTTACCACCTGAATCACCAATTCACGAGTTGGAACAAGTACTAAAATTCGTGGGTTCAGTTGCTTCGAAAAAGTCAACTCATCCAAAATTGGTAGCATGTACGCCAATGTCTTTCCAGTACCCGTCTGAGCAATCCCTAGGACATCCTTCCCAGATAGGACAACAGAAAAAGCTTGCTCCTGAATTGGAGTTGGTGTATGAAAACCTAAATCGTCAACTGCATTACGCAATGGTTTTTTAAGTTTGAAGATATCGAAAGATGCCATGCACTAATTTTCGACAAAGTTAAGATATAATGAGCACAGACAATCACCAAG
Source organism: Crocinitomicaceae bacterium (assembly GCA_047621865.1). GTDB lineage: Bacteria > Bacteroidota > Bacteroidia > Flavobacteriales_D > Crocinitomicaceae > UBA4466. The sequence continues at coordinate 1,783 of JBLHON010000321.1, read as the reverse complement.
GCATGCTATTGACTAGATAAAGGATGATTTTAGTCCAAAATAATCGATAGTCAACACTTAATTGACTGATCGTCTTCCCATTCGTCCTATTTCTTTTTGTAAATTCGGCAACCAAATGTAATTGTACATCGTTATCACAAGTGATACACTAATATAACCATAATGATTGTCAGATTTATGGACAATATTGCTCACTCCTGCTCAAAATTGGCTTTACTAAGCTTCTTTGCCTTCATCTGCACGATAACTGTCGCTCAGACTAATATCTCTGGTGTGATCAATACTTATGTGGATGTTACTGCCATCACTATAGGTACAAACTCTGTTACTGTCTCATCAAGTGCTGGCTTAACCATTGGCGACAGAATGATTTTGATGCAAATGAAAGGCGCTGTAATCGATGAATTTGACGGGGCGGCTTACGGCACGATTACAAGTTATGCAGATGCTGGAAATTATGAAATTGTTTTTATTTGCGACATTCAATCGAACGAAATAACCTTCGACTTTGCATTAATGAATACCTACACTGCTTCTGGAGTGGTGCAACTGATTAATTTCCCTACCTATTCGGACGCAACTATTACTGGTGCTGATCTAACTGCAGCTCCTTGGGATGGGCTCACAGGAGGAGTTTTAGCTTTTGAGGTTACTGGCACTTTGGATTTTGGCACTCAAGATATTAACGTAAACGACTTAGGCTTTAGGGGACCAATTTCTCCACTGGCTGGAGGCGGCTGCAACTTTAATTTAGATGTCACTTATTATCAACCATCAACAGATCCTGACACCCAAGGATTTAAGGGTGAAGGAATTCGAGACTTAATTGCAGGAAAAGAAACAGGACGAGGCCCTCTAGCGAATGGCGGCGGCGGCGGGAATAACCACAATGGCGGCGGCGGCGGCGGCGGGAATTATGGTGCTGGAGGCCGCGGAGGAGAACGAATCAAGAGAAGTTTTTTTACGTGTGGTTCTGTTGTCGGGGTTGATGCAAAAAGCCTTTCTGCAGGATATGCAGCTAACAAAATATTTCTCGCTGGTGGAGGCGGCTCTGGACATGGGAACAATGGAATTAATGCTTTTGGCACTGGGGAAAATGGAGCTGGAATTGTAATTATTAAAGCTGGTACAGTAACTGGAAATAGTCGATCAATCTTCGCAGATGGAACAACTGTGCCTGGAAACGCTGATAGTGATGGTGGTGGTGGCGCTGGTGCTGGTGGAACTGTATTTTTGGATATTGGAGCCTATACGAATGTACTGAACGTTTCAGTGACAGGGGGTGATGGTGCGAGCACAGACAACTTTGGAACTTCCAATTGTAATGGACCTGGCGGCGGAGGCGGCGGAGGCATTGTTTGGGTAAGTGGTGGAGCTGCTTCGCCAAATTTAATCGCGACATTAACAGGAGGGGCTGCTGGGATAATTGCCGTAACTGGTCAGACAAATTGTACACCTGGGAGCAACAATGGAGCAACTCCAGGAGGTTCGGGAGCTGTTGTTACAAGTCTTATTCTGAATGAGAGTGGCACACCTTACATTGGATGTGTTCTGGCCTTGCCTGTGGAATTCTTGGATTTCACACATCACTATAATGAGCAGTATGGCGTGAAATTAATGTGGAGCACAGCTTCTGAACAGGACAATGATTACTATACTGTTTACCGTTCAGTGAATGGAGAAAATTTCAATGAAATTAGTACTGTTGATGGTGCTGGTAATTCTTCAGAACTCCATCACTATTCAATGACAGATCCGTTTCCGGAAATTGGGATAAACTATT
>JBLHON010000320.1:0-4346 GCA_047621865.1 Crocinitomicaceae bacterium | reverse complement strand
GGTGCTCATCAATTTGAGCCATCGTTTCTGGTGAGAGATCTGTAGAAAGTCCTCGAATAAATGCAAGCCATTCTTGAGTGATATAATCACCACGCTTAAGGTCTGAAGCATTGCCGAGGAAAATATTTTCACCATTATTCACATCTTGTGCAAGATCGTTCATTCGTTCTAAACGTTTAGACTCAACTTTCACACAATTGTCTGGAAGACCTGGCTGATAAATCCATTCTTCAACATTAAAATCTGTTATATCATTTGGATCAAGTAATTCTGCATATAGGAAGTTTACGAAATCCTCAGTGCTAATTACTTCAAAAGCGTGATCATCAAAATATTTCTTCAAAAAGATATCGAATTTTTTACGTCCAACATGCTTCTCTAATGTTCTCAAGAAGAAAGCACCTTTTACATAGGCAATATCTGTAAGTCCTTCATCTGGACTTCGTTTATCTAAATCCAATTTCAAATGAGTGTCCTCTGGGTGAATTCCATTTTCCATTGTTTCCAATGTAGTCTCTAATTCTTGACGTTCGATTACAGCTAATATGTCTGCAATCTCTTCACCATATAATTCTTCCATGATACGATTTTCGAAATAAACCGTAAATCCTTCATTCATCCAGAAGTCATTCCATGTAGCATTCGTCACAAGATTTCCAGACCATGAATGTGCTAACTCATGTGCAACAACAGAAACCAAACTCTGATCTCCAGCAAGTAATGTTGGATTCGCAAACGTCAAGCGTGGATTTTCCATTCCACCAAACGGGAATGAATAAGGAAGGATTGCCATATCGAATTGATCCCAACGATATTCGCCATACAATTTCTCTGCAGCCTCAATCATCTTAGGAAGATCGGCAAACTCATATTCACATTCTGCCGCCAATTCTGGTTCAGAGTATATTCCACATTTCTTTCCAAGTGGTGTATACGTAATATCGCCAACGGCAATCGCTATAAGGTAAGCAGGAATTCGTTGCTTCATCTCAAAGTGATATTCACCAGTTGCACTTTTCTCTTTTGGATTCTCAGCACTCATGATCGCCATTAAATCACTAGGAACTTTGACATCAGCAGAATACGTAAAACGATTCATAGGTGTATCTTGAAGAGGAATCCATGAACGCGTAAGAATTGCTTGTCCTTGTGAATACATATAAGGATGCTTCTTACCAGCTGTCAACGATGGTGGAAGCCAATCAATTGCTTCTGTTTTTTCAGTCGTTTGATAATAGATATTGATGAACTTCGTATCAGGTTTGATCTTAACATGTAAGGGCTGACCTAATAATTCATCGTTGTCACCAATCACAAAATCTGTCTCTGTCTCGTTCTTATCACCAAGTGTTACTTTTAGAATATCAAGTGCTTTAATATCAAAGGTCGCTGTGTCTGATTTATGTTTGCTCATCTCATGACGGGCAACTCCATGAATGATCTTATTATCGAAATTCACGTTCAATTCTAAACTTAAATGCTTAGTGTGAATTTCTTTAATGTTGGAATAAGAATGGGCGTCCTCAGTTGGGCCAACAAGAAGTGTTGAATCTGAATCAATAGCAGTTGATCCACAGCCAATTAACAGAAGTCCGATGCACACGATTGCGAGATGTTTTGCTCTCTTCATATATTCTTTGAAAGATAGGCGTCAAATATAGCTGTTTAGTAAGAATATTCGCTCCACATGCCTGAAAATTCGACAAACAGTGGTAGTCGTTCGATGGAATCCCTATCTGAGTATTTTTAGGAATGATATTTGTGAGGTCATTCCCATATTTTTACTACTTTCACAAACCGAAAATTATTCAAAAACTTCTATGAGTAACCAAGCGACCGCCGCACCTACTAAGACTTTTATGGGCCATCCAGTTGGTCTTTTTGTTCTGTTTTTCACTGAGATGTGGGAACGATTCTCGTACTATGGAATGCGCGGTCTGCTCATCCTGTATATTTCGACTTCCGCAACTGCTGTAGGGCATGAAGGTGCTGGACTAGGCTGGACGGGAGGAGATGCAATTTGGCTTTATGGCTGGTATACAATGTTGGTTTATGTTATGGCCATCCCCGGGGGAATCATTGCCGATAAATGGCTTGGTCAGAAAAAAACAGTATTCATAGGTGGTTTGCTCTTGTGTGCAGGTCATGGAATCCTTGCCATACCAAATAATACGGCATTTTTCACAGGTCTTGCCTTGATTATCTTAGGAGTTGGTGCATTAAAACCAAATATCTCTACCATGGTTGGTGGCTTGTACCAACAAGGTGATATTCGTCGTGATAAAGGCTTTACTATTTTCTATATAGGAATTAACATTGGGGCATTCTTGGCATCATTGGTTGTAGGTCTAGTTGCTTACAATTATGGATGGCACATGGGATTCGGCCTCGCAGGAATAGGAATGGCGTTAGGGCAGATTGTGTACATGCTCGGTCAGAAACATCTAACGCATGTAGGAAACTTCATTGGTAAATCGGAAGATCCTGAAGTTGTTGCTGCATCGAAAAAACCATTAACAAAAATTGAAAAGGATCGCGTTGTAGTCTTACTTCTATCCTTTATAATAATCATTGTTTTCTGGGGTGCATTTGAGCAGGCTGGAGGATTGATGAACTTCTATACAGATGTCAAAGTGGATCGATTCATAATGGGATCCGAAATTCCAGCAGCTGTATTCCAATCGTTAAATGCAGGCTACATAATCATTTTAGGAACTGTGATTGCAGGATTCTGGGTTTGGTGGCGTCGTAAAGGAAAAGAAGCATCTTCGATCTTAAAAATGGCGATAGGTACCATCATCATGGGACTTGGATTTATATTTATGATGTTCGCCTCTAAAGAAGCGTCCTCTGAAACATTCGGAAAAGCAGCAATGTTTTGGATTTTCCTCGCATATCTTTTCCATACGATAGGTGAGTTATGTACATCACCAGTTTCGCTTTCATTCATTACTAAACTCGCTCCAATCAAGTACGCATCTATTATGATGGGCGTATACTTCGCAGCTACAGGATTTGGGAACAAATTAGCAGCTACTGTTGGAGAGGCATCACAACTAGAGAAATTCGAAGGGAAGGTTATCGTTGAAAAGAACGTATTTAATCCTTTCACTGAGAAAGTGAAATACGAGATTGACGGAGTTGAGCAAAAAGGCAAGAAGGATTATCCATTTAATCAGGATATGAACGTTGAACTCAAAGCTTCTGTGTTTTTGGAAAGCAATGAAGTTGTTTACGAGAATTATAAGGATAGCGTAGGTATTAGTCAACTTTTTGCACTGGATTCTGCTAGTCAAGTGAACATTATGGCAGAGCTTAAAGAGTATGGAGCTACCAGAGAGAATCCAATGCACGCGAAAATTTTATTTGAAAAAGATTCTGAAGCTGCCAAGGTAAGAGAGAACAAGGGTGACGGAAAAGAATATGGTGTTACATTCAGTACAGAAGAAGCAATGAACGCCCAAGAGTATAAAATATTCATGTGGATTACTATTTTCACGGTCGCGTTTGGACTTTTATTGATCGTCTTCCTACGAAAATTGAAGAAACTCACGCATGGTGCAGAAGATAATGAAGGAACCATTCATGAAGAGGCGGAAGGTTTTGAATTAGCAGATCGGCAATAAGTTAATAACGGAAAAAAGGATAAAATAATTAAGCATGCAAGAAAATTCAACAAATCAATTCTTTGAATCGAAAGTATTAGGTCACCCATCAGGACTTTTTGTTCTGTTCTTTACCGAAATGTGGGAGCGCTTCTCTTACTACGGGATGAGAGCCCTTCTCGTGCTCTTTTTAATTAGTGCATTTGGTTTAGGCGGTTGGGAATGGCCACGTGAGCAAGCAATGGCATTGTATGGTACCTATACTGCTCTCGTATATATCACGCCAATTATTGGAGGATATATTGCCGACAAAATCATTGGATATCGAGCCGCCGTCGTCATTGGAGCACTCGTCATGACCCTGGGGCATGGATTTATGGCCATTGAAGGTGGAAACATTTTCCTATACATTGGAATTGGTTTATTAATTATTGGTAATGGTTTCTTTAAGCCTAACATGACTTCTATCATCTCTCACATGTACAAAGATGTGCCAGAGAAGAAGGATGGCGCCTACACGATCTTCTACATGGGGGTTAATGCTGGAGCATTCTTAGGAATTCTTTTGTGTGGATACATTGGCGAAAAAGTTGGTTGGAGTTATGGATTTGGATTAGCTGGAATCTTCATGTTCCTCGGAATGTTGCAATTCTATTTTAGCCAAAAAATCTTTGGAAATATTGGTAAAAAACCAGAGAAAATTGAAAAAACTGACAAAGAATCGCAATTAGAATTTGAAGG
>JBLHON010000319.1:0-4350 GCA_047621865.1 Crocinitomicaceae bacterium | reverse complement strand
CCCAATAACCAAAAAGCGTTCCTTGAGCGGACGAGAATTTTTGTTTATTCTTGTTCCATGTCTTTTGTGCCATTGAAAAGCCTGGCAACATACAGAGGGCTATGAGGATCGCGAAATTTCTCATTGAGTGCTCATTAGGTTAACAAATTCTTCTTGGGTCATTGTCTTCTCTAATTTGTAGTGACCCTTCTTATTAGGAGTATGCCATTCCACAAGACCAAAATCTTTCGCGAAGTATACGACAGATTCTCCCACCTTCTCATCTTCCATCTTAGTGAATGGATTGAACAAGGTTAATCGAATCTTATCCTTGAAGACAACAGCTTCTATTTGCTTCCCCATCACGTCGATTTTCTTTGTGCTTGAATAAGTGCGATTAATTTCATGAAGGAAAAGTGTAGAGTCCATAATCCCTGCAAATCGACTTGCGAATGCAGCCGTGGATTTTTTATCTTCAGGAATCAAACGATTTTTGAAAAGCTCTGCCTTCTGTTTCAATTGATTTCTATCTACCACCATATGATCCATGATGTCGAGACTATCAACATTATAATTGAGTGCTTCAATGATTCGTCCTTGATCGGTATAAATCTCAACAATAATGTGCTCACCTTGCGTATCCTTTATGCCAAAAACTCGATGAAATTGCTCCTCCAAGCCACCAGCTACATCTCTATAAACGTAAATCTTTGGAATAGTATCATAGGTATAGAAGTGTGGCCCAAACACGTTCGTGGAAACCACTTTATCCGAAACGATTTCCTCTGTCGTACAAGCCGCCAATCCAATCACAAGTATACTAAAGATGATAATCTTACTCATTTGATCATTTTTAAAAATCCAACTTCTTTCTCTGTGAGGTGACGATAATTTCCTCTTGGAAGATCTTTTTTCGTCAGCCCAGAAAATGTGACGCGATCAAGTTTTACGATCGCATAGCCCAAGGCCTCAAACGCGCGTCTAACCACTTGACTCTTTTCAGAAACCAGTTCAACACCAATCTCACGCGAATCACTATCACTTACAAACTCAGCCTTTTCAAATTTAGTTGTTCCATCTGCCATCATTATGCCATCTGTAAACTTTTTAAGGTCGTCTGGTCTCATCTTTCTATTCAACGAAACATGATACAACTTTGGTGCTTTATGCTGAGGGTGCATTAATTTTTTCTCTAAGTCACTATCATTAGTAAATAACAAAAGACCTGTTGTGTCTTTATCCATTCTACCAACTGGATAGATTCTCTCCTTGCACGCTTTCATCACCAATGCCATTGCCGTTTTTCGTCCAAAAGCATCGTCCATGGAAGCGACAAAACCTTTCGGTTTATTCAACAAAACATATTGCTTTGTCTGCGCAGTGAGTGTTCCTCCATCATATTTCACCTCATCTGTTGGCTTCACTTTGAAGCCCATCTCAGTTACAATAGCACCATTGACAGATACAACTCCAGTACTAATCAAGACATCTGCCTCACGTCTGGAGCAAATTCCTGCATTCGATAAGTACTTATTCAAGCGTACTTCTTCTCCAAAGGATGGCAAGGGGTCTCCCTTCTTTGCCTTCGCTTTATAGTCAATATATTTACCCTTATCACGAGCTGTTACTTTCTTCTTCTCAGATGAAGAACTAGTGGTGCTACGAGATGTGCTCTTCCCTTTTAACGATTTATCTTTCGAATCGTTACTTCTACCTCCTGATCTACCTCCACTCTTAGCGTCTTTGCCTCTGGCCATTCTGAACGAATTTGTTTTTGCAAAGATAGGATAAATCCCTGTTTGCTGACAAGTTCGATTTAAGCTATTGGATAGAAGGCGTCCTCAATATGCTCGATTTCGACTCCATAGTTGTTCAAAATGATTGATACAACATCAAAACGAACTTCTTTATTGCTGTTTTCTTCTAGCAAATAAGCGTGCATCACTTGAATCAATTGGCGCTGCTTGGATCTTGAAACTGCATCACTCGGGTTTCCATATTTTCGTGTATTGCGCGTTTTAACTTCTGTTGCAATGAGTAGGTTATCTACTTCTGATATAATATCTATCTCTCCACGTCTGAAACGATAATTTAGCGTGCGAATTGTGTGATTTTTAGCTCTCAAATGTTCGGCTGCTAGACGTTCGCCTTCACGGCCAAGTTCAATGTGATTCATAGGATTAGGTGTCTTTTAGTTAAGATACCAATAATCTATTGAATATCCATACAACCATGTAAGCCAGATTGGCGTCTTAATAGTATATTACCGTATATCTCCAAATTATGCAATCAATTCGACTCATTATTAGCACCCTCCTTGTTGGCTTCGCCAGTTTAAGTTTACACGCCCAAACAACAGAATGGCTTATCACAGCTGGACTAGGAGGGTCAGATAAAGGAACTACCATCAAAGCAGATGACGCGGGAAATACCTACATCACAGGTTACTATAACTCTGAGGCAAATTTCGGCCCTTTCTATACAGGGTATTCATTCGCGAGTAGTAAAGAAGTTTATGTGGCTAAGATTGATCCTGACGGAAATTACTTGTGGGTAAAAAATGGCATTAATTACTATGATGATCGTGGACTTGGTCTTTGTCTTGACCCTGCAGGAAACGTATACGTAACTGGGACATGTTGGGGAGGACTTGATTTTGGAATGCTCTCTGTATACAATAGCTCGTCTTGGAGTGATCAAATTTTCGTGATCAAGTTAGACAGTGACGGAAACGAAATCTGGATGAAAAACGCTGGAAATGATGATACGGGTAGTGGATTCACGATAAACGAGAATGGTCTGCCTCAAACATTGTATCAGGATGATCACGGACAGGATTTAGCTTCGGATAGCCAAGGAAATATATACGTAACGGGCTTCCTTTCGAACGTCGTAGCAACTCCTGGGGTTGCTAATTTTGATGCAATCGCTGTTCCGTTGAACCCAAATGATTCCGTAGCGTTTCTTGCTAAATTGGCGAATGATGGGACTTGGCAATGGGTTCGCACTTTCGAAGGAATTTATCAGCACAGAGACAATGCTGTTGCCGTTGACAACGATGATAATATCTATGTGACTGGAGGTTTTGTGGAAACAAGTAACTTTGAAGGAACCATACTAAATAGTGTCGGTGGAGAAGATATTTACGTCATCAAATACGACAGTGATGGGAACTTTATGCAAGTAACACAAGCTGGTGGATTGTTAGATGATCGTGGGGATGCTATCACTTTTGGAAACGACAATACTATGTATATCGGCGGTGAATTTAGAGACACCTGCCATTTTGGACCACAATATCTCAATAACCATGGAAGCGCTTCTGGTCGTGATGCATTTGTTGCTCGAATGGCAAAAGATGGTCAATGGCTTTGGGCTGCAAGGGCTGGATCCAATAAGGGTAAAGATCGTGTCACTAGCATTTGTGCTAACAGTCAGGGCAATGTTTTTGTCTCAGGTCAGTATAGTAGTGACGCTAAATTTGGATCGCTTGAAGTAAATTCTGCAGGGGATAGTGTTCAAGCTTTTGTAGCTGGAATTGACACTTGTGGTATTTGGCAATGGGTTCGTGAAGGCGGTGGCGTTGGATTTGACCGAGCAGCAGGTGTGGATGTTGATGAGAATTGTAATCTGTATTTCACTGGTTACTTCACAAATGCAATGACTTTTGACGGTCAGTCAGTAGCGCCGAATCAGGGCAAGGATATTTTCTCTGGAAAAATATCAGACGTCTGTTTTGCTGCACCTTGCACTGCGCCTCCTCCTCCTCCTCCACCCACTCCTGAGGAGCCAGAGATTGAACATTCAGACATCCTGCCAATTAATGTGTTTACACCAAACGGGGATGGTGTCAACGACTTCTTAATCTTCTCTACATCGAGTAATATGGACGTTACGATAGTAATCGTTAATCGATGGGGAGAAATAGTTTATGAATCTAATGATCCTCTGCATGGTTGGGATGGCACTGGTCCAAATGGACAGCTAGTTAAAGACGGGACATATTTCTATCAAATCGTTAAACACTTCAAGCTTGGAAATAAAGAAGAAATCAAAGGGTTCCTTACTATATTAACGGGGCCGTAGATTTATGAAAATACTGATCCTACATCTTACCATTTCACTTCCTTCTCTTGGAATCAGTCAAATTTAAGATAAAGAAAGAGCGGCAGCATTTTGGGCTGATAATGTTCAGGCCATTTTAGATCAAGAAGTCGAAAAGATATTAAATCAAACTAATTACCTATTGGAGATCGCTCGAAGTAAAGGGATAGAAACTCCGAGCTATGAAAAATGGACGAAGGCGAAATTCAAAGCGCAATTATCAACCGTTTTTACAGAAGAGATTCTCGCTAAATTTGGCTCCAGGGA
>JBLHON010000318.1:0-4350 GCA_047621865.1 Crocinitomicaceae bacterium | reverse complement strand
TTGATGTCAACACTAAAGGTGTTCAAATTCATGTCTTCGAAGACGGAACTACTGTGAAGTACATCAAGTACTAGAGACTTTATCTTTCTGATGCCTTTCTTGTAAATATTCCTGCTCCCGCTGACCTGGGGTTGCAATAAATGTTGCCGTGACGGATAATTCCTCACAATCCATAATCGTTGAATAGCCAGCTCTCGAAATCAGATGTTTCGCCTTTAGAATAATGTCATCTTGCTTTCTCCAATCAACAGATACAGCTTCCACTCCATCTGGGATTCTCATATCTTCGCCATGAATGATCACCAGCCCATCAAGTAGACTGACATTCTTCGAATTAATCACTTCATCAATCAATTGTTGGGCATAGACTTTTGGTCCACTTGCGATCAAGACATTATCGTACTTCTTTTCTGGTCGATTTGTATACAACGAGAAACGCGAATAGGGCCCAATGAAATCAAGATTGGTTCGTTTAGAAGTACTCAATTTTCCTGAAAGTCTGCAATCAGCATAATCCATTACCCAAATTCGATCAAATCGAGAAAGATATTTCTTATGAAGTTCATTGATCAATGCTTCATGTAGGCGCACTGGTAAGTTTACCTGATGCGTAATTAAGATAGAGGTCACTTTCGTAGATCGGAATCCATAGCGATGATCAGAGAGCACCAGATCGATAGTATTTTCTTCAACCATTACCTCTGTTTGCTCCCGTTCCTGCTTCAATCTTCGAAACAAACTTGATGACTTGTTGGCCAAATCTAGACCAAAACGGCCTTTCCCTCCAAAATGAAATGGATAACCAGCATGATTTATATATGTCAAGTCATCAAAATACTGCTCAAACACGGCTTTCTGTTCTGTTGAGCATGCGATAAATAGTGTATTTCCCTGCTCCTTCAATTGATGAATCAAACCAATGCAACGCGCAACGTGCCCCATCCCCCAGTTCAGGGGTGAGAGTAAGATGCGTTTTCTATTAATTTCCTTGGGTTTCATTGAATTTCAAAGATAAGTGGATTTCGCGCATTGGGTAAAATTTAATCTTAAATAAATTCACCTAGGTAACTAACACCTCCTTTTAACCGATCGTGGTTTATATAGTCCACCAGTCAATATTTCATTGTCAATCCCAACTTTGCGCTTATCTTTAACGTTCCAATTAACATAACACAATCAAAACATGTTCGATACTAACGAATTTCAGAAATATGCAACGAAGCATCTAGGGCTAAGTAGCATGCATACACAACATTACATTGAGTCTTCATTAACTCCTTATATCATCGAGGAGCGTCAAATGAACATGACTCAAATGGATGTTTTCTCGCGATTGATGATGGATCGTATTATTTTCCTTGGAACAGGAATCAATGATCAGGTTGCCAATATCATCAATGCTCAATTATTATTCTTAGAATCTGCGGATCCAAAGAAAGACATTCAAATTTACATGAATTCTCCAGGAGGATCAGTTTATGCTGGATTGGGGATTTACGATACAATGCAGTACATCCAGCCAGATGTTGCTACAATTTGCACAGGAATGGCAGCTTCTATGGGAGCGGTTTTACTATGTGCTGGAGCTGACGGAAAACGATCTGCATTGAAGCATTCACGCGTGATGATTCACCAACCATTAGGTGGAGCACAAGGTCAGGCATCAGATATTGAGATCACTGCAAGAGAGATTCAGAAGTTGAAGAAAGAGCTTTATGATATCATTGCAACACACTCAAAACAAGAGTATGATAAGGTTTGGGCTGATTCAGATCGTGATTACTGGATGACTTCAGGAGAGGCACAAGAATATGGGATGGTTGACGAAGTTTTGTTGAGAAACCCTAAATAACGTACTTTTGTAATAATCGGGGCCTGTTTCCGTTAGATTATGGGCTCCGTTTATCAATACTAAAACATGTCAAAGAAAGATACAAATTGTTCATTTTGCGGGAGATCTCGAGACGAGGTTGGGATGCTTATTGCTGGTGTTTCAGGTCACATTTGTGAAAGCTGTGCAACACAAGCACATACGATTGTGAAGGAAGAGAATGTTCAATCTGAAAAGTCTGAGCGCGTTGTTAACGTACTCAAGCCAATAGAAATTAAAGCAAAACTTGACGAATACGTTATTGGTCAATATGATGCAAAAAAAGTACTTTCTGTTGCCGTATACAATCATTACAAACGATTGAATCAGCCACCATCTAAGGATGATGTTGAGATTGAAAAATCCAATGTTGTTTTGGTTGGGCGTACAGGTACGGGAAAAACATTATTAGCAAAGACAATTGCGAAGATGTTAAATGTTCCTTTCTGTATTGCTGATGCAACAGTGCTTACTGAAGCTGGTTATGTGGGTGAAGATGTTGAAAGCATTCTTTCGCGTTTACTCCAATCTGCTGATTATGATGTAAATGCAGCACAACAAGGGATTGTATTTGTTGATGAGATCGACAAAATAGCACGTAAGAGTGATAATCCTTCTATTACACGAGATGTATCAGGAGAAGGCGTACAACAGGCATTGCTGAAGCTTCTTGAAGGCGCTTCTGTAAATGTACCACCACAAGGGGGTCGAAAGCATCCAGAACAAAAAATGATTCAAATTGACACAAAGAACATTCTGTTTATTTGTGGTGGAGCATTTGACGGTATTGAACGAATTATTGCAGGGCGTGTGAATCGTCAAACGATTGGTTTCTCTACGGAAGATAAGAATCAAATTGATTCAGAGTCTCTCTTGAAATATATCAACCCAACAGACATCAAGACCTTTGGATTAATTCCAGAGTTGATTGGTCGTTTTCCTGTACTTACGTATTTGGAACCTTTGGATGAAGCAAGTTTGAAACGAATTCTTACTGAGCCTAAAAATGCACTCATCAAGCAATATGCACGTTTGTTCGAGCTAGATGGTATTGATCTTAAGTTCGACAAGGATGTTTTGGATTTCATCGTCAGCAAAGCAATTGATTTCAAATTAGGCGCAAGAGGTTTACGTTCCATCTGTGAAGCAATTCTCAATGATGCAATGTTTAATCTTCCATCACAAAATGAGAAAGAATTCCGTGTAACAGCTGAATATGCTAAGGCGCAATTTTCGAAATCGAAGATGGCAACTCTTCGGGTGGCTTAGGAGACACTGGTCTCGCTTTAACTTTAACATCTTTCAGTCGTCTTGCTCCAAAGACCACAACAACTCTTGCGGTCGGAATTCGATTTCTGTTGAGCGTTCGTTCGTCGATTTCAATACTTAATCCAACGTAAGCAAAATTACCTTTCTTAAGATCGGTCAGGACATGCTTTCTTCGAATTTGCTTCATGAAGTCTTCGACGATAACTTGCTCTGAGAAAAAATTCAGTGGAACTGGATCTTCAAGTTCCTCATCTTCACCTGGCTTACTTTTCGGCTTTTTTCCAAAAAATAGATTCAACTCCCCTTCCATCCCACTTCTATCGTGATAGAATTTACGTCCATGATTATCCACTAAAGAAATTCTGAAGGACATTTCTTTCATCAGATTAAATCTCGACGTACTTCTGTTGGCTGCTCGTTTGAAATACTTCCTCAGATTATTCCACTTTTTTGAATCACTGTAATGTGAACCTTTCCATGTGCGTGTGGCCAAGTCAGAAAGTGCAGCAAGTGTAGCACTTTCCATAAGCTCGTCTGGTCGTGAACGCGAATTCCTCTTTAATTCGGCTATAAAAAGTTGTTCTAAGGACTCACTTCCTTGTGCTAGGAAATCGTAATCCTCACTCGATGGAATTATCTCTTCTATGTCAGTCGCGACATCAACAATCTGTACAAGTTTACGCGCTTCTGTTATAAACAACCTTGACTGCCCAAATGAATGCACAGTCAAAATCAATCCTATGGTACACGTTATAAATCTCATCATTCAATACTTAGAATTTTAAGCTTCACTTCTTCTGGTGTGAGTCCTTCTGTCGAGATCCGAACCACATCTGGCCGTGAGAATCCATCCTTCATTTTTTTCCATCCCTTCACAATCGCCACCTCAAATGCTCCAAGTGCAAAGAGAATAATGGATTTTCTCTTTGTGAAAACTGGAACCTTATCCGCGACAGTAGAAACAAATGAGTTGTCATCCAAATAAATACTACGAATATCATTTGGAACTGGAATCATCCTTCCATTTTGATCAATTGCGCTCGTATCAAAAGCCACGTAATTATCAGGAACATTTCTAGAAAAATAGTCGCAGTTTACCATGCCAAATGACTGCAATCCAAAACGGAGATATTCTTTCCGAGCTTGCTCAAAATCAGTATTACTCGCCAAGAATGTCGCTCGTTGCTCTCTAACCAATTTAGCTTGAGCCA
>JBLHON010000317.1:0-4353 GCA_047621865.1 Crocinitomicaceae bacterium | reverse complement strand
AATCGGGCGGATCCACTGGTGAACTTACTTTTGAACAAGAAGATATTCCAGTTGCTCAAAAATTAGAAAAAGCAATTACAAAGGACTATTTGGCCTCCCTTGGAATGGCAGATTCTGTAGTTGCCTATCTACATGCATTTTACAGTGAACGAAAGTTTGCTCCAGTCTGGATTAATGACTCTACTCTTACTGAGATGGGCACAAAAATGAAAGATGCGATGTCAAAACCTGAACAACTTGGAGTTCCAGAAGGTAGACATGTCCAATTTAAGGGAACAAATTACATTCAGGACGAGCTGATCAACACCTACATGACAGCACTGGTTGCTAATGACCTCGAAAACGGCATCATTGATTATACCAAGAAAACACTCAAACCAAGTGGCTTGGTTGATAAAGGTAAACTTTCTGCCTATACTGATTTCGATGATGCAACTGATGTGCGTTACCAATTTGTGGAAGTTGCAGATGTTGATTCATCCTACATCGTTTTAAGTCAGGGCCTAATCAATTTGATGGATACCTATCCTATGGATACATCCATTTTTAAAGTGCACTCCATCAAAAAAGACTCCACTGAAGCTGCAAAATTGGCCAATCAGGCACTCGTTTCGAAAGGATATCTTGAGGCTGAAAATGATACGAGTATGTTCATGACTTCTCTTCGAACTTTTCAAGAGCAAAATGGATTAAAGCCAGATGGTGTGATTGGAAGGTATACTTCTCGGGCATTAAACGAGAGCACAACTCATCGTCGTGACCGAATAATTTTGGCCTTGGACAAACTTCGTTCACACGAGAAATTTCCTACGAAATACATTTACATAAATATTCCTGAGTATAAATTGCGTTTTTTCATCAATGATAGCTTAAAGAGTGATCATAATATTGTCGTTGGAAAGGATGAAAATCAAACTCCAGAACTAACTTCTAACTTGAAGAATATCGTCACCTATCCCTTCTGGAATGTTCCCTATTCTATATCTAGTAAGGAGATACTTCCAGCAATTAAGTACAATTCAGAATATCTAGCAAATCACAATTACACAATATATAAAGATGGTGCTGCTGTGGATCCATCAACAGTTGACTGGAGCAAAATTGGGCAATCTTCTTTTCCATATAGAGTTGTGCAAGGATCTGGACGATCAAATAGCTTGGGAATAATGAAATTTGTGTTTCCAAACAGCCACAGTGTCTATTTTCATGATACGCCGAGCAAAAGTCTATTCAGTACTGATGTTCGCGCTTACTCTCATGGATGCATGCGAACTCAAAACCCTGTTCAATTGGCTGAAGCAATTCTTCCAAGAGATAATGTTGGCCGACGAAAAAATGACGTAAGTCTCGATAGCCTTGCCAGTATTTTAGATCGTGGGGAACGCAGAGTGATTAAGCTTAATGATCCCATTCCTATTTATATTGAGTACGTAACAGTTGCTAGGCGAGGAATTAAAATGATCACCTATATTGACATCTATGGACGTGATGAAGAATACCTGAAAATTATGCGCGGGTAAGCGAATAATTATCGATAGTTTTGCAGAAAAAAACTATGTCTCATCTGATTGCTCCCTCTGTTTTATCGTGTGATTTTGCAAATATTCAGCGCGATGTTGAAATGATCAATAATTCTACTGCAGATTGGTTTCATGTAGACATTATGGACGGCGTTTTTGTTCCAAATATGTCTTTTGGATTCCCCGTTATCAAAGCAATCAAGAAACATGCAACGAAACCATTAGACGTTCATTTGATGATTGTCAATCCAGACCAATACATTGAAGAATTCGCTAAATCTGGTGCAGATGTATTAACAGTTCATTACGAGGCTTGTACTCACCTGCACAGAACAGTTCAAGCAATCCGAGCTGCTGGAATGAAAGCTGGAGTTGCCTTGAATCCTCATACGAATGTAGATGTACTAGAGAATGTAATTGAAGATCTCGACCTCGTATTAATCATGTCAGTTAATCCAGGCTTTGGTGGGCAAAAATTCATCACGAATGCCTACACTAAAGTTGCTCAAACTAAAGCCCTCATTCAAAAGCACAATTCGAGTGCGAAAATTGAAGTTGATGGAGGTGTTAATCTTGAAACCGGGAAATTATTACTTGAAGCTGGAGCAGATGTACTTGTTGCTGGAAGCTTTGTTTTTAATTCTGACACTCCAACGAAAACAATTTCAGACTTAAAAGCACTTTAAGAGTAAGAAGTATCCCCTTGAGAATTAGGAGTCAGACTTTCATAATCTACGTTCAAGATATAGTATAAACTTCTCAATCACTGCGTGTATTCCAGGGCTAAACACTCAATAGAACTCCCACTATTAGAAATCCTATGGCATCATTTGAATTTCGTTCATTCGAGGAAAGTGGTAAGGTATTTGAACCTAAGTAACAAATTGGTTGTATATTCGTTATGTATAGTATGAAACTATTAACAGGACTTTTTTCAATTCTATTTCTGAGTTCCCTAGGGATCTCACAAGAGGAATATATGGCTCAAAAGGAAGATGAGCTTGTTATTTTACTTGATGAGCTTAGAGATTCTGACAATGATGCAGATAAGGCAACTCTCAATGAAGCTTTCAAGAAGAAAATGGGCGATGTTCTATTGGACAAACTTGCCCTCACCTATCCATTTTCAAAATTAACGACTGTTGGTTTTATTGACAGTCCTGATGAGCTAGTTCGAATTGTAAATTGGAATGTTGAACAGGCAGACAAATCTCAACGTTATTTTGGTTTTGTACTTCACGTAGATAAACGGAAGAAAAAATATTATGTCACTGAGCTTAAAGAAGACCTTTTTGGAGTTCGTCAGCCAGAAGAAGTTGTAACTTCAGATTTATGGTATGGAGCGCTCTATTATAAGATAATCCCTGTAAAAAAAGGCAGTAAGATGATCTATACAGTCTTGGGATGGGATGGAAATACCACGATGAGCAATATCAAGTTGATAGACGCAATGTATATGACTGGAAGTACGGTCAAATTTGGTAATCCAATTTTCAAAGTAGGGAAAGAAATCAAGCGAAGAGTTTTCTACGAGCATTCTGAGAAGATTACCATGCTTTTGAGATACGAAGAAAACAGAGGACGAATCATGATGGATCATTTATCTCCGGAAGCGCCTACAATGAAAGGTTACTATTCTTTTTACGTACCTGATTTGTCGTATGATGCATTTAAATTTATTGGTAATAAGTGGGTACTACATGAAGATGTAATTGGTGTCAATAAATCCCATGGCGATAAGCAAATCGTCTATGTTGAAGATCCTCGTACAGGAAAACTCAAAAAACAAGTCATTGATAATAAATGGGAAAATCCTGAGGATATGAATGCTCCTGCTGGTGGGATAGAACATGTTGCTGTTACGCCTGAGTCAGATGAAAAAGATTCTAAGAAAGATTCGCGAAAAAACCCTGAGGCAACTGATCCAAAGGCTCCTAAGATTGATAAGAAAGATAAGCGTGACCCTACTAATCTTTCCATCTATGATGATGTTAGGAAAAACAAAAGACGAAATCGCAGACTCAAGCGAAAAAGAAATAAAATGAGTCATTAAATGCTTTTGGATTGAACATCTTCTTGTGTATAAGATCAATGCACCTTACTTGAACTGAACTTAATTTTGAGTATTTTTATCAAAATCCCTATTTATGAGTAAGAATCTTTATATGGTTCCTTTTGATTTTACACCAGCAGCTCAGAAAGCCCTCGATTACGCATTACACCTCGGGAAAAATGTTCATACTGAAATCAAATTGATTCATCTTGCCAAGAATAAGAAGGTTGGAGGCGGCATCAAAGCTAAATTAGAAGAAATTAAATCAAAGGCTTCTGTTCCTGCGGGAGTGAAAATTTCGACATTTGTTCGCGTCGGAAACATCTTTACAGATATAAGTAAAATTGCAAAAGAAGAAAAAGCTCAACTTGTCATCATGGGAACACACGGCAAAAATGGCCTCCAAAAACTGTTTGGAAGTAACGCCATGAAAGTTATTACGAGTGCTGATTGCCCATTTCTTATCGTACAAAAAAACACCGAAATAAAAGAAGTTAAACGATTGGCTGTACCAATTGATTTAACAAAGGAAAGCCTTCAAATTGTTAACCTGGCTGGAGATATAGCAACCATGTATGGAGCACATATACATGTCTTAGCAGAGAAGCAGACAGATCAAATTCTGAATACGCGACTTAAAAATAGAATTTCGATCGTTACCAAACAATACGAAGAGCGCGAAGTTAAAGCCAGTATTGATATCTTAAAAAAACGGGGTGGCTATCGCAAGAAAGTAATGAATTTTGCAAAGTTGAATAAAGTAGATATGATTGCTTTATC
>JBLHON010000316.1:0-4374 GCA_047621865.1 Crocinitomicaceae bacterium | reverse complement strand
CAAAGGATGCGCGGCATTATCAGGAGATTTCGATCAAACTCCATTTCCTGCTGACAATCTTTATATTGGTTATTATGGACGGATGGCGCAGTTTCCTGAGCGCTGGAAAAATGACGACAATGTGATTACCCATATTGACAGTATGAACGTTCCAATGTACATTGGTCATGGTGGAAAGGATAAAGTTGTTGATTTAAAACACTCTCAGCTATTTGCTGATGCACTTAAAGCAGCAGATAAGGTATATGAGTTCAATATTGATCCAGCAGCAGGACATACTTACAGCTATTGGAATTCTGAAGTTCAGAATATGTTGGAATTTTTTGAGGAAAACAAAAAGTAGGATTGTTTATTCTCGATTTTCCGACCACTTCGCTTGCCGATTGTCCGAATGGGTCGAGTCGATTAAATTATTGGACGAATCAAAAAAAGACCGAGTTTCCACCCAGTCTTTCAATCTTATGTCTTAATATCTTGAAGTCTTGAAGTCTTGAAGTCTTTCTATCTCCCTTCCCTCTAACGATTCAACATCACAGGCATTACGAGCATTAAAATATCTTCATTTTCAGCCAATTCAGATGGAATTAACAAGCCTGCACGACTTGATTCACTCATTTCTAAACGAACTTCTGCAGAATCAATATTGCTTAACATCTCCATGATAAAACGAGAGTTGAAACCAATTTCCATGTCATCACCTGAGTAATTACACGTTAAACGCTCATTTGCTTCATTTGCAAAATCGATGTCCTCAGCTGACAATGACAACTCTGATCCAGCTAGTTTTAGCTTGATTTGATGTGTCGTTTTATTGGCAAAAATTGAAACACGTTTGATCGAACTTAAAAACTGTAAACGATCAATCGTCAATACATTTGGATTCTCCTTGGGAATAACTGCCTCATAATTCGGGTATTTCCCATCAATCAAACGACAAACAAGGATAAGATCATTGAATGTAAAGACAGCATTGGAATCATTGTACTCCAATTGAACTTCTTCATCGCCTTTAAGATTGCCTTTTAATAAGTTCAAAGGTTTCTTTGGCAGGATAAAAGAAGAACTTCCGTCTGCTTGAGAATCTGTTCGCGTATAACGAACTAATTTATGTGCATCTGTTGCTACAAAGGTGATGTTGTCTGGTGAAAATTGACAGAAAACGCCACTCATCACTGGACGAAGATCATCTACGCCTGTTGCGAACAATGTTTTATTAATTGCATTTGCAAGGATACTTCCAGAAATTCGAATGGCATTTGAGTTTTCGAGGGTTGGCGTTCTTGGGAAATCACCACCATCAAATCCAACCATTTTCGACTTTCCATTGTCGTAAGCGATTTCGATAGAATAAGAACTATCATCCACCAAGAACGTACAAGGTTGATCTGGCAAATTCTTTAAAACGTCCAACAGAAGTTTTGCAGGAATTGCGATTTTCCCTTCTTCCTTTGCTTCAATATCCAAAGAAGTACGCATGGTTGTCTCTAAATCAGATGCAGAAACAGTCAAACGCCCGTCAGTGATTTCAAACAGGAAATTATCAAGTATTGGTAAGGTGTTACTTGTGCTCAAAACACCAGAGATTCCCTGAAGATGTTTTAATAGAGTCGCACTTGAGATTACGAAGTTCATTGAGTTGTGTTTTTGACAACCTCAAAGCTATCAAAATCACTGCAAAACTTGGGCCTTAAAATATCGTTTTTTCACCGAGTTATCAACAACTTTGCTAATCTACCCGAATGCCGTCCTCAGTCTTCAACATGCTTACATCCATTGGAAAATAGACATGTCCAAGTAAGAGTGGGTTGAAGACAAAATATTGACATTTCACCAACGATCCATCAGGAAGCTGACACCAGAATTTATCTTGATTAACATCGCGTACTGATCCAAAATCAGCGTCTGTTTGATACGTGTCAGTGATTCGGAACATGCGTAATTTCGTTGATTTCCCGTTCGTTTCTTTCAGTTGCAAGGTCGCAAAAGGCGTAGAGCGTTTAATACTGTCCACTTGCGTTTTTGTCAATTCGAAATTATGAAGATTGAAATGTATTTTCTTGTACGAATTCAAGTAGCGAAAAATCATATCAGGTTTCGCATCCAAAAGTCGCTTCCCTTGTTGATAAACCTTAAGATCTGCTCCATCTTTAGTCACTTTAAAGCTGCGTTCAGGCTCATCATAAAACTTGATATCAACGTTTGAGATCTCTTCAATTGGAACGGAAAAAATATTCGTGCAGGCCCACAGACGTTTATCTGCAAAGAAACGTGGCTCAATGATGCCATTCATACCTTTGATCTTCATCAGAACAGGAATATCACTCTTTTGATCTTTGTCCTCAAGGAGCATTATTTGTCCATAATGATCTGGTGATGGTGGTCCAAGGTACCATGTCTTCGCCCATTCTCCATTTTGAAAAATCTCAACTTTCACGTGTTGGGCAGTCATCATTTTAATATAACGATCGTGCGAATTGTCGGGAATATATCCCTTGAATTCAATATTTTGGAAGGCGTCCATAAGGAATTCAGCGCTCTCCTGAGTAATACAGCCACCATCTTTATCTGTCCAGATATCACCCTTTTTTTGAATTTCAAAGGTCCGTGAATATTTATCGGTAATAATCACCTTATCGATTGTTGAGACATCTTCAAATGCGAATTCATGCAGTTCTAAATCAGATTTCCCCTTGTTTTCAGAAAGCGACATCACATACCATCCGAGCAAAACGAGCGCAGCCAAGGAGCTAAGAAGAATAATTAATTTTTTCATACGTGTATTTATTAATGTGCGTACTTCCGTTTGCGCATAAAATTAATTACGAAGCCTAATAGAACAATGAGTACAATTGGCAGCCCAACATTCATTAACTTATAGAAACTGCCATCTTCTTGCACTTTCTGCTTGTCGATTTCATGAATATCAATTTGACGACTTCGAATATCCAAGACAGAATTTTCGCCCATCATGTAGTCAGTGAGGTTTTGGAAAAATTCCTGATTCCCAAAGAAATGCTGCATTTTTAATCGAAGCATTTCCTCACTATACTGTAAATCATTTAATTGCTTAGGTCGATACATGGTTGCTGTTCCTTCACGATTTGGCATAGAGTCATAGGCATTCTCTAGAAAGCGACCATTCCCAATCACAAGGATTTTTCCTTCAGCTGTGCTCTTTTCTTTGAATTCTGAGTCTGGATTATTCGCGAAAGCTCCAACGATTCTATTTTTGAAATAGGAGTTGAAGGATCCTTCAGCCAAGCCTGCTAAGCACTTTTTATTCAGTTCACTTGTAGGATCAGGAGCCAATTTTGGATTATCCCCATAATTGATTGGCATGGCGAGATTTACCAATGGAGCAAGTCCAGTGACCGTTGAATTCGTACTTGAAGTCAGTATTGGTGTTAGAGCCACATTAGGATTCTCCCCAACAAACTGAACTTCACTTGTATATTCTAATGAAACGGGATCGAGATTTCTAGTAATCGGATGTGATGTAGGCGTTCCGAGAACATGGAAGAACCACGGCACCATTGATTGATTTGCCAAGGGAACCATTTTATATCCACAGCGGGCATCTATCACATAATTGTCATTGATCTTTAGGCCATAATCGAAAAGCATACGATCGAGCCCTAAATCGTAGCGAGTTGTGTGTGTTTGCCCATAGGCATTTAGTGTATCTACTGGCAAATTGAGTTTATCAATGAAGCACATGAGGCGTCCACCACCCATTAAGTATTGATCAATTATGTAGAGATCTTTATCAGAGAAACGTTTTGTTGGACGCGCGATAATTAAGCCGTCAACATTGTTCAAAGCACCCAAGGAATCATTTAGTTCAATATCCGTCACTGAATAGTACGGCGAGATCATTGCACGAACTCGTTGTGTATTTTTAAATTCTAATTCTCCATGTCCTTGCAAAAAAGCAACTCTAGGCTTGTATTCTTGGGTCGCTTTTCGAATTGAGCTCACCAGCATGTACTCTAGATTATTGATGGAATTTTGAATCATTCCATTGACTTGACTCAAATGATAAGGTTCAGACGAACGTGATCCAGGAAGTAATTGTACTGTACTTACTGTTGATCCACCATATTCAATTATCGCACCTGGCCAAAGCATTAATTTGCTCTGTCCTCCATCTTTCGTGTAGAGAAGATCCATCGGGAGCACTCCTTTTCCTTCAGCAAAAATATTTTGAAATAATTCCCGCTGTTCTTCTTCTGTTCCCACTTGTGGATTGATGAATTGGTACTCAATTCGATCTCCTGCGTAGATTTTGAATTCCTTCAATTTATCTTCTACTGCATCTCTAAAATGTTTTATCTCTGCAGGTAGTTTTCCTTCAAGGTAAATTTTAATGTTCAA
>JBLHON010000315.1:0-4455 GCA_047621865.1 Crocinitomicaceae bacterium | reverse complement strand
TGAAATGTTTTTAATGAAGCTTCGTTTGTCCATGGCTTGTCTGTCAATAAATAGCAGTTAAAGATACGAAACGATAGAATACTTAAAACTAACCATTCCAGAATCGGTCATTTTCTGCCAATCTTTTCGAAAGAACTGCTAATCAAAGGATCGATTTGGATAAACTTCTGGACAGAGGACTAGATTTAGCGCCATATTCTTAGTTTTAACATTACTCCTAACCCATCCAAAAATCTGATTTTTTGTGGTGAATAAAATTTAATCACTAAAAAATGCAAGGAATATCAAAAGGCACGTCTATCTAACTGAAGTGCTCTTAATAGGACTTTTGAATGACTTCTGAAACTGACAATAAAAAGAAACTTGAAAGCTTTTTTGATGAGGAATATCCTTCACTAAAAGCCTTTGTGCGTTCTAAACTTAAGTCAAGTGCGGATCGGGATCCCGAAGATATCATCCAAGATGTTGCATTGAAACTGTTCACAGGAGCTAGTAGAAGCTCACCAATAAATAACGTTCCTGGATTTGTATATCATTCGATTAAGAATAAGATTATAGATGTCCTGAGAAAAAGAAAGGTTGGCTCAATTAGCGATACAGAGGATGAAGCAAGATTGATTGAATTCACAGAATTGCTTTATGGAAAGTCAGACAATTCGTATTCAGAGAAAATGAAAGGTGAATTATTGGAAGCAATTTCAAACCTAAAAGCTCCCTATCGAGCAATTATTGTCGCCTTTGATTTCGAAGGATATAGCTATAGAGAGATTTCAGATGAAACGGGGATTCCTGAAGGAACATTGATGTCACAGCGACATAGAGCATTAGCACAATTACACAACGAATTAAAAAGCAAAAAAAACGAATCAAATTAACTCTAGAAAAAATGACAAATTATTTTAAACACAAAATGCGCGGTAAAAATCCGGCAATGATCGCAGGGTTGATTGTACTGGCTGTAATAGGAATTGCTGGCCTCGCTATTCTCTTTGGCTTTATTATCATGTGGCTCTGGAATGGCTTAATGCCTGAATTATTTGGCTTAACTACAATAAGCTATTGGCAGGGTATTGGTCTGTTTATCTTGGCTAAGATACTGTTAGGTGGATTTGGTGGGAAAAATTCTTCGAGCAGTAAAAATTCTAACTCTTCTTGTGACAAGAATAGCAAGAAGAAAAGTGATTTTTCGAAGTGGGAGCACTACGATAAATTTTGGAAGGAAAAAGGAGATCAAGCTTACCAAGAATATGTTGATGACTTGAGCAGCAATGAACTGGGCACGAACGACGAGAAAAGTACTGAGGTATGAAACTTTTGATCATGAAAACGAATATCAAAACCAAGAAGAATCTTAATACGATTGTTCAGGTATTTGATGGACATTCGTCCATCTATAAATGGACGCTGGACAGAGAGGATAAAGACAATGTTTTGAGAATTGAAGCTGATGAAAATCTTAGAGAGAAGGAGATCACTCAGTTGATTAACGCGTATGGATTCCACTGTGAGGAACTCTAAAGGCTATGATTGAACAGATTATGTATCAATAGTTTATGTGTTAGATTAGCCGATTTGGCTAATCTATCTTGAATGGTTACTTTAGCTTCAACTCTTAATTGGCACTAGTTTATCAACTACTAATACATGAAAGTATTCATAACTCTAGCTCTTTTATTCATCGCGAATTCGATTTTCGCACTAGAGCCAAATTATTCTGACGTCACTTCAGCAATTCAAAAGAACGACATAGCTCAACTCCAAAACCATCTAGCTGATAACGTTGATATAACGCTGCCTTCAAATGAAGGTGTTTACTCTAAGAGTCAAGCTATGCATGTGCTGAAGAATTTTTTCTCTAAACACCAAGCAAAGAGTTGCTCAATAATGCATACAGGGAACTCTGGAGATAGTTATTATCTGCTAGCTGATTTGACAGCTGGTGGCGAGTCTTATGGCGTTTTTATCTACCATAAGGCTAGTAATGGTAGCCACGTAATACAGAAAATCACCATTGAAGAAGATTAGTAAACGAAATTATTTGTACAATGAAATCAAAATTCTTAGCTGGACTAATTGCCACGTTTGTTTCCATAATTGTTGTCGTCTGCTTAGCACTCTTCCTTGCGTTAGTTATTGATATTGATCCAAAAAAGAATTGGTTCACGTATACTGCAGCTTTTATAACAATTTCCACGTGGGTGGGGATTTACAAATGGTTGAAGCCAAAGGCAGCAGTTGAGCTTGACAACTGGGGGAGTCCAGTACATAAGAAAGTAAAACAGATCGATCATAAAGTATTTAAAGAGGCATATGCTCGAAATCCACGCATCCTAATTCGTGTTGGGATTTTCCTTGCCATCACCTGTCTTCCCGGCTCTATTTGCCTGCTAATCTTTCCGCATGATCCTTCAAGTGCAGGGGTTATTACGGGTTTTATTATCCTGTTTATTATTGGTGGTTTTGGCGTTTTCTTCGTCCTGAAGGGGGTTTAAACTATCGAATGCAATAAAGAATGGTACTGATCACCTAATGAATGCGATAGAAACAAATAACACGGATCATGTTGTTTGGTTTTATGGAAAGGCTACAGATATTCATGGTTCAATAAAAGAGTCTAAATTGTATCAAATTTCCATTTTTTCTAAAGACAGATCAAAACCAGCAAGTCTCGGATTGAAAAACGAAAAATCGTACGACGAAATCTTGGCCTTTTTAGCTGCAACATTTCCAAATGCTGAGTCCACAACCAATGATACCATTCGACATGAAATGAAGGCGAAATATGGCTTCAGAATGACTCGTTGAACAAATTGACGAGATGCACATTAGTCTATTTTTTCTTTGCAATTAGACTTTCCTGTATTTTTTGCCTAACGATTTTTTCCCGATTAACTTTTTGACCATCCCATTCCTTCAAGCTATAATCCCACACTACAGCATGTTCATAGTATACTTGTTTTTCAAAAACAGGAAAAGCAATTGGGGATTCAGTAATCCATAAATTCCCTTCTCCTCCTGAATAGCCACCAACAGGCTGGAAGTACACATTAAATAGGCGCTTATTTTCTAGCTTCCAATGGAATGAAGTTGTTTTTGCAGAAGTAAGGAAATTGAAAAATCCCTTTGAATTGATATGAACGAGTCCTAATAGAATGTACACTGATGTGACTAGTAGGATTGAATATTTTATGTTGACAAACTTTATTTTTCGTCTTTTCACGTTTCTCACATAGATGTAGATCCAAAGAAACAGCACTACTAAAGGGAAAGCAAAATCTGTCCAATACCCCGTTAAAGAATAGTTCGTGAAAGAGAGCAAAAGCAGATGAGAAATTAACAAGAACAGTATTCCAATTTGAAATCCCATGAAACTATTTTTTGTTTTAATGTTCAAACGGATTCAAAGAACCTTTATTGAATCGTAATCGTTAAATCCTGCCAACTATCCACTAAGAAGCCAATAAAGCCAGAACTTGAACATATATCGAG
The DNA here is from genome assembly GCA_047621865.1 of Crocinitomicaceae bacterium. Taxonomy (GTDB): domain Bacteria; phylum Bacteroidota; class Bacteroidia; order Flavobacteriales_D; family Crocinitomicaceae; genus UBA4466. The sequence continues at coordinate 966 of JBLHON010000315.1, read as the reverse complement.
TGGCACAACATTGATTAAATTCGTATTCTTACGATTCACTATCTTTATGCAATGACAATATTCTCACGAATTCCTTTTATGCTTATTGCCCTAGTGGCAATCGTCTCGCTTTTATTGACTGCATGCAGTACTCCAAAAGATCTCGAAAATGGCACAGAAATCTGGACTTTTGAATTGAAAAAAGGCGGATGCATGGACGTCTGTGTATCTTATACGATTTCAATTGAAAGTGATGGTAACTATACCTACAAAGGCTATTTTAATGTGAAACATGTTGGAGATAAATCGGGTAAGATCCCAAAGAATGAGTTGAAAGTCATTCAAGATAAACTTGCCTCCATTGATTGGGAAAGCCTAGATGCTGAGTATGGAAACCCAGCTAGTAATCCCCCTCGGAAAGAGATCAATTATGCTTCAGGAACAGAGAAAAAAACAATCGTCTACTCTCGCCTTGAGCCACAAGAAATCAGAGAACTAGAAAAAATAATTGACCAACTAATAGATTCAGATGACTTATAGAAAAGGAATGATCGCGCTCGCGATTCAACTTATGGCCTTCAGCTGTCTTGCTCAGGAAGGAACTTTTACGGAAGTAGAACGAATCATTGAAAACAAGGTTCCCCAAGAAAAAATGCCGACAACCAAAGGATGGAAAGCTGAGCATAGATGGTTGGATGAATTTAAGAAGAGAGTTGATCCACAAGGGAATTTCTACGATGGTGCTGTCTTTTATGATGAAGCCATTCGTGTTGCAAAGCAAAAGCAAATGGGGAACTTGAATAAGGCCGGATGGATACCTGTTGGCCCTACTCAGCGTGCAGATAACTCTCTTACTAAGGGTATGGGGAGAATCAATTGTATCGCCTTCCACCCTACTGATGCCAGCACTTATTGGGTTGGAGTTGCACAAGGTGGAGTTTGGAAAACTACTGATGATGGGCAAAACTGGACACCTCTCACTGATGA
>JBLHON010000314.1:0-4465 GCA_047621865.1 Crocinitomicaceae bacterium | reverse complement strand
TTATCTGCCTATCGATCTTATACTATCTTGATGGCTTTCAAGCAGGAAATAAACCTCCTTGCGGGAAAATACCTCACCAGAGATAATGCGAGCATAGTGATTGATCGTTTCAATAAAAAGTTGGCGAAAATGCGCATTTCTGTTGGTAAGACATCATTTAAGTTGAGCACGTTCTCAGAATGAGGTTTGGGCTTCTGCTCGAAAAGTGCATGTAGAGATCTTTAGAACAAGACAATTGGCATATAGTTTGATGAAAGTCACGCATGTCACAACTTCTGCTCATCATCCTATTTCTCGGCTCTCTTACGAACTGTTTTGCAGCAAAGGAACCTTATACATTAACAATCAGGGTAGTTGACGAATACTCAGGTGCTGCCATTCCAAATGCACAGGTAACAATAACTCGCGGCAGGAGAACAATTGCATCAGGAATAAGCAATGATAGTGGGATCGTCCTTTTTCCAGACTTCAAGTCAAAGAGAATGAGGATCTTTGTAAACACCAAAGATGGAATGCACTCGCTACCTGAAGTAAAGCATAGAATTTATTCTCCCTATAATTATATGAAGAAGATAGTGCTCTACCCAAGCCTGAGTAATGAAGCATTAATTTTTGCACGCGAGGATTCCATCTATGGTACAACTGCAGACGCTGAAATCTCAAGAGAAAATAAATATAACTGGCGCGACCAGGATTTGCATATTGATCATTGGACTCGAACACTATCGAATTTCATAAGGACACACTGCCATTATCCACGCTATATGAACGATCAAGATATTGAAGGCGAAGTGAAGCTTTATTTTGTGATAGAAACAGACGGCAGCATCAGCCATATAACCATTTAAGGATCTACGAGTTATGAATTTACCTCTGCTGTATATCGCGTGTTGCGTAAATCACCAAAAGTGCATCCCGCTAATTATGATCATTATGCTGCCCGCAGTGCATATAGGATGCAAGTTTCTTTCGAGATCTTTGGTATCTGAGAACAGATAATTCTTTGAGTCGCATCTTCTTAAAGAATGTTAAGCTTTCCTCCCTCCTATACTAAACACGAAAGAATCGTTGTTTGTAGTGTTAAACAAACACTATGATCCATTCTTCACATTTCTGGAAAAATCATTTTCGAGAGAATTTAACGGTCAAACGCGTCAATTGGGAACAAGAACCCACACTGAGCGAAACGCAAAAAGAACAGCTCCTCTACTCCCTAAAAGCCTGGCAACTTGGCGAAACGAGTGATGGCAAACATCTCTTGAAAGCAGCAAAAAAACACGCCATAAATCAAAATGATCCTTCTTACATTGAGGCAGTTGAATTATTTATCAAGGAAGAGCAAAAACATGGAGCAAATCTCGGGCGCTACATAGATCTACTTGGAGAGGAACGAACAAAGAGCGATTGGGGAGATACACTTTTCAGAAAGATTCGATATCTCAATTCAAGTATGGAACTCTGGACAATTGCAGTTGTCATTGTTGAAAGCGCGGCACAGGTGTTTTATCAAGCAATTCACGATGCTTCTGAGTGCAAATTACTCAAAGAAATATGTTCAGACATTCTTATTGATGAGGCCCATCACATTAAATTTCAAAATGAACGGCTGCACATCATTTTCAATCAAAAACGCACCTATTCCAAGACGATTTCGACGCTTTTTTACGCATCATTGTTCTGTGGAATTCGCCATGCAGTTTGGCTAGGACATAGAAAGGCACTCAAAGCTGGAGGCGTGAACAAAAAAGAATTCATGCAGCAGATGCGTTATAAATTCTTCAATACAATCAAGTTTATCTATCGCACAGAAAAAGTGAGACAATCATCCACAGAGCCAGTTAAAGCTTACTAAGATTCGAAGAAAGCGTCCGCGAAATTAACCAAAAACACTTTTTCTGTTCCTCGTGTGAGAGCAGTATAGAGCCAACGATAATAATCTGGCCCCATCATATCATCGTTAATATATCCTTGATCTATAAAAACATGGCTCCATTGACCACCTTGTGATTTGTGACACGTTACAGCATAGGCATATTTCACTTGGAGTGCATTAAAATAGGGATCAGCCATAATTGCTTCATAGCGTTTCTTTTTCAAGCTGATATGTGCATAATCCCGCTCGATTTCAAAGAATAATGCCTTCATTCGATCACGTGGTAAGGATGGGCCTTCTACAGTGAGTGCTTCCAAATGCACGATTACTTCTACATCTCCTAAATCATCATAATCTGGGAATGTCACCAATACTCGAGCAAAACGAAACCCGTAAAGATCTTCCAACCCTAAGATTCTTCGAACTTTAATTACTTCTCCATTTGCAATGAAGCCAACTTTTGAGTCATCTCCCAGCCAGAAATAATTATTCTTGACCACCATTAGTGCATCACCACCACAAAGTTCTTCTTCATACCACAAAATTCTTCCACGAATTTGTTGGTTGTATTGATTGGCATTTTTATTCGATCGTGTGATCACAATTGAATCTTCTGAACCATATTTAGACATACTACTCTCCAGTTCATCTTGCAGTTCTGCCCCATTTAGCCGAATTAAATCTGTTTGTTGGCGGATATTAAATTTTGGATAATCAACCCATTCAGTATTGCGAAGGAGTGTTGCATTGCGCAAAATTTCAGAATCCTGTGCTTGACGAAGAACTTCATTCAACTTGAACGATCGAATGTGCAATGTTGGATAGTGATTCTCCAAATAATCCTGATTGAGTGCAGGCGAATGATCACTTCCAACAGGAGGCAATTGTCCATCATCTCCCATTAATATTAGCTTGCAGCCATCAGCAGAGAATACGTACTCGAACAAATCTTCCAACAAATTACGTGCACTCACGCTGCCATCCTTCTGCATTGTATAATCGCCAATCATAGAGGCTTCATCCACAATAAACAGCGTGTTTCGATGCAAATTTGGCTGCAGACTTATGGGAGATCCAATATCCGTTTTCGATTTTCTACGGTAAATTTGTTTGTGTATTGTCAGCGCCTCCTTTTTGGACTTCATACTGAACACCTTTGCAGCTCTACCTGTTGGTGCCAGAAGCTTTGTCCGTACTTTATAATGTTCAAGTGTCTTCACATAAGCTCCAAGAACTGATGTCTTCCCAGTTCCTGCATATCCCTTCAATATAAAGAGTTGCTTACTTCCTTTTTGACGAGCGAATGCTTCAAGCTCTTCAAACAGAATTGATTGCCCCTCATTTGGCTGAAGATTAAAATTTTCAAGTAAAACACTATAAAATGAAGAATTCTCCATGAGATTCGTGAACAAATGCGCGCAAAATTTAATGAATCTGCTTCATTGATTGAACGGTTAAAAAAAAGTACTGTATGACACATCGTACCATCGAAAAAATTGTAGATTTGTTACCTATAAAAGTAAATAGATAATCATGACAAACAACACTTCTATCTTATTAAAGAAATACTCAGTTCCTGCATTGTTTTTAATTGTCGGAATTGTTCTTTTATTCGTTGGACTTAAGAGTGGTCAAGGAATGACCTACATGATGGCTTCAATCTTGATGCTAGTCTCTGGTATTTTGAGCTTTCTCTATAGCTCTGGGAAACTAAAATCAACGATGATTGTGATCTTGGGTGGAATTGCTGGGATTGCTGCAATCATAACGATTAGTATGTCACGAACTACTGTAAAAGAAACGTTGGCGGAACAAGCGAGAGACAAATACAGCTACGATTTGTCAAAGCAAAACTTGACTGATATTCGCTATGTGCAAAAAGAGCACATGAAGAAAACTGGAACTTACTTGAAGACATGGGAGGAATTTGTTGCCTTCGTAAAAACGGGTACCATCCCATTCGTTGATGCTCAAGGAACTGTTCCTGCTAGAAGAATTAAAACGGAAGAACGCGAATACCTCTACCATGACAATCGTCCTATAAATAATCTGATGACTGAGGATGAAGCAGTAATCCTTTCAAAGTGGGCTGAGAATCCTCATGCTGCATGGTTTACAGGATTCAGACGTGATACAGTTCAAATGGGCTTAATGCAGTCAAAATTTGGAACGAAATCGTATACCTTGAATCGAGATAAAGCAGGTTTCACAGCATTTTCAGCTGATTCATTGCGATATATCCCTTATACATTAACTGAATGGAAGCTGGAGGTAAGAGATTCTGTTGAGGTTGGCCTAGAGCAGAAAATGGCTACATTGAAAGTCTCAGGAAAGAGTCCATTTGGTAAGAAAGAAGAAATGTCCTTTGGTTCTCTGAACTCCATTGAATTGGTAGGTACTTGGGAGAACGATTAACATGAGTCGCCATCTTGCAATTGACTTTTCGGGCTATGGAGCTTCGTTTGTTTCCATGGATAAATCTGAAGTCATTCATGCTCATTCAGTTCAATTCAATTCAATTCAGGTAGACGAAATCCGTCGTATTCTTGATGAAGCTTTTGAACGAGAATCCTTTTTGAAATCAGAGTTTGA
>JBLHON010000313.1:0-4467 GCA_047621865.1 Crocinitomicaceae bacterium | reverse complement strand
GCCTTTTCAAATACCTTCTTCTGCTTTGCTGATATTGACACCATGTCCGATGGCTTAAAGAGAATGTCATTGCTTCCAATGATCAGTAAAACTCCTGTCAGATTCTTTGCAGGACCTGCATCAACAGCGTAAATTGGTTCAAATTTCTTATCATAACCTGCAAAAGGCACTTCCATTGGGGTATCCCAACTTTCAAATCGCTCTTCGAGATCTTCCATAGAATGGAAAGGTGTATCAGCAATAATTTGCAGAGATTCCGGACGATTCCAACCTACCCCAAGTGCCAATCCACCACCAATTCCCCATCCATAGATGTTAAAGGTAGCTACATGCTGTTTTCTGCAATAATCAATCATTGATTCCATGTCATCTATAAAGTGTGGATAGATGAACATGTTATTGTCAATTTCGAAATCGCTGCTTTCGCCAAAACCCCTGTAATCAAAAATGACAACATTAAAGTTTTCGGTTAATTGATCGACTCTACGCAGGTAATCTGCCATATTGCCTTCGCCACTATGTGCAATTAGAATCAGTTTTGTTGTTTTCGTTTTACATGGAAAATCCCAAATATTCAATTCAGCATTGCCATCATTTGTTTTAACCTTGGCCTGCTTGTACTCCATGTTGTACTTCTCCGGTAATTGCTTGTATGTTCTTGAAGGATTAAGTGCCAGCGTTGAAAAACTAACGGCTACAAATAATAGAATGCTTACAGCGATTTTCATATAGATTTATTTTGGTGGTGCAAGTTACAATTTTCTTGCCAAACAATTTTTTAGAGTCTGGCATCTACTCGCACGAAAAAAGAGCACGCTCTCAAGGTAATCTACAACCAGTGAACGCTTCTAGAAAGGAGGTTCCGTAAAATTCACTGCTCGTTTTCTTTCTTACCTTGAAAACTATGCTCAAACTTGTCAACGGTTTAGTTGACGGTATTATCGTTGTCTACTATCTTCTGCTTCAATTACTGTTGGCCCACCAAAAGGGTCTAGATGTATCATATTGTTATAGCAAGGAAACCAGCATATGTCAACGTAAACAACTGATTCAGGCAATTTAATTGTCTCTAGCTGGAGCGTTTCGTCATCCTTGATTAGTACAAACGTTTCAAATTCTTCGTGCCATGGTCCCTTGACGAGTACTTTATATATTCCTGAATCCAAACAAGCGATTCTGTACGTTCCATTCAGATTCGTTTTCGTTCGTTGAATAAGAGAATCATCTAAGAAGAAGTAGAGCTTCACGTCGGCTAATTCCACCTTCTCCCAATCTATGACACTTCCATAAATTTGAGCATTCACATTGCCCGAAATACAACTTATTATTAAACAGAATATGAACGTTTTCATAACAATGATGTTGGTGCTAGTTTTCAATCGAAAAGCCTCCTCCAATAGCTACTACTCGAAGCTATCAGATGAGGCTGTTCTCTGCATTAAGACTCGTTATCTTAATCCTTTTCTAATTTGGTCACCTTCCCATGATCTGTAGAGGTCGAAATAGCTTTTTGATTCCAACACTACCACACCACCAAGTGTATCACCATATTTGGCAGGTAATCCACCTGTGTAAACCATCATTCGTGCAATTGATGCTCCTGGCACAGAACCAGCTTCACGGGTTTTCACACCATCAATCATGTAGATCATATCCCCTTTTCGTGCTCCTCTAAAAACGAGCGAACCATCTGCAGTTTGTCTAACATTACTTGTCATTCCTGTGATCAATCCATTAAGGTCGAATTTAGCTGGCGACTTATCTATTTCTTCAGCTGTCAATGTCGCAACCGGCAAGTTACCATCAACGAGTTTCATTTCGTTGCTAATAGCAGTTACTGTTCCTCCATCAAGATCTTGGTACTTTCCATCAAATTCAGCGTTCTTACCAACGAAACTAATATCTCCACAGTTGTGAAACCCATCCATTGGAACGTCGATAAAAATGTTTGGCATCGTATCACCTTGATAGCGAATATGCATTTGGTACTTACCAGCAGGAATTGCGCTTATCTTAAATCGACCGTCTAAATCTGCTTTTGTTCTATATATGCTTCCGCCGGATTCAATGTAAACGACTGCATCAATTGCGGCGATCTTCGTGCCATTTTCGTAAACGTTCCCTATGACATCACCAAGAGGCTGTGCAAATGATTGTGATGTAAAGAAAAGAGCTATTAGTATTAGTGCATTTTTCATCTTCTTAAATTTTAAGTTTCTTAATTGTTTCTCTAATGAGATGTGAACTCTTTCATTATTCCATAAAAAAAGACACTGAAAAATGTTTTTTTATCTGTTTTGACCCATTTCATAAAGATAATTGGGCAGTCTATTTATTGATAATACTGTGATTAATACCTAGATAGCCATTAATATTTGACATTTATTTCGTATCTTACCTTGCACCAATATCGCCGATATGAAAAGTATATTCCTAGTTGCCCTCGTTATTTCTTGTGTACTATTTTCCTGTGAATCGGATATTAGTAGTTCAGATTCAGCAGATAATGCCCCATCCAATGAAGCTAATCCTGATTTAGCTGGTCAGAAAGCCAATGAAGCTGTTCCAATGGCTGATCGTATTCTTAGTGTTGCATCAGGGAAATTGACATTCGAATACTCTGGTGCTTGGACGGGCACAGAAACAGTTTGGTTTGATCGTTACGGGAAACGTGCAGTGGTTGATCAGGATATCCACTATTCACCAAAAGACCATCAGAAGAAACGATTGATTTGGAGTGGAGCATTAGAAGGCAGCTATACATGTCATTACCTTAATGTCAATGGAGAAGAAGAAAAATCTTGGTCTGCACCTCCTTTACGTGTGAAAGATACTGAGTTGTCTATATTTTCCCATGGCGATAAAATGCAGCTTCATCAAGAATATAATCCCATTGGGCAGAAAACAATTTTGGGAAAAGTTGCTATTGGATGGAAGAGTAAGAGCGGGCAAACTGAGGGTTGGATCTGGCGAGGGGTTGATATGAGTTACTCTAAGCAGGGAGTTATCAAAGAAATCCAGATGATTGAAAAGATAGATGAAATTCCATCTGAGCTACTCGCATTGCCTGAAGGTTTTAAAATGGACTAGTTTGATCTCGCGCTATACGTTCTATGTCCACTGATTCTTTGGTTTTGGCACGAGAAATTTGGGCAAAAAAAAAGTCCTGATACTATCAAGACTTTTTTGAATTAATTCTTTACTTCTCTATTCACTCAGTACTAACTCAGCACTAGAACAAGGAAATTTCCGATCAACTTTCTTAAATAATCCCTGAAGAACCTTACCTGGACCAACCTCAATTACTTCAGAAGCGCCATCAGCAATCATTTGACTCATTGTTTGCGTCCATCTTACAGGAGCTGTCAATTGTGCTATTAAGTTCCGTTGAATTTCAGTAGAATCCGTCACAGCCTTTGCTACTACGTTCTGATAAATTGGACAGGTTGGCTGTGCGAAATGAGTTCCTTCAATTGCAGCGGCTAATTCTTCACGTGCTGGCTCCATTAACGGAGAGTGAAAGGCACCGCCAACTGGAAGGATTAATGCTCTTCTAGCTCCTGCTTCTGTCAATTGAGCACATGCAGCTTCCACGGCTGGAATCGAACCTGAGATCACGAGTTGTCCAGGACAGTTATAATTGGCTGCTACGACAATTCCATCAACCTCTGTGCAGATCTTCTCAACTATGTCGTCGTCAAGACCTAAAATTGCGGCCATAGTGGACGGTTCAAGATCACATGCTGCTTGCATTGCCATTGCCCGTTTAGAAACGAGACGAAGAGCATCTTCAAAATTCAGCGTTTGATTTGCAACGAGTGCAGAAATCTCACCGAGCGAGTGCCCAGCTACCATATCTGGTTGGAATCCACTTCCCAGCGTAGAGGCCAAGATTGTTGAATGTAAGAATATAGCTGGCTGCGTTACTTTTGTTTGCTTGAGCTCTTCATCGCTCCCTTCAAACATCACCTTTGTGATCTCAAAGCCAAGCACTTCATTTGCTTTCTCAAATAACTCCTTTGCACTCGTAGAGCTTTCGTATAGGTCTTTCCCCATTCCTGAGAATTGGGCACCCTGACCTGGGAATACATATGCTTTCATCGTTCAATTTATTGCAAAAGTAAGGAAAGAAAACAAAAAAAAGTCGGTTTCAAATAAATTGAAACCGACTTTTCGATATTAGTGTATCCTCTGTTCGAGGTAGTTTATCAAAACTATTTGATAACTACACGCTCAACAGCAGATCCATTTTCGTTAGAAATCTTAACAAGATAAACACCAGCTCCTAAAGTTGAAAGATCAACAGTAGTTTCAGCGTTCATGTTAGATGTGTGAACTACATTACCAATCATATCGTAAACAGCGATTCCGCTTTCAACGTTAGATGAAGTAGAGATAGTCATAATTCCATTAGATGGATTTGGAGAGATAGAAACACCAGTTAACGTGTTTTCATCAATTCCAGCA
>JBLHON010000312.1:0-4508 GCA_047621865.1 Crocinitomicaceae bacterium | reverse complement strand
ATTGTTTATCAACAGTGTAATTCGCGTGAATCATAAGCTAAATAGGGCTTAGAATTGGAATGATTAACTTATCCACGTTGGTTGTTCAAAACATCTTGAAAAACGTTTTAGCATGGTGTCAATTTTTATCTAAATTTGCCTTCAATTTGTGGCCAACAATGGCGCACGTTGAACCCTGAAAAGTGCATTAAATGCCAAAAGACAACACTATTAAGTCCGTACTCATCATTGGTAGTGGACCAATTGTTATCGGCCAGGCTTGTGAGTTTGATTATTCTGGATCACAAGCAGCTAGATCTCTTAGAGAAGAAGGTATCGAAGTTACCCTTATTAATTCCAATCCTGCAACAATTATGACTGACAAAGTCGTTGCGGATAATGTGTACCTGTTACCCTTGGAAACAGAGAGCATTGTGGAGATTCTTGAGAAACATGATATTGACGCCGTTCTTCCAACTATGGGAGGACAAACCGGATTGAATCTCGCCATCAAATGTGATGAGATGGGGATTTGGGAAGAATTTGGAGTCGATATAATCGGGGTTGATATCAATGCGATTGAAATCACTGAAAATCGAGATGCTTTTAAAAACTTGATGGCTGAAATTGGTATTCCAATGGCACCTCAAGCAGCAGCTAAATCTTTCTTGCAAGGAAAAGAAATCGCGCAGGAATTTGGATTCCCTTTGTGCGTGCGAGCATCCTATACATTGGGTGGGGCAGGTGCAGCAATTGTTCATGATCCTGCTGAGTTTGATACTCACCTAGAAAATGGTCTAAAAATATCACCAATTCATGAGGTGATGATTGACAAGGCATTGTTAGGATGGAAGGAATATGAATTGGAATTACTCAGAGATGCAAACGACAATGTAGTTATCATTTGTTCGATTGAGAATTTTGATCCAATGGGAGTGCATACAGGTGATTCAATCACAGTGGCTCCTGCAATGACTTTATCTGATACGACTTTTCAGAGGATGCGCGACATGGCGATTAAAATGATGCGCTCAATTGGAAATTTTGCCGGAGGATGTAACGTACAATTTGCAGTTTCACCAGACGAAAAGGAGGATATTATTGCCATTGAGATTAATCCACGCGTTTCGCGTTCGTCAGCCTTGGCTTCGAAAGCTACTGGATATCCAATCGCTAAAATTGCCGCAAAATTGGCAATAGGTTATCATTTAGATGAGTTGACCAATCAAATTACGGGGACTACTTCAGCATTGTTTGAGCCAACGCTCGATTATGTGATCGTTAAAATTCCTCGATGGAATTTCGATAAATTCCCTGGAACAAATCGTGAACTTGGACTACAGATGAAGTCAGTTGGAGAGGTGATGGCAATAGGCCGTTCTTTTCAAGAAGCACTTCAGAAAGCCTGTCAATCACTTGAGATTAATAGAAATGGACTTGGTGCAGATGGTCGAGAATTGACGAATCAAGATGAGATTCTCCACAGTCTAGAACATCCAAGTTGGAATAGATTGTTTCATATTTACGATGCGATCAAGCTTGGAATTCCTTTTAAAACAATCGTTGAGAAGACGAAAATTGATATTTGGTTCTTAAAACAAATTGAAGATTTAATTAAGCTCGAAGATAAAATTTCAAAATTTCAATTGGAAACACTTCCAAAGGAGTTGATGTTTGAAGCCAAACAAAAAGGGTATGCAGATCGTCAGATTGCTCACTTAGTGAAATGTTTGGAATCTGAAGTTTATACAAAACGTGATGAGTTTGACATTAGACGTGTTTACAAATTAGTAGACACGTGTGCAGCTGAATTTGAAGCTCAAACCCCATATTATTACTCAACATTTGAGTATGAGAATGAGAGTGTTGTATCGGATAAGAAGAAAGTCATTGTACTTGGTTCTGGCCCAAATAGAATTGGTCAGGGAATTGAATTTGATTACAGTTGCGTGCATGGAGTTCTCGCTGCGAAAGAATGTGGTTTTGAAACAATCATGATCAATTGCAATCCTGAAACAGTATCCACGGATTTTGATACTGCCGACAAACTCTACTTTGAGCCTGTTTTTTGGGAACATATTTACGATATCATTCGCCACGAAAAGCCAGAGGGCGTAATTGTTCAATTGGGTGGACAAACGGCTTTGAAGCTTGCTGAGAAGTTGGAACGTTATGGCATTAAAATATTTGGAACGAGTTATGAAGCACTCGATTTGGCAGAAGATCGCGGTCGATTCTCTAAACTTCTTCTAGACAATAATATTCCTTTTCCGAAATATGGAATTGTTGAAAGCGCAGAACAGGCATTAGTCCTGGCTCAAGATTTAGGCTATCCATTATTGGTTCGACCATCTTATGTTCTTGGAGGACAGAAAATGAAAATTGTAATTAGCGACGCAGAATTAGAGCATCATGTTGTTGATATTCTTCGCGAAATGGCTGGAAATCAAATCTTACTGGATCACTTCTTGGGAGGTGCAATCGAGGCAGAAGCTGATGCAATTTGTGATGGAAAAGACGTCTATATCATTGGAGTCATGCAACATATTGAACCAGCTGGAATTCATTCTGGAGATTCGTATGCACTCTTACCACCTTTCAATTTAGGTGATTTCGTGATGCAACAAATCGTTGATATCACTCGGAAAATTGCCGTAGAATTGAGAACTGTTGGTCTGATGAATATACAGTTTGCCATCAAAGACGACATTGTTTATGTTATCGAGGCAAATCCACGAGCTTCTAGAACAGTGCCATTTATCGCCAAAGCTTACGATGAACCATACGTGAATTATGCAACGAAGGTGATGCTAGGAGAGAAGAAGGTGAAGGATTTCAACTTCCAGCCTAAGAAGGAAGGTTATGCAGTTAAAATTCCAGTTTTCTCCTATGAGAAATTCCCTGATGTCAAAAAAGAACTTGGGCCTGAAATGAAATCTACTGGTGAAGCAATCCGTTTTATCAAAGATTTGCGGGATCCATTCTTTAGAAAGATTTATTCTGAACGAAACATGCACTTGTCTAAATAAACGATGGTCGAGGCAGGCATACCAAATCTCATTCGAACTCTTCTAATTATTGTTGGAGTGGTTGTTCTGGTTCGATTTCTTGGTCAATGGATGAATGTTAAGCGAAATCAGGAAGAGGAGCAGAGGTTAAATGCCCAGCGAAATCAAACGAATAAGGAGCGAGAGCACAAGAAAAAGAATCTAGGTAAAACGAATATCCTTAAAAAAAACACTTCTGCAACTGATGTGGAAGATGTCGATTTTGAGGAGATAGATGATTGATTTAGTCTACTCAGAGCTGATTATTCGGCTGAGATCGAAATCTGTAGGGTGACTTTTAAAATCAACCACGATCTGATTTGTTATTTTTTTGGTCGCTCAAATTCGTAGATAATCTTATTCCAAAAGAACAATTTGTATTGCTTGGAGATCATGTCAAAGCCCATTTTGTTCACTGCTTTCTCAGCTGGAACATTGCCTATCACTGTATCAATATACACCTGTGTGAGCGCATCTTTATACGCTTGATCTACTAGGCTTCCAACAACTTGCTTGTACAAACCTTTACCACGAAATGGGAGGAAGGTATAGCATCCGAAAATATGGGCAGAGTTGCCAGGAATAGTAAAGACAGTGTATTTTCGCTGCGGCAGAGATTCTCGATTGTATCCAATCCAGCCGTATGCAGCAATGGTCTCATCTTGATAAATAGCGATGCCAATAGCCCCATTCTTGAAGCAACCTTTCAATTCCTTGCCCTTTTGAGCTCCACGATGAGTTTCCACGAGTGCTATTGCTGTTTCATCCATGATTCTAAGGATGAAACCTGATTGAAGGGATTCTCTAACCAGCTTAGATTTTACGGATGTTTCATAAACGGTCAGTGAAAGCATGCTACTCCTTTTCTTAGTTTTATCGTTCTGAAATTACCTAAAGACGCTCATTGAAAATCAACTAATAAGGATTTTTAATTTGAGATTCTCAGAAGGTGACCAATGATGAGATTTTATCCTGATAGGATGCAATATTGTGCTCGTATACTTTATCAGCGTTAAATTTAGTCGCTGCAGTTAAACCTTGTTGGATTAACTTATCTCGATTCTCAAGGCACTCTTTATAGGCTTCAATGAATTCGCTTTGTGATTTAAAAATAACTCCTGCTGAATATTTTTCAATGACATTTTTTTGAGGGGTACAATCTGATGCAATGATATACTTACCAGCTTGAATGTATTGGAATATTTTATTTGCAACGCCAGAATTGTGTTGTGGATTAACGTGAAATGGCGCTAAGCAAAAATGGCATTCATTGGCATAATTAATCCATAGACTTTGATCAATCCAGGGTATGTGGACAATGTTCTCACTAAATTCGCTAGAAGAAATTTCTTCAGAGAATCTTGACAAGTCCGATTTGTCAACGGGTCCAATAAGCAGAAGTCTCGCTTGCGGGTAATCCCCTGCGATTTCGTTAAATCCACTTATAGCATCAAATATTCCACGTCTATCCGCGATTCCACC
>JBLHON010000311.1:0-4517 GCA_047621865.1 Crocinitomicaceae bacterium | reverse complement strand
CATTTGCTTCCCAATGAAATGCGATTTGATCTCCTCTTGTCGGAAGATGACGATCCAATAAATTCTCTGTGATATTTAATTGACCTTCTTTAAACCACTCAATTGATGGCTCAGTAAAATTCCACTCGAGGGTCGTTTCCCATTCCTTCTTCCACGTGAATTTCTTGGCAATATCCGACCAGAATTTTTCTGGATTCTCAACACTTTGGGCATACTTTGCCTCGTACTCTTCGTAGCTTTTTATTCGCAGGTCCATTCAATTCAATTTTGGGAAACTAAAATATCAATTTTAATTGAATTATTCTCTTTTACATGGAGCGGAAAGGCAATTAAAACCTGATTTCATGTGATATTGGCATTGTTATAAACGCTTAACGGATTTAGCTAAATCACTCGTAAAAAAATCCCATTAAAAGTTACACGCTAATTTGAACAATTTTCCGTACTTTGGTTTGATGAAAAAAGCGTTTACCTGTGTGATTGGACTCACAATGTTATCTATTACTTCGACAACCTATGCACAAAACTTGCTGGAAAACGCTAGCTTTGAAAGTGTTGACGGATGTTTGGTAACGAATAATGCTGAGAGTATTTCTGCGATTGACGATTGGGATCCGATTAATACACCAGACTTCTTTCATACTTGTTTCTCGGGAGCATCATTTACACCACCTGCAGTATATTCAGGCTATTCATCTCCCTATTCTGGAAATGGAATGGCGGGGATCGAATTAGAGCCTACAATAAATTACCGAGAAGGGGTTACAATTAAAATAATAGATGATCTTATAGCGGATTCAGCATATTGTTATTCGTACTGGGTGAAAAATACCGTTTTAAATGGGTATACCTATGAAACTGAAATGATAGATTGCTTGTTCGGCTATAACGAGCCAACTATTTTCGATATTGAACTCGCGATTTACAGTGAATCAAATCCTGATCCTACTGTTGAATCTGGTGATGGAGGAAGTGAGGCGGGTTGGCATGAAGTAGTTGGTTATTATATTGCGCTGGGCGGAGAAGATGAGTTCACGATTTCTTTTTTGGGGAACTTAGATCATACGACTAATGCGCCAGCAGCCGAAAATAGGTTGTACTATTTTCTCGATCATGCAAGTGTGGAAATGTGCAACAAAGATTCTGCTCTTGCAACAGCACCCGAGCTCTTCAATCTCCCAAATTCATTTACTCCAAATGGAGATGGGATCAACGATTTATTTACCATTAATCTTCCTTATTTGGATGAAATGACCGTAACAATTTTAAATCGTTGGGGCAATGAAATCATCACGTATGATGGGCTCAACTATTCTTGGGATGGGAATACTCCTGCAGGAGTTCCTGTAAAGGATGGAACCTACTTTTACCGAGTAGATTCAGTGGATAAGGATGGAGTTTCTGAGACTCGGCATGGCTTTCTATATCTAGGTCATTAGCGCCTTAATCCTGTCATTATTCGATAATAAATCAGATTAATTTACTTGTTGAATTAAGTCATTCAAAAAAACGTGGCTTTAATATTTTTAATATAAATCTGCTCATATCTATTGAAGCATAAGATGCACTGAATCAAATAACAAGGAGGCACATTCTTCAATCGATTTGTCAGTTCCAATGTATTTGCAAATGAATTCTTTTACATTACAGAACATTCAGCTATATTTGCAATTCTTCTAAATACACCCATGTGGCGGAATTGGTAGACGTGCACGCTTGAGGGGCGTGTGTCCTAGGACGTGAGGGTTCGACTCCCTTCGTGGGTACAAAATCAGAGTGAGTAAGAGAGCGAGAGCGAAATTGCCACTCTGATTTTTCTTTGCTCTGACTCTGGAACTCAAATTAGTCTTCAAGTTAAGATTTACCATTATCTTAGTGTGAGTAAGAGAGCGAGAGCGAAATTGCCACTCTGATTTTTCTTCGCTCTGACTCTGGAACTCAAATTAGTCTTCAAGTTAAGATTTACCATTATCATAGTGTGAGTAAGAGAGCGAGAGCGAAATTGCCACTCTGATTTTTTTTCTCAGCTTCAACCTCACTTTCATTATTTCAATCTTTTTAAGTATCTTAAGTAGGTAATTTAACCTACCAACTATGTTTGATTTCGAAAAGCTTGTTATATATAACAAAGCCAAATTATTTAATTCAGAAATTCGCGCCTTTATTAAAGAAACTCAACTGGATCCAACAACGAAAGATCAGCTGAGGCGTGCCTCTTTCAGTGTTGTATTGAATATTGCAGAAGGCTCAGGAAGGTTCACGAAGCCTGATAGAAGAAATTTCTTCGTCATCGCTAGAAGTTCAGCCTTCGAATGTGTTGCAATATTAGATGTTCTACAGGACGAAGGAACTATTGAAAAATCCAATTATGACAGATTCTATAATGTCGCCGAAGAAATTTCAAAGATTCTCTTTGCTATGATCAGAAATCTAAGTAAAAAGAATTAAAATTTGAAACAATTATTGATGTCTTGATGTATTTCTTAGTTCGCTTTTTTAATTTAACATGAATTCAGTTCTTATCCTCTTTCTCCAGGGAGCATGTAAGATTTATCTCCAAAAAAAAAGGGAAGCCAATCGACTTCCCTCATACTAGTACTTTAATGACTATTTAACCATCAATTTCTGAGTTTCAGAATTTTGGTCATTGTTGATTCGAACAAGATAAGTTCCACTCGCCAAATGTCCAATTGATAATTCGATTGGACCAGTTACATTCGTATCAGTCATGATTACATTTCCAGCAAGATCAAGAACTGTATACGCATAATTTCCTTCTGCTTTTAGCATCACTGTTTCAGAAGCAGGATTTGGATAAATATTTACATTCATAGATGCAAACTCATTCAATCCAACGTCACCACCTGTTAATGATAGATCATCTATCTTGAGAACAGAACCAGGAAAGTCTCCAGAATAAATATACAAATTCATAGAATCTGGAATCCCAGATATAACAAGTGGTGCTGAAAATGTTGTATACGTAGCTTGGGTCGTGAAAATCTCCGTGTGTGATCCAATCATTGATCCAGAGGCCCAGAATTCGACAAATAAACCTGCCCCGTCACCTGGAGCTGGCGTGTACTTGTAAGCTCCAGAAATGTTTGTTGGAACTGCTGTATACGGGATTGCTGCAAAAGGATTAATTATATTACCGAAATCAATTGCACCAATTGAAAGAATACCAGGAATTGTATCTCCTTCTGTAGGAACATCAACAGTTGTCAATTCGGCTGCAAAAGAGCCAGTGTTTGCATCTATCGTCTTTAGTACATTTTCCATTCCAATTCCTGCAAGCCACTCAGATGTGCTATACCAATCGTCTGCAGATTCGTATGCGAGGGCTGTCCAATCTTCAAAACTATGGTCAGGTAGATCTGGAGTTGCAGCCGTGCTATTCAATAGTTTAACATTATCCAATCGAACCCACGATCCTGGATCTGCCCATTCGCCAATGAATGGATTTCCAATTACAAATCCAATCCATAAAGAATCTTGAGTTCCAGCAGGGATAGACAAACTTGCCATCGTCCAAGCAGCTTGTGTTCCCTGAATTATTGGCATGATCATCTGAGGCTGTGGAACACCTCCTACGTAACGCTGAAGGACCAAATATGCCGAGTCTCCTACAGCAATATCACTTTTGTAATAAACCTGAACCTCATCGAATTGAGCAGAATAAGGTATTCCAAAAGCAAAATTAGGATCTCCATGAAAGCAATATCCAAAAATAGTATCAGGAGCTTGTCCAACTTCCACACCTCTCAACTCGATAGAATATGAACCATCTTGCGCGTCCGTAGATTTTACTACAGTTGGTATTCCATAGAATTCATCAGTGTTTGTGTTTCCCCATTGTGTAGGGTAATCATAGAGTGTCGCATTCGTCCAGTTTTCAAAACCGCCATTAGCAACTTGACCAAACTGTCCAAATGCTGCTCCAGTCAATAGCGTGAAAAGTGTAAGGTAAATATATTTCATAGTTGTCCTTTTTAAGATGTAAAGTTCTGAATAAAAACCTATTAAAAAAAATTAGTTTTGTTTAAACGCGGTAAAAACGGCGATAAAAGCAATGCCAACTTTTAAATCTTCTGAAAGATCAGAATCATCAATGTCTACATCCCATCGCTCGAAGTTTCTCAAGAAAACTGTTCTCATTGATCCATCAGCATCACCTGAGATTGACCAGCGTTCGAAATCATCATTAAACGTTGTGCTTACACGAATTGTCTTGCCATGTCCTCGCACTTCCCAACCATCAAAATCATTGGAAAAAACAGTTTTTACTGTTACATCGTTTCCAACTTCCCAATTGTCCCAATCATTCGCGAAAACGGTTCTAATTGAAAGATCGTCGTATTTCCAATTGTCCCAATCATCCGAAAAAATTGTTTTAAATGATCCTCCATCCCATGTCCAGCGAGAAAAATCATCCGTGAAAGTGGTTGATAATTTTTGGGCATTTGCACCAAAAGAAACGAGTACGAGAAGAACAATTATCAGTGATTTCATCATCT
>JBLHON010000310.1:0-4550 GCA_047621865.1 Crocinitomicaceae bacterium | reverse complement strand
ATCTCGCCAACTTAAAAACGGCAGAAGTAAGTGTTGCTAATCTCCAAAAGGCCCGTGATCATTTTGAACGGGATATGTTCTTTGAATTTGTGCTCTCCCAGCCTGCATATAATCCATTGTTTGTAAGGAATGATACCACGTATATTTTTGATCATCTAAATGGAAATGTTGTTGAATTTTCTGATGCAGGTAGTCAACTTAGATTAATCCCCATTGATTATCACTTGGATAAGGACTGGGCGAAAGTCAATCATTTGGATCGTGAACGCAATGAATTCTATACTGTTTATGAGCGAAATGGAGTTCAGCATTTCGTGAAATTTGAAGAGGAAGATTTCTCAGTTCGCAAGGAAACAAAGATTACTAAGCATGCTTATCCAAAGAAACTCGTTGTCCATGATGGCTATGTTTATTATGCTCACAAGCCCAATTACAATGCAAACTTGAACAAGCTTTACAGGCAGCGTCTCTAATGGAGTTTATTTCCACGGCGCTAAGCACTTCCGATTCTTCTAGCCCCCTGCCAAGTCAGGAAATGCTAATCGAATCTTGCAATTAACTTACAGCACTGACAGGCCCTTAACGGAATAAAATTGTACGTAAAGCAGAACTTGAGTATCTTTAATTCGTAGAATCTCAATTCGTATTCAATTCGTTGACTCAATATCTACTACGTGAAGAAAAGTTTATTGGTTCTGTTTATCTTTTGCTCAACTATATTCAGTTGTCAAGCCGAGGAAATTTATATTATGAATGCTGTAGGCTACAATAGTCCAGGTGTTGAGCTCATCGCGGCTATTACAGCTAATGGGCATACAGTAACGGAACAAACTACAGGTTTAACGACGCTCCCAGTAGGATTTGCAACAACTTGTGTTGATCCTATTAATGGTTATGACTGGCTCTGCTTCTTTGGCGTTCAGGACTATTCCAGTCTACTCCCAGACATTCAAGCATTCTTAGATTCAGGTGGTAAGGTTTTTTATCAATATGAAATCACCTGTTGCACAGCAGCTTCAGTATCAGTTTCAACGATACTAAGTGGACTCACTGGACTAGTCATAACACCAAATGCCGCTACTGGAGTTGCTGGACTTGGTGCTCCAGGCCCAGGATATGAGGGTGCAAATATTACCTGTTGTGCACCTACATTTATTGGCAACGCCTATAAGGGATTAGATGGTGTTCCACTCGTCAATCAATTTCAAGCAACCACAACACTCCCGGGCGCAGCTCCACCAATTGCAACTTGCTTGAATTTCGGATTTACCTTTGCAACAACAGATTTTGTTGGCGCAGCAAATAATGGTGGAATCGTTGGACTTGGAGACATGAACCTCTGGTACAGTGGAGAAGAGCCACCTCCCCCAATATCAACAGGTGTAACTCCTGTAAATCTAGCCTTGGTCAATTTTATTTTTCCTTCTGCCGCAAGCACATGTTATGCTTTTCCGCCTGGATGTATTTATGAAAATTCGATTACCCTTTTTGACATTGATTTAGGAAACGACACAACACTTTGCCCCGGTCAAATCTTGCCACTTGATGCTACTACTCCATTGGCCACTTATCTCTGGCAAGACAATTCAATTGACCCAACATTTAATGTTTCCATTCCTGGGCTTTATTGGGTAGAGGTCACAACAGCCTGTGGAACAGCTAGAGATTCAATTACTGTCTCCTATACCACTCCAACAGTTGATCTTGGAATTGATACAAGCATCTGTTCAAATCAACCCTTAATTTTGGATGCTACTCAGGCAGGGGCAACATACGTCTGGCAGGATTTGTCGACCAACTCAACATTTACGGCAAGTCAGTCTGGAATTTATTCTGTGGTCCTCACTATTGCAGGTTGCACGGCTACAGATACGATTGAAATTTTCACCACTACTCCACCAGTTGCAGATTTAGGTCCAGATATTTTGACTTGTAAAGGTCGGGAGTTTAGTTTGGGCACGCTTCCACAAAGTGCTAGTTATCTCTGGAATACGGGAAGTCAAGAACCCACAATAACTGC
The DNA here is from genome assembly GCA_047621865.1 of Crocinitomicaceae bacterium. Lineage (GTDB taxonomy): Bacteria > Bacteroidota > Bacteroidia > Flavobacteriales_D > Crocinitomicaceae > UBA4466. The sequence goes on along the minus strand of JBLHON010000310.1, from coordinate 2,530 downwards.
CAGTGCATTTGGCGATTACTGGATCACCTTAACGAATTCATGTGGAACAGCCAGTGATACCATAAACGTGGACGAAGAGGATTGTACGTGTGTGGTTTATTTCCCCAATTCATTTACGCCAAATAATGACCCCATGAATGACGGTTTTTCTCCCGTCTATTCGTGTGAATTTAATCACTATGAATTAATCGTCTTTAATCGATGGGGAGAGATTGTTTTCGAGACAAACGACCCTAACGAAGTTTGGTATGGAACGTATCGTGGGAGTCAGGTGCAAGATGGTACTCATACTTATAAAGTGACGTATTCAGATTACCGAAAAATTCCAATTGAGATTATTGGGCATGTTACTATTATTCGATAATTGATGAAATTAATAGTATTTCTGATCCTCAGTTTCGCGACAAGCAGCTCAATTTCACAAGATGTAGATCAAATTGACACGCTCATTCAAAAGAAGGTGAAAGAACTTCAAGTTAAAGAATTGGTCATCACATTGATCAAAGATGACACCAGCTACATCAACGAAATCAGAAGATATAACCATAATGGTCAGATGATTGAACATCTTCTACCACCAAAGGATTTCTTGTATCGAAGTATTACTCGGTATGATTCACTTGGCAGAAGGACTCACTCTTTTGATGTTAACAAAGAAGATTCGACGCTATTTGATTCTGAAGAACAGTGGACCTATACTGATTCTAATCGTTACCATGTGGATCAATACACTCAAAATCATGAGCTCTACAGAACCACCAAATACATCAAAAGAGTGAATGGTGATACTTCATGGGTAATAGAATTGCAGATAGACTATATCAATGACACCAAGACTAAGCATCTAGCCAGATACACTCAAGTAGGTGACACATTGCTGGTATCTGAATTTGTTACGTTTGATGACAAGGGAAAGATGAGTTCTATCAGTGCATATTACGACCTTAAAAAAATCGACACTTCAGGGAACTTGATTCATACAGACGGGACTTATATGCTCAAAGACGAGGTCTGGGATCAATTTAGGGAGAGCCGAGAAATGAGGAATGACTATGAACAGAATCCGGAAAAATATATTCGGAGACAACTAAAAGGAGAATATGAGTATGAATACGAATACTTCCCATATAAGTATGAAGTATACAATTCAAAAGGACAGTTAATTCAAGACGGGACTCCCTATAATGGCAAGACGACCCTAGAGTACAATCAGACTGATCAGCTCATTAAATCTACCTCATGGAGCAGTTTAATTGAACACAATGTACCTATAGAGATTGGTATCACGACGTACGAATATTACGAAAACGGCTTGCCCAAAATGATAATTCACGAGAATCTTAAGCGCAACTGGATCAAAAAATCACGCTATGAGTATCACTATTAATGGCACTGGTGGATTTATTTTTCTAGCAGCATCCACCACCATCATAAAAATAGGTCGATTCTGAAATATAAATATCTTGTCGTCCCAATTTAGCCAATGCTCCAGCTGTTTTATCACAGATTGCCAATGGTGAATTAGGCATGAGCGTGTGACCTTCTCCATCGTCAAAATACTCATCATCGCCAAAATAGATTGCCGTTTTACCCGTGAAGACACAAGGTCCATCTGCAGGCATAGGATCTTTAATCGCGCAAACTTCAACACTTTCGAGATAGATCATTTCTTCCGTATCATAATGTCCAGGATCAAGTACTCGATAAGGACGTTTTGCACGAATTTCGATTGTTCCAAATCCAGCGTCTGTCATCATTTTGACATATTCATTCAAAGGAAGTGAACCACTTAAACAAAGTGCACGAAGGCGATCATCATTCTTCAATGATTCAGGCATTGGATCTTCCGTTACTGGATCTGAAAGTACTAATCTACCATTGGGTTTAAGCACACGATACATTTCTGCAAGCGCCTTTTTTAAATCCTCAGGATTAAATATGTTGAACAGGCAATTTTGAGCTGCCACGTCAATTGAACTGTCTTCTACTGGAAGATTAAGTGCGTCCCCTTTGCGAATGTCAACAAATTCAGACTTAAACCATGGATTTGTTGCTTCAGCATCCTTTAGGTTCTTTTTACACGCGTCCAACATCTCGTCAACGACATCAATGCCAATTACTCCATTCTTAGTACGATTGAAATACGAAAATTGAAACACCTCCATTCCTCCTCCCACGCCAACATATAATACAGTTGGCTCATTCACAAGATCACGTGGATTTACAGTGCTCCCGCATCCATAATTCATTTCCATCATGATACTAGGCATATCCAATCCTGGTAATGCCCACACTGGTGTAGTCGTACAGCAAAGTCCAACATCCGGCGTTAGTGCCGCGTCGCGATATACATTTACTGTTTCATCTAAGTATGACTTCATTTATTCCTTCGTATTAATAACCTTAAGTTGATTCTTTATGATGTTGTTCCACCACAGCTTGATCCAGCGCCAGCAGTGCAACCATAGCAATGTTGATTCACAATGATCTCTCTCTCGTCGAGCGCTTTTAAATTAAAATCTGATAGGTG